>JALHOE010000212.1 GCA_022843175.1 Deltaproteobacteria bacterium
CCGCGCGTGCAGAGGCGCGCGAGCGCCTGCACCGTGGGCTCGACGTCGAGCGAGGCGGTGAGCACGCGTCCGACCTCGGCGAGGAACTCGAGCCTGGCGTGCGCGGCGATGGCTTCGTCGTGACGGCGCGCCCGCTCGAGCGCGGACGCGCACTGGTTGCCGACGAGGAGGAGCACCGTGCGCTCGAGATCGCCGAAGGGCCGCGCGCTCGCGTAGGAGATCGAGAGCACGCCGAACGGCGCGCCGCCGAGGGCCAGCGGCAGGATCGCCAGGCGCTGCGCGTTCTCCGGGGCGACCCGGGCGGCGGCGGCGGGGAACGTGGCCGCGTACTCGGCGTACGTCGCGAAGAACGCCGGCACGCCGCTCTGTGCGACCCGGGCCGTCGCGAGGGGCGAGTCGAGGGCGAGGTTGCGCGGCGCAGAGGCCCCGGCGTGGGCGAGGGAGCCGAGCTGACCCCCCGACGCCACGTACACCGCGCCGGCCTGGCCGCCGAGCGCGGGGACCGACGCTCGCACCACCGCCTCGGCGACGTCGCGCATCGTCAGCGCTTCGGCGAGCGGCACGCTCAGCGCATCGAGCACCGACACGACGGCCGCCCCGGAGGGTACCGCCGCGGAGAGGCTCGAGAAGGTCAGGGGGTCGTTCGACAACGCGCGGAGCTTAGCGCGGCGAGGCCGCAGGCTACGCGGTTCGCAGCTCGGCCACGCGATCGCCGAAGAGGCGCTCGAGACCGGCGAGCATGGGGTCGCTCGCCTCGACGCGGAACTCCTGGCCGAGCGCGAGCGACACCTCGGTGCCGTCGTCGAGCGCGAGCGTGAGGGTGACGGGGCATCCGCCGCGGCAGGTGCGGAAGAGCTCAGCGAGCTTGTGGAGCTGTTCGGTGCGCGCGCGCTCGTGCGCGATGCGCAGCGAGACCCCGCGCGTCTCGGTGCGGATGAAGTCGGCGAGGAGCTGCGCCTCGTCGAGCAGGATCTGCGGCGTGGGCTCGGCCGCGTTGTCCTCGTCGGCCTCGTCCTGGTTGCGACGGTCGTAGGCGATCATGCCCTTGAGGACGATCGGCTCGCCGCTCGACAGCACCGAGGCGAACGCGTCGACCTGTTGTGGGCGCACCTTGACCTCGATGCGGCCCATACGGTCCTCGAGCTCGAAGAAGGCCATCTTGCCGCCGCCGGTCTTCATCGGCCGCTCGCGGTAGCCCTCGACCATGCCCGCGAGCTTCACCTTGCTGCGCTCCTGCTGGTCGGCGACGTCGGCGGTGTTGATGACCGCGAGGCGCCCGTAGCGGTCGAGCGGATGGCCCGAGAGGTAGAACCCGAGCGACTTCTTCTCGAAGAGGAGCAGCTCGCGCGAATCCCACGGCGCTGCGTCGACGTAGCGGTCGCCGGAGATGGCCGCCGCCTTCTCCGGCGCGGCGGCCGCGAACAACCCGAACATGTCGGACTGGCCGGCGTTGCGGTCCTTGGTTGCGGCCTTGGAGCGTTCGAGCGCGAGCTCGACCGACGCCGCGGCGCTGGCGCGCGAGACCGCGAGCGGCTTGAGCACCGAGTCCATCGAGCCCGAGTGGACGAGCGCCTCGAACACGCCCTTGTTGATCCGCTTGGCGTCGACGCGGGCGGCGAAGTCGAACATGTCCCGGAACGGACCGCTCTGGCGCGCCTCGAGGACCGCCTGGATGGCCGCCTCGCCGATGCCGCGCACCGCGCCGAGCCCGAAGCGGATGCGCGGGCGGAGCGGATCGCGGACCTTGCCGGTGCCGGTGAAGCCGAAGGGCGGGCGGGTGCGCGGATCGCCCTCGGGCGCCTCGTAGACGACGCTGAAGTCGATGCCCGACTCGTTGATGTCCGGCGAGAGGATGGTGACGCCCATCGCGCGCCCCTCGGCGATGAGCCGCACCACCTTGTCGATCTTCTCTTTGTCGGCGCTCATCGAGGCGCACATGAACTCGACGGGGTAGTGCGCCTTGAGGAACGCGGTTTGGTAGGTGATGAGGCCGTACGCCGCGCTGTGCGACTTGTTGAAGCCGTAGCCCGCGAAGTACTCGAGCAGCTCGAAGATGCGGACGCCGTCCTCTTCCCGGACGTTGTTCTTGATGCAGCCGTCGACGAAGGTGGACTTCTGCTTGGCCATCTCCTCGGGCTTCTTCTTGCCCATGGCGCGGCGGAGCAGGTCGGCGCCGCCGAGCGAGTAGCCCGCGAGGAGCTGCGCGATCTGCATGACCTGCTCCTGGTAGACGATGACGCCGTAGGTCGGCTTCAGGAGCTCGTCGACGAGCGGGTGCAGCGATTGGATCGGCTTGCGGCCGTGGCGGCAGTCGACGAAGTCCTTGACCATGCCGGTGCCGAGCGGGCCCGGCCGGTAGAGCGCGACGGCGGCGACGATGTCCTCGAACGAGGTGGGCTTCAGATCCTTGAACAGGCTCTGCATGCCGCTCGATTCGAGCTGGAAGACGCCCTTGCACTCGCCCGACTGGAGGAGCTTGAAGGTGAGCTCGTCGTCCATCGGGATCGCCTCGAGCACGAACGTGCGGCTCTCACGCTTCAGATCGGGCCGCGCGTTGATGAGCTGCACCGCGATGTCGATCACGGTGAGCGTCTTGAGGCCGAGGAAGTCGAACTTGACGAGGCCCGCGAGCTCGACGTCGTCTTTGTAGTACTGGGTGACGAGCTCGCCGTTGGCGCCGGTGAAGCACGGCACGTGGTCCCACAGCGGGCCCTCGCTGATGACGACGCCTGCGGCGTGCATGCCTGCCTGGCGCGTGAGGCCCTCGAGCTTGGTGGCCTGGTCGAGCAGCTCCTTGATGCGCGGGTCGGTGTCGGAGAGCGCCTTGAGCTTGGGCTCGCGCTCGAGCGACTCGGGGATCGAGTAGGTCTGCCCCGGGCTCTTCATGGGGATGAGGTTGGACAGGCGCTGCGTCTCGGCCGGGGAGACGCCCATCACGCGCCCGACGTCCTTGATGACGCTCTTGGCCTTGAGCTCGGCGAAGGTGGCGATCTGACCGACCGACGTCATGCCGTACTTCTCGGCGACGTACTCGATGACGCGCTGGCGGCGGTCCATGCAGAAGTCGACGTCGAAGTCGGGCATGGACACGCGCTCCGGGTTGAGGAAGCGCTCGAACAGCAGGTTGTAGGGGAGCGGGTCGAGGTCGGTGATGCGCAGCGCGTACGCGACGATCGAGCCCGCGCCCGAGCCACGGCCCGGGCCGACCGGGATGCCGTGCTCCTTGGCGTAGCGGATGAAGTCCCAGACGATGAGGAAGTAACCGGGGAACTTCATCTTGCAGATGACGTCGAGCTCCCACTCGAGCCGCTGCCGATAGCCGGCCTGGTCGACCCTCTTGCCGATCAGGTCGAACTCCTTGAAGCGCCGCTCGAGACCCTCGCGCGAGACGTGACGGAAGTGGTCGTCGATGCTCGAGCCGTCCGGCACCTGGAAGGTGGGGAGCATCGGGATACCGAGCTTGAGCTTGAGCTCGATCTGCTCGGTGATGGCGAGGGTGTTCTTCAGCGCGATCGGGTCGTCGCGGAAGGTCTGCAGCATCTCGCTCGGCGACTTGAGGAAGATCTCCTGCGACCCGTGGTCGCCCTCTTTCATCGCCTCGATCGTCTTGCCGGCGCCGATGCAGCACAGGTGCAGGTGGGCCGACGCGTCGTCGCGCTTGGGGTAGTGCGCGTCGTTGGTGGCGACGCGGGGGAGATCGAGGTCCTGGCAGTATTGGCGGAGGATTCCGTTGAGGATCGGCTGCTCGGGGAAGCCGTGGTCCTGCACCTCGAGGTAGAACGCGCCGGGGTCGAAGATGTCCTTGAGCTTGGAGGCGACGCGGCGGCCCTCGTCCTCGCCCTGCTCGAGGATCGCCTGCGCGACGCCGCCGCCCATGCAGCCCGAGAGACCGATGAGCCCGCGCGTGTGCTGGGAGAGGAGGTCGATGTCGATGCGGGGGACGCCGTCCTGCGACTTGCCGTCGACGTAGCCCATCGACACGAGGTGGATGAGGTTCTTGTAGCCCTCTTCGTTCTTGGCGAGCGCGACGAGGTGCTTGCCGTGGCCGGCGTTGGGGTCCTTGCGCGCGTCCTTCTTGTCGTTGTGGAGGACGTTGAGCTCGCAGCCGAGGATCGCCTTGATGCCCGCCTCTTTGCACGTCTTGTAGAACGTGATCGCGCCGAACATGTTGCCGTGGTCGGTCAACGCCACGGCGGGCGCGCTCATCTCCTTCGCGCGCTTGACCAGGTCCTTCACCCGGATCGCGCCGTCGAGGAACGAGTACTGAGAGTGGACGTGCAGGTGGACGAAGTCCGCCCCCGGGTCGGCCATCGCAGTTGGTTAGCGCCGCACGGCAGCAGCGGAAAGCGCGGTGTGGACGGCCTATGTCCGGGAGGTCTGTTGAGAAGCGGTGGGAAAGCTGTGCCCGCAGCGAGCGGGCTTGTGCTTATCCCTCCGCCATCGCGGCGATCTCGTCGAGCAGCGTCGCGAGCTCCGGCGGCGGGTCGGTCAGCTCCACGCCCACGCGATACGACCACACGTCCGCGAGCTCCGGCTCCAGCGGCGCGCAGCGCACCACCCGGCCGGACACACCGATCGGCGGCTCGTCGGTCGGCAGGAGGAGGCAGACACGAAACGCGCTTCCGATCGCGAGCGCCTCCTGCGTGAGGAGCTGCACGCCGCGATCGCTCGCGTCGCGGCACACGGCGATCACCTTGCGGCCCTCTGTGGTCTCGAGCTCGGCGGCGAGCGAGACCCTGCGCCGCGCGGACGTTCGTCGCTCTTCGCTCATCCCCTGTACGGGAGTTTGACCGACCTACGTACCAACCGCCACGTCGTCCTGCAACGGGACGACGATCGGGTCGATCACGATGCCGCCGCTCGTCGACTCGATGAAGGTGGCGTGCGCGACCCCGCCGCCGGGCGCATCCCCGACGCTGCCGACGTTGATCACGGTGACGCCATCGAGCTCGCGGACGAACGGCGTGTGGCTCATGCCGCACACGATCACGTCGGCCGGGTCGTCGCCGATGAGGGCGTTGATCTCGTCGTCGTCGAGGTCGTGGGTGATCGCCTCGGTGGGATCCTCGGGCGAGCCGTGGACCAAGAGGAGCTCGCGCCCGTCCTCGAGCGCGATGCGGTGGTGGGTGGGCAGGCGGCGCAGGCGCTCGAGCACGAGCTCGCCCACGCTGCGGCGTGCCTCGAGGAACCTGCGAGCCATCGCCTTCTGGGTGGGGTCGGCCGCCAGGTCCTCGAGCTGCTGCGGGTCCATCGTGGCGAGCGCCTTGTCGGAGACGCCCTGCACGCAGATCGCCTGCTCCCGCTGGAGGGTGCGCCAGGTCTCGAGCGGCTCGGGGCCGGGGAAGCAGAGATCTCCCGCGACGAGGATCTTCTGGTAGCCGCGACGCTCCGCTGTGGCGAGCACGGCTCGAAGCGCCGTGAGCTCGCCGTGGATGTCGCTGATACAGAGGAACCGCACGGCAATTAGCCTAGCAGCATGCGTTCCGCGCGGTCTTCGCAAATCACCCGCGGCGGATCACGTACGCGATGAATCCACCGTAGCGCTCCGCGAACGCACTGTCGGCGAGGCCGCGCTCCATGCGCTCGAGCGCCGGACCGACGAAGGGCACGCGCAGCGCGACGGCGGCCGGGATCACGGTGCGGATCCCGCGCACGCGCTCGACCGTACAGTGGGCCGGCAGGGCGCGCAGAAGGTCCTCGCGGTCGTCGAAGCGCACGAACACGTCCCGCTCGGTCACGTCTGCGACGCGCCCCGCGGGGAGCAGCCGCTTGACGGCGTGGCGCATGCTGTTCGGGTTGTATAGCTCGGCGATGACGACGCCCCCCGGGCGGACCACCCGCGCCATCTCGGACAGCGCGCGCCGGAGGTCGGGCACGTGGGGGAGCGTCTTGAACGAGACCGCGACGTCGAACGACGCGCTCGGGAGCGGCAGGTGCCCGGCGCTGCCCTCGCGCGCGTCGAGGCCGCGGGCCCGAGCGCGCTCGAGCATCCCCGGGGAGAGGTCGATCCCGACCGCCCGCTTCGCGGTCTCGGCGAACCGCCGGAGGAGCAGCCCGGTGCCGCAGCCGACCTCGACGACCTCTCGGTCCCGCACGTAGGGGAGGGCGAGATCGACCTCCAGCTCGTCGAGGAGGTCGTGGTATCGGCTCCGACCGTCTCGTTCGGCCTCGTAGGTCGCCGCGAACGCGTCGTAGTACTGCTTGGCTCGAGTTTCCTCGCTCATGATTGGGAGGCGGCTACGCAAAAATGTTTCTGCCCGGGGGGAGCTCGGACGCGAACGCCAGAGAGCGCGCCGACGCACCAAGTGTGACATCGGGGTCATAGCGCAAAATTGCCGGGAAACTGTGACGTTTTCCGTCGCCGGGGAACAAAAACACAAGCTCTGCCGAATTGGCACGAGGACTGCTCAAGGGCTCGCCGTCTGGCGCTTGCGGAGCTTCCTTCCCTTCAGCGCAATCAACATGGCCGTGTTGATCGTGCTTCCGGCTCCCCGCTTCCTTGAGCTTTTTCTTCAGTCCTTGTGCTTGGTCGACAGAGCTTGATCGAGCTTCCTTAGACTGCCTTCGCTAGCTTCACGATACTGATGCCTCGAACGAACGGACCGTTGGGTCCGTTCCGTTCTTTTGTACGGCCGCTTTCCGCGAAAGCTAGAGGGGGTGGCCACCACAAAAGACGAAAGTGGTCCGCCCCGTGCCCCAGGGCTGGAGCAGCGCGTCCTCGTGGGGGAGATCCCACCCAACCACGTCGGCCACCGCCCCCTCGCGGAGCGCGCCGGCCTCGACCTCCAGCGATCGCGCGGCCTCGGTCGTCACGCCGGCCAGGATCTCCGCGGTCGAGAGCCCGTAGAGCCGCGCGGCAAACGCCATCGCGAGCGGGAGCGACTCCGAGGGCGCGGTCCCCGGGTTGGCGTCGCTGGCGACCACGAGGCGGATCCCGGCCCGACGGAGCGCGGGCACATCGGGGGCAGCTTGCCCGAGCACGAACGACGCGATCGGGAGGAGGGTCGCCGCGACCCCGGCCGAGGCGAGCGCCGCAAGCCCGGCCTCGCCCACGTACTCGAGGTGATCGGCGGAGCGCGCGCCGAGCTCGGCCGCGAGCTCCGCTCCGCCGACGTCCGCGAACTGACCGATGTGCATGCGCACGCCGAGCCCGACCTCGCGGGCGACGTTCATCACCGCGCGCGCCTCGTCGACCCGGAACGCGTTGCGATCCACGTACGCGTCGACGAACTTGGCGCGATCGCGCGACGCGCGGACCAGCGCTCCGACCGAGGCGACGTACTCCGCGCGCGCTCGGTCGTCGCCGCGCGCCTCGGGGGGGAGCGCGTGAAGGGCGAGCAGCGTGGGGACGACGCGCGGCACGCCGCTCGCGCGTGACGCCATGGCGATCGCCGCGAGCTGCTTCTCCTCGAGGGCGCGCCGCAAACCGTAGCCCGTCTTCACCTCGACGGTCGTGACCCCGAGCGCGGCCATGCGCTTCAGCCGCGCGATCAGGGTCTCGGCGATCTCGTCGACCGTCGCCTGTTCGATCGCGCGCATGCTCGCGACGATGCCGCCGCCCCGCGCGGCGATGGCCTCGTAGCCCTCACCGCGGAGCTTCTGCAGGTACTCGCCGTGCCGGGAGCCGACCCAGGCCGCGTGGGTGTGCGCGTCGCAGAGGCCGGGGGTGATCAGGCCGGCGCGCCGCGGCGGGAGTGGGGCGAAGCGCTCCGGGAGCTCCGACCTCCGGCCCAGGAACGCGATCGCGCCTCGTTCGATCGCGACGGCGCCGTCGTCGATCGCCTCGTCGTCGGTCATCGTCACTACGCGGCCCGTGAGCACGTGAGCGTCCATCGTGGCGACCTACTGTCGACTGTCGACTGTCGACTGTCGACTGATACTCTCCGGCCCCATGTCCGAGACGGTCGTCCTGACCGGCCTGCCGACGCTCCTCGCGCGGCGGGTCGCGTCGCGCGTGCTCGATCACAAGGGCGCCAAGCTCGTCGCCGTCGTCCGCTCCAAATTTCGCGAGGCCGCGCGCGTGTTCGTCGAGGGTCTCCCCGCCGAGGCGCGGGCCCGCGTCACCCTGCTCGACGGGGACGCCGCGGCGATGGATCTCGGCCTCTCCGGCGCCGAGTTCAAGCGCGTCGCAGCCGAGGTCGACATCATCCATCACGCCGCGCAGGTCACCTACCTGGCGGTCGACGAGAAGTTCGCCGAGGCCGTCAACGTGCGCGCCACGCGCGAGGCGCTCGAGCTGGCGCGCGCCGCGACCCACCTTCGTGCCTTCGTCCATCACTCCACCGCCTACGTCTCCGGCGACCGTCGCGGCGCCGTGCTCGAGAGCGACGTCGACGTCGGCCAGCACCCGCGCAACATCGTCGAGCAGACGAAGCTCCGCGCCGAGAAGATCGTGCGCGCGGCGCGCGACGTGCCGTCGATCGTGCTCCGCCCCACGCTCATCGTCGGGGACTCGCAGACCGGCGAGGTGGACCGGCTCGACGGCCCCTACCTCCTCGTGCTGTTGATGCTCACTGCGCCGCCGGACTTCGCGATCCCGCTTCCCACCGAGGGCAACGCGCGGCTCGACATGGTCCCGGTCGACTGGGTCGCGCGCGCCGCGGTGACGATCGGTCGCGATCCGCGCGCCATCGGCCAGACGTTCCACCTCGTCGATCCCAAGCCGCACACCATCCGCGACGTGTTCGAGATCCTGGCGCGCGCCGCCGGTCGCCGCACGCCGCGCGGCTTCATCCCGGCGAACGTCACGCGCGCCATCCTCCGCACCCCGGGGCTCGATCGCCTGGCCAAGTCGCCGCGCGCGTTCCTCGACCAGCTCGCGACGTCGGTGCAGTACTCGGCCAAGAACACCGAGGCGATCCTCGCCGGCACCGGCCTGGAGGCGCCCTCGTTCGACGACTACGCCGAGGCCATGATCGGCCACGTGCGGTCGCGACTGATGGCCGAGCGTCGGCGCCGCGCGGAGGCCGAGGTCGAGGACCCCCTGGTATGAGCGCGGTCTGAGCGTGGCCGACGAGTCCCCGCCGTCTTCGCGCGCGCTGGCGCCGCCGAGGCGTCGTCCGCTCGTCGGACTCATCGAGCGTCGGCTCACCCTCGTGGTGATGGTGATGGGAGCGCTGCCGCTGGTGATCGGCATCGTGCTCGCCCTGCGGCTCGCCCAGAAGGCGGCCGACATGTTCTACGATCCGCGCGTCGGCCGAGAGCTCGAGGCCTCGCTCGACGTATACGGCCCGCTGGTGCGCGCGCTCAAATCGAGCATGAAATACCGCGCCGAGGCCATCGCCTCGCTCGAGCCGCTGCGCGCGGCCGCCGCGATCGGAGACGTGAAGGAGATCGACGGCGAGCTCCGCGACGCGTTCGAGCGGTACAGCGATCAGCCCGACTCGTTCGTGGGGCCGCCCCTCATCTCGCTGGCGGCGCTCGAGGTGTGGGCCGATCTCGGCCCGGCCGATTGCTTCGCGCGGTTCGCCGCGTCGGGCGACAAGGGCGCGTCCGCCGACTCCGGCAAGGGACGAAAGATCGCCGAGGTGCGGCGCGATACGCCGATCGACTCCCAGAAGGAGTACGCGCTCGTCCAGTGCAAGCAGCTCGCGCCCGACGAGAACGCGGCGATGCTGGTCGCCACCTTCGTCACCGATCGCGCGCGCATCGAGCGCCGCCACGAGGCCGACGAGTTCGTGCAGCTCTACAAGGGCGTCATCGCGCGGCGCGAGGAGTTCGTGCGGCTCAACGTCCTCTTCTTCGCGATCCTGCTCGGCGGGACGATCCTCGTCGGCGCCGCCGTGGGCTACGGCTTCTCCCGGAGCCTGTCCCAGCGCGTGTCGCGCGTCGCCGATGCCGCCCAGCGCGTCGCGGCCGGCGACCTCGAGGTGCGCGTCCCCGAGCAGGGCGCCGACGAGATCGGCGAGCTGGCGGTGGCCTTCAACCGCATGCTCCGCGAGGTCGAGCGGAGCCGCGCGCGCATCGAGTACCTCCAGCGCGTCGGCGCGTGGCAGGACATGGCCCGGCGGCTCGCGCACGAGATCAAGAACCCGCTCACGCCGATCCAGCTCGCCGTCGAGGAGACCCACACCCGCTACGACGGCAGCGATCCGCGCATGAAGAAGCTGCTCGACACCACCCTCGAGATCGTGACCGAGGAGGTCGGCACCCTGCGGCGCCTCGTGTCGGAGTTCTCCGAGTTCGCGCGGCTGCCCCACGCACGGCTCGTCGAGGAGGACGTCGAGCGGCTGCTCTCCGAGGTCAAGCCCACGCTCGAGCGGCTCGGGCTCGGGACCGATCCCGCCGACGTCGCGCTCCGCCTGACGCCGAGCGGCGGCACTGCCATCCCGGTGCGGGTCACCGTCGATCCGAGGTCCGTCGCCGCGCCGGACGGCACCCGCGCGACCAAGCTGGCTGCCGATCGGCAAATGCTCCGCAAGACGATCGACAACCTGGTGCGCAACGGCGTGCAGGCGATCCGTGCGGCCGGCCGCGGCCATCGGGTGCAGGTCCACGCGTCCACGCTCGCCGACGGGCGGATCGCGATCGACGTCGACGACGACGGGCCGGGCGTGCCGGTCGCCGATCGCGAGCGGATCTTCGATCCCTACGTCACGACCCGCACCGAGGGCACCGGCCTCGGTCTCGCGATCGTCAAGAAGATCGTCGTCGAGCACGGGGGCATCATCGTGTGCGACGCGTCGCCGATCGGGGGCGCGCGCTTTCGCATCGCGCTGCCGCCGTGGGACTCGGCCGAGGCTCGGGCGGCCATGGAGGAGGCCGCGCGCGCGCTCATCACCGAACCGCGCGATCCGGAGCCGGAGTGAGCTCGAGCGAGTTGTTCTCGGCGCGGCAGCTCGTCGCGCTCCCACACCCGCAGCCGTTGCCGCCGCCGTCGGTGAGCGCCGTGTCGTGCTCGATGTCGAGGTCGACGCGATTGCACGCGAGGCGCGCGCCCGTGAGGGTGAGCGCGCCGCCGAACATCGCGAACCCGGCGCGCGCGTTGCCCTCGAGCGCGGTGCCGCTCGCCGTGACCGCGGGCAGGAGCGGGCCCGAGGGCAGGCCGACCACGCCGTCGCCGAAGCGGCCGTCGCGGCCAGCCGTGCGTCGGACGGCCGAGTCGGTGAGGCGCGCTTCGGAGCCGGCGACGAGCACGCCCGCGTGGACGTTGTCGAGGAGCAGCACGCGCTCGAGCGTGGCGGTGGAGCCCTTGCCCTCGGCGTCGATCACGCCGATCGCGGCGCCGTCCACGTTGCGCACCAGCGTCCGCTCGATGGTCGCTCGGGCGGCAAACAGGGCGATGCCCGCGTGCGACGCGCGCTCGACAGTGCAGTCGCGGAGCGTGAGGGTGACGCCCGGCTCGACCTGGATGCCGACGCCGTAGACGTTGCGCTTTTTTTGGCGGAGCACGTCGCGTACGAGCGTCTTCTCGAGGATGGCCTCGCCGCCGCCGATCACCACCGCGACCTCGTGGCTCTTCTCGATGACGCTGCCCGAGACGCGGAGCGAGGGGAGGGTGCCGCTCGTCCCGTCGAGCGCGGCGAGGATGCCGTTGCCTACGGTGCCGTCGGCCATCGGGCGCGTGTCGCGCACGAGCGTGTCGACGATCTCGAGCGCGCCTCCGGCGGTGCCGATCGAGACCTCGTGGTTGTGTTCGATGAGCGAGCCGCGGATGGTGACCGTCGGCGCGACGCCCTTGAAGAACTGCGACATCACCCCGGGGCCGCCCTTGCCGTCGCGCATCCGGGTGTCGCGGATCACCGTGCGTTCGATCGTCGCGCGCGCTCCGAACGCCGCCACGCCGCCGATGTTGACCGACTCGATCAGCGAGTCGCGAACCACCAGCGAGGCCGTCTTGCCGTTGAGGATGTCGACGATGACCGCCAGGTGCGCGGTGTCGTGCACGCGGACGGCGTCGAGCTCGGCGTCGCCGTCGCGCACGAGGATGCCCTGATCGGGCCCGGTGACCGAGAGGCCGCGGAGCTTTGCGCGAGTGCGGATGTCGATCGCCGCGAAGTCGGGGCGGAGGCCCCGGATGGTGACCTTCTCGGCGCACGCGCCGGCGATCGTGACCGGGCGATCGATCCGGAGCGCCTCGGTGTAGGTGCCGGCGCGCACCGCGATCACCGCGTCGACCGGGGCGGCCGTGAGCGCGTCGGCGATGCGGCGAAACGGCTTGCCGGCGGAGCCGTCCCCGCCGGCGGGCGCGGCGGCGTCGACGTAGACCGAGCCCTCGACCTCGCTGCAGGCGCCGACCGGATGACACGCGGCCTCGCCGGGGAGCGCGTAGGTGCCGGGACCGCAGGCGAGCGCGTCGCGCGCGCAGTCGATGCAGCCCACGGCGACGCAGCCGCCCGCGATCGCGAGGTTGTCGCAGGGCGGCTCGGGCTCTTTGGCCGCGGGCTCGCTGCTGCACGCGGCGAGCAGCGCGAGGAACAAGCGCTTCATGACTTGAGCGCTCGCTCGATCGCCGCCTCCATGTCCTCTTCGGGCGAGAAGCCGGTGCGGTAGCTGCGGACGGTGCCGTTGCGATCGATGACCACGAGCGTCGGCAGCGCGTGCACCGAGAACGCGGCCGCGGCCGCGCGGCGGTCGTCCTCGACCTGGGGGTAGGTGATCGCGAGGTTCTTGAGGACGGCGCGCGCGCCGTCGAGATCCGGATCGACCAGCACGCCCACCACGACCACTTTGCCGGCGTGCTTCTGCGCGAGCTTGTTGAGCACGGGCATCTCGTGCTTGCAGGGCGCGCACCACGGGGCCCAGAAATCGAGCACCACGACCTTGCCGCGCAGCGCCGCGAGGTCGACGGCCGGACCGCTCGCGAGCCCCGGGAGCGAGAGGGCGGGGGCCGCCTTGCCGACCATGGCGTGCGACTGCTCGAGCAGCCGCGGCAGGATCGCCATCGCGAAGAAGCCGATGACGATCGCGAGGATCACCATGACCGGCGTGGTGCGGTCCGAGTGTTTGGCCACGCACTCTCTTTATGGCTGGAAGTGCAGCACCGCCACCCCGTCGAGATCGAACCCAGCCGTGGGTGATGCCGCCGGGAACCGCCCGTTCATGTCGCGGATGCGGACGAACCGCGCGCTCTTGACGCCGATTGCGGCGAGATCGAACGCGTCTCCCCCGGCTTTTTGTGGCGCGTTCGGATCGATCGGCGACTCCGCGGTGGCGTAGACCGGGTGCCAGCCGGCGCAGGTTCCGTAGGGATAGGCCGTCGCGGTGCAGGGAAACGCCGTCCAGGTGACGCCGTCGTCGCTGACGGCGACCTCGGCCGGCTCGGCCATGACGCTGTTGGGATCGCCGCTCGGCTCGAACGGGTTCTCGAAGACCACGAAGTCGGGGCCCTCTCCGTCGACGATCGCCTGGTCGAACCCGAGGACGATTTCGCCGCCGTCGCCGAGCGAGAGCACGTCGATCGAGCCGGCGCAGCACCCGCCGCCGGTCGGCGGGCCGAGCACGACCCCGGGGAGCTTCTCCTCGTTGAAGCCGCCCTTGGCGCCCTTGGTGTACGAGACCACCCGGGACACGTAGCGGACGCTGGCCGTGACGGTCTGCTCGCGGGGCACGAGCTCCTCGGCCGAGCCGCAGCCCACGAGCGAAACAAAGAACAGGAGACAGTGCTTCATCGGTGGCCTCCGCGCGCACCCGACCGTGCGCGTTCAGAGATTCGCCAACGAGCCAGGTCTCCGGACTCTCGGATCGTCCTACTGCGCCGACCTTCCCGAAGCGGGGCTTCAGTGGCTGCTCGGCGGTTCGTCCCCGATGACCGTGGCGGGGGCCGTGCCGGAGTTACACCGGACTTCCCTCGCGACGAGTGTCGCGCGTTCGCACCCGGGAAGATCCCGGAGGCGTACGAGCTCTCGGCGATCGTGCCGGCGAACCGACACGACCAGGCCGCTGTATCACGAATGGCCTACGGCCGCACCGTGCGCAGCACGCTCTCGCCGCCGACCATCACCGCGGCGTTGCCCGTGGAGAGCGCGACGCTGCACACCGGCTTGTCGCCGGCGTCGTGGAGCAACGTGAGCTTGTCGGTGAGCAGCAGCACGCGGCCGCCGCGGACCACGAGCGAGGCGTCGCCCTCGAGCGCGGTGACGTGATCGTCGGCGCGGGGCGCGCGTGGATCGTCCTTCAGCGGGGAGGGTTGGGGCATGCACGCCGTCGCGCAGGCGAGATCGAGCGTGCTTCCGACGCCCTGCTCGTCGATCCGGAGCAGCTGCCCGGAGCTCGGGGCGACGACGCCCGCGGGACGGTGATCGCTCGGGAAGGGCAGGGCCACCGACGCCGTCGCGTCGGGGGCGATGATCTCGAGGCCGGCCTCGTCCATCGAGGGCGAGGAGCCGTACGCGATGACCAGCCCGCGCCCCGCGATGTACGCGGCGCCGGCCGCGGTGCGCGGGCGGAGCAGCTTGCGGGTCGCGATCGCTCCGGTGGGGTCGAGGCGCAGCACGACGTCGGTGGGCGCGCTCTTGCGCGTCGCGCCGACGATCCACGCGCCGCCGCGGTCGTCGCGGATCACCGCGCCGCCGTTGACCTCCGCGAACGGACCGGTGGGCGTGGTGGTGGTGCCCTGATCGAGATCGACGAGCGTCGCCGCGCCGGCCTCGTCGATCACCAGCGTGAGCGCTCCGGCGGTGGCGAGGGTCGTCGGCTTCGCCGCGAACGCCGGCTCGTTCCTCGGCCGGAGGTCGAGCAGGTCGACCACCTCGGCCCGTGTGGACGTGGCGTCGGCGACGACGGCGTAGCGCGCGCCGATGGTCGCGCAGCGCGGAGTCACGATCGGCGCCGACAACGCGAACGCGTCGCCCAACGTGCCCTTGCGCTGGACCAGGATCGACATCGGGAGCGTCGCGCGCCCGGACAGCCCGGAGAGCTCCAGCGACGGGCTGCGCCCGTATTCGAGGACGGCGCCCGCGTCGTCGAGGCCCGCGAGGACGAGCGCGCCGATGCCGGACTTGGCCTCGTCGGGGACCTCGAGCCCGCCGCCGCTCGCCGAGACCTTGGCGATCAGCCGCTCGGCGCCGTCGAGCGCGCGGACGCGAAGCTCGACCCGGGTGACCGGCGCCTCGAAGACCCGGGCCCGCAGGGGACCGCGGACGCCGATGACGAAGGGGTCGGGATCCTTGTTGCAGGCCACGAGGCAGGTCGCGAGGGAGAGGGCGGAGACGGCAGCGCCGCGCATACGCGACCATGGTATCAGCGAGCGATGGTGGAGCGGCGCGACACGATCGAGTCGATCGCGATCGGCGCATTCGGGGTGCTCGGTCTCGTCGTCGGGCTGCGCTCGTTCGCGCCCGCGCCGGTC
>JALHOE010000213.1 GCA_022843175.1 Deltaproteobacteria bacterium
GCCATCATGTGCCCGGACCTCGAGTGCGTGCAGCAGCACGCGGGCGTGGTGCCGGAAGAAGCACGCCTGCTTGCCTCGCCCGAAGCGCCGATCGTGCTGCTCGAAGCCCGCGCCGACCATCGGGATCGGCTGGCGCCGTCAGTGGCGCCCGCCAGCCGTCATCTGGGCGTGATGCTCCCCTACACGCCGCTCCACGCGCGGCTGCTCGCGCGGGTCGCGCGTCCGCTCGTCGTCACCTCGGCCAACCCGAGCGGCGGCCCCGCGGTGATCGATCGCGACGAGGCGTGCGCGCGGCTCGCGACGCTCGCCGACGGGTTCGTCTTCCACGATCGACCGATCGCGCGGCGCGTCGAGGACTCGGTCGTGGCCGCGGCGCACACGGGGATGCGCGTCGTCCGCCGTTCGCGCGGGTTCGCTCCGATGCCGATCCGTCTGCCGGTGCGAGCGCGCGAGCCGGTGCTCGCGGTCGGCGGCCACATGAAGAACACCGCGTGCCTGGTGCTCGGCGATCTCGCGTACCTCACGCCCCACCTCGGCGATCTCGGCCTCGAGGAGAGCGCGCGCGCGTGGCAGGCCGACGTCGAGGACTTCGAGCGTCTGCTCGGCGTGCGCGCCGAGGTGCTCGCCCACGACCTCCACCCCGACTACGCGACGACCCGTTACGCCCTCGCGCGCCCCGCGCGCCTTCGCGTCGGCGTCCAGCACCACTTCGCGCACGTCATGGCCACGCTCGCCGAGCTCCACGTCGACGAGCCGGTGGTGGGCGTCGTCTTCGACGGCACGGGCTTCGGCACCGACGGCACCGCGTGGGGCGCCGAGCTCCTGATCGTCGAGGGCGGCCGTTGGACGCGGGTGAGCACGTTCCGACCCCTGCCGCTGCCGGGCTCCGAGCAGGCGATCCGCGAGGTGTGGCGGCTCGCGTACGCGGCGCTCCACGAGGCGTTCGGTCCGGAAGAGGCGCGCGCGCTCACGTCACGGCTGCGCGTGTTCGACGACGTCCCCGCCGCGTCGCTCGCCACGATCGCGCGCATGATCGAGACCTCCGTCTCGACCGTGAGGGCGCGCGGCATGGGCCGCTGGTTCGACGCGCTCGGCGCGCTCGCGCTCGCGATGCCGCGGGCCGGCTTCGACGGTCACGTGGCGATCGCGCTCGAAGAGGCCGCCGCCGCGGGCGAGGTCGACGCCTACCCGGTCGTGCTCCCGAGCGCGCTCGCGCTCGACGAGCCGATCACGGCGGCGCACGAGATCGATCTCCGGCCCACCGTGCGCGCCGCCGTCGGAGCGCTCCTCGAAGGCGTCGCGCCGGGCGTCGTCAGCGCGCGCTTTCACCGCACCGTCGTCGAGGCCACCGCGACGACGGTGACGCGAGCGCTCGCGGCGACGGGGCTCCGGCGCGTCGTGCTCTCCGGCGGGAGCCTGCAGAACCGCATCCTCGAGCGCGGCCTCGTCGAGCGCCTGGGAGAGGAGCGCGTCATGATCGCGCGCGAGGCGCCGATCAACGACGGAGGGATCGCGCTCGGACAGGCCCTCGCGGCAGTGCTCGCGCTCAACGCAGTGTCGGGTCAATAGCCCTAGTCCTCGGCGATTCACGCCTGCGCTCGAAGTTCGCCGTGACCGATGCGATGGCGCGCTTCAACGACGAGATCGCCGCCACCGATGGGCGGCGAGCGCTCTCGCGGTTCAGTCGCCCGCGTCCGCCGAACACGGCCTCGAGTACGCGCCCGACATGTCCTTCTGCTCCGCCGTGGTGCAGAATCCCCACCCTGGAAGCGGCACTGGTGCCATCGGAGCCAACGCAGGGAACCCGTAGACATCTCCCGTGGACAGCTGCACGCGACACTTGATGTCCGCGGTCACGAACTCCCACGGATAGCAGGCGAAGTAGCGCATCCCCGCGTTGCAGAGGCGCGCGCGATCGATCAGCGCGCCCATGACCTCGGTGCACGGGGCCGGCACGCACTGGGGATCCGAGTCCATGGGTGGCTGGCAGACAGCCTTACCGTCCTCGGCGCCACCCGTGTCGGCGGATGACTCCGGCTCGCCGTCGGAGGGCGCGAGTTGGGTATCAGGCGCGCCGACGGCGGCGGCGTCGGTAGTGGTGCCAAGCACGTCACCGCCAGCAGCCGTCGCGGCGTCACCGGCGACGTTCGCGTCTTGGTGTCGCTGCGCGCACCCGAGCCAGAGTGCTGCCGCAGCCGCGGCGACCATGCCCAGACGCATCTCCCACCTCCTACACGGCCGAAGGGTTCCAGTTCATCCAGGCGATGCCTAGATATGTCGTGTTCGCATTCTGACTCCACTTGCGCAACCGCAGCGTGAACGTCTGCCCTGCGGTTACGGGAATTTCACACATCTCCCAGGAGCTGTCGTACGTCATCGAGTTGCAGACGACGGTGCCTGCGCTGTTGTGAATGCGCAAGTCGATGTCACCATCGAGCACATCGTTGCTACAAGAGACTCCTGACGCGTCGCAGGTGGCCGTCGAGTCCCATGCGATGGCGGCGCGGAGGCGTCCGGTCACGTTGGCGGTGACGTTCCAGATCAGTGTGGAGTTACCGCCGGAGTCGAAGTCGAGATTGAAGTCGAGCGTCTTGGCATAGCGGCCGTTGGCGGCACCGGCGCTTCCAGGGCTACGGAAGTTCGCCGGGTCGGCGAGTTCGGTCGCGAGACGCGCATTCAGCAAGCCGCCACCGATCCGCAGATCGGTCGATGCCGGAAGCATACTGAACGCAGACCCCTCGAGAGGATGGACCGAAGCAGCCGTGAGCACAGCACGCGACATCTCTGGCCAACCGTTAAACGTCGACCAATCTCGGGCCGCGATCAACAGCGCCGAACCGGACACCATGGGAGTCGAGAAGCTCGTGCCGCTCACCGTGGTGCCTCCGACAACGTCGACCTCGGTGCCAGGCGCTGCGAGGTGGGGGAGCTCGCGATCGCCATGGACGCTCGTGGGGTTGCGCCAGCTGTGGAAGGTCGACGAGGAGTCGTCCGAGGTCGATGTTGTCCCTTTGTCGTCTGAAGCGCCGACCACGAGATAGTTGTGCCCACGGTTGCCGACGGTGTCCTTCGTCGGCCCCTCGTTGGTATTCCCGGCAGCCCACACGTGCAGCGGCCACGGCGACCGCTTCGCCCAGTAGTCGACTCGCATGTCGCCACCCGTGAGGTCACCTGGCGCCGCGCCGTTCATCGTGCCGCTGACGTTCACGACTGCCGCGCCCTGGTCGTGGCACCACCTAATCTTCTGCGACTCCGGCGTGTAGAAGAAGTTCTCTACGTAGTTGATCGACGCCGTCGTCATCTTGTACGCGAGCGTACTGCGGATGACCCCGACAACCTGGCTGGCGTGTGTGCCGACGGCCGGTGCGGTCGGCGCGTAAATCTGTGTCTGGGGCACGTCGAGCTGGCTGGTGTTGTCAGGGCGATCCGGTTCGCGGACGCAGACCTTCTTGCTTCCGCTGCTCAGAATCGCGGCAGTGTCAGCCCTCACGGATTGGTACCAAGCACTCGACGCGGGCTCGAGCCCTCGCTCGATGTCGATTGATGCGACCTCGGACAGTCGCTGCAGCCCGGCCAAATCGGCAACAGAGACGTCGGCGACCACGGCGGGGGAGGACGACCCATCATCCTCGACTTTCACGCCGCGTGCGCGCAACCATGCAACAACGGGCGCTGTCGTGCTGCGCACCGTCGCGTCGACGGCGCTCTCGTAGGCTTTGAGCTTCGCAGCATCCGTGAGCAGAAGCTCCTTGGCGGGATAGTCCAGCAGGACCTTCGTCCAAATGAAGACCCTGATGGTGCTCGACGGTTTGGATGCTCTCGCTACCGCCGCCAGCTCCTTCGAGAGCTTGCCGTATCGGGCCGCGAAGGCACGAGCCTCATCGGCTCGGAGGCTCGGTTCCGTCGCCGTCGTGCGGTCGGCTCGCATTGTCGCGACAAAGGCCCCCCTTCCGAGAGGCTCGTACACCTTGGCGGAGTACGCCTCGACCCCTGTCTCGGGCAGTTGGATTCGGACAATATGATCGACCTCACACGTCGAACACCCGAAGGCGAGCCTGAACTCGACGGCCGTCGGCGCGCCCGAAGATACCTTTGCGCGCACGCCGCGCGTCTCTTGGTCGTCGCTGACACACCCCGCAGACATGGCGAACGAAAGGAGGGAGAGGGTTCCAAGCACGCGACTTACCCGCGCGAGTCCGGGCTGCCGCTGTCGTAGACTCGCCCCCGCGGGCGTACGATTCGACGGCGGTCGGGGGATCTTTGGATCGGACTTGAGGGACGAGATCGGTTCGCTCATACCGACAAGGTCGACACCCGGCTCGGTTCAGTTGCGTGAATGGCTGTTATGCCCTCCAAACGGGTTCCTCGATGGCGTCGCGCCGGACGTCGTCAGCGCGCGCTTTCACCGCACCCTCGTCGAGGCCACCGCGACGACGGTCACCCGCGTGCTCGCGGCGACGGGGCTCCGGCGCGTCGTGCTCTCCGGCGGGAGCCTGCAGAACCGCATCCTCGAGCGCGGCCTCGTCGAGCGCCCGGGAGAGGAGCGCGTCATGATCGCGCGCGAGGCGCCGATCAACGACGGAGGGATCGCGCTTGGACAGGCCCTCGCCGCCGTGCTCGCGCTCAACGCGGAATCGGCCTAAGAAGAGGGACCATGTGTTTGGGCGTCCCCGGCAGGATCCTCGAGATCGACGGCAGCAACGCCGTGGTCGACTTCTGGGGCGTGCGGCGCAGGGTCTCGCTCGACGTCGTCGACGAGCCGGTGGCAGCGGGCGACCACGTGCTGGTGCACGTCGGCTTCGCCATCCGGCGCATCGCCCCCGAGGATCTCGCCGAGACGCTCGCGTTCTTCGAGGCGATGACCGCCGAGGATCTCGAGGGGCTCCGCAAGTGAACGCCAAGCTCGAGTTCCGCGACGTCTCGCGCGGGCGCGCGCTGCAGGCGCGCCTCGACCGCGCGATGGCGCGCGCGAACCGTGACGTCACGGTGATGCACGTGTGCGGGAGCCACGAGCAGGCGATCGCGCGCTACGGGCTCCGCGCGCGCTTCCCCGCCAACCTCCACGTCAAGATGGGCCCCGGCTGCCCGGTGTGCGTCACCGACGCGCCGGAGATCGACGCGTGCGTCGCCCTCGCCGAGCGCGGCCTGCGAATCCTCACCTACGGCGACATGGTGCGGGTGCCCGGTCGCGCGAAGTCGCTCGAGGACGCTCGGGCGGCGGGCGCGCGCGTCGAGGTGATCTACGCCGCGACGCAGGCCGCCGAGCTCGCCGCGGCGACGAACGAGCCCGTGATCTTCTTCGCCACCGGCTTCGAGACCACCGCCGTCCCCACCGCGGCGGTGCTGCTCCGCGACCCGCCGCTGAACCTGTTCGTGCTGTCGGCGCACAAGTGGGTGCCCGCGGCGATGGAGGTCGTCGCGAGCTCTCCCGACAGCCGGATCGAGGGCTACCTCGCGGCGGGACACGCGGCGACGATCACCGGCTGCGGGATCTTCGAGCCCTTCGTCGAGAAGCATCGGCGCCCGGTCGTCGTCGCGGGCTTCGAGCCGCTCGACATCCTCTCGGGGCTCGTGGTCCTCGTGGAGCAGATCCTCGAGGGCAAAGCCGAGGTCGCGAACGCGTTCCCCCGCTGCGTCACCCGCGAGGGCAACCGCCGCGCGCTCGACGCGCTGTTCCGCGTGTTCGAGATGGGCGACGGCGAGTGGCGCGGCATCGCGCGCGTACCCCTCGGCGATCTCCGCCTGCGCCCCGAGTTCGCCGCGCACGACGCGACGGTGCGCTTCGCCGCGGAGCTCGCCGCCGCACCGGCCGTCGAGCCACGCGCCGACGCCGCCGAGTGCCGCTGCGGCGCGATCATGACCGGCCAGCTCCAGCCGACCGACTGCCGCCACTTCGGCAAGGGGTGCCGCCCCGACGCGCCGATCGGCGCGTGCATGGTGAGCACCGAGGGCGCGTGCCGCATCTGGTACGAGCACGGGAGCCCGTCGTGACCGACGACCGCGTCGAGCTCGCCCACGGCGCCGGCGGGCGCGCGATGCGCGCGCTCATCGAGTCGGTGTTCCTCGCGGGCGTGACCGATCCCGAGGCGCGCGCGATGGGCGACGGCGCCGCGATCCCCCTCGGCGACAAGTGGCTGGTGCTCACCACCGACGCGCACGTCGTCGCGCCGATCTTCTTCCCGGGGGGCGACATCGGCCGGCTCTCGGTCTCCGGCGTCGTCAACGATCTGGCGATGATGGGGGCGTGCGACGTCCTCGCGCTCACCTCCAGCGTGATCGTCGAAGAGGGCTTCCCGCTCGAGGCGCTCGCGCGCGTCCAACGCTCGATGCAGCTCGCGTGCGAAGAGGCCCACACGCGCATCGTCACCGGCGACACCAAGGTGATGCGCAGGGGCGAGCTCGACGGGCTCGTGCTCTCGACGAGCGGCGTCGGCCTCACCGACCGCGTCGTGCGGGACTCCGGCCTCGAGCCCGGCGACGCGATCGTCGTCACCGGCACCCTCGGCGACCACGGCCTCGCGGTGCTGAGCGCGCGCAACGCGCTCGGCCTCGAGGGCGATCTCCGCTCGGACGTCGCGCCGCTCAACGGGCTGGTGCGCGGCGCGCTCGCGGCCGGCGGCGCGGCGATCCACGCGATGAAGGATCCCACGCGCGGCGGCGTCACCAGCGCCCTCACCGAGATGGCCGAGAAGGCCGGTGTCAGCATCCTCCTCGACGAGAGCGCGCTGCCCATGAGCGCGCCGGGTCGCGCCGCGGCCGAGCTCCTCGGGATCGATCCGCTCGCCGTCGCCAACGAGGGCAAGGCGCTCCTCGGCGTGCACCCCTCCGCCCTCGCCTCCGTGCTCGCCGCGCTCCACGCGCACCCGCTCGGTCGACTCGCCGCGTGCATCGGCCGGGTGACCGAGGGAGAGAAGGGCTCCGTGCTCCTCGACACCGGCTTCGGGACGCGCCGGCTCTTCGAGCGCGACGGCGATCCGTTGCCGAGGATCTGTTAGTGCACGAGGTGTCGCTCGTGCACGCGCTCTTCGACCAGGTCGACCGCGCGATCGCGCCGCACGGCAGCAAGGCGGTGCGAATCCTCAAGGTGCGCATCGGCGACCTCGCGGGCGTCGACGCGGAGCTCTTTGCCACCGCGTTCGACGGCTGCCGCTCGGAGCGCGGCTACGTCGCCGCGGCGCTCGAGCTCGTCACCGAGCCCGCCGTCTGGCGCTGCGCGGAGTGCGGCGCCGAGATCGTCGCGGGCTCGGTGCTACGCTGTCGTTCGTGCGACGGTGAGGCGAGGCTCGCCGCGGGCGGAGACCTCATCCTCGACCGCATCGAGCTGGAGGTCGCGGATGTGTGACGTATGCGGCTGCGGAGATCCGCACAAGGTGACGCTCGAGGTCCACGCCTCGCTCCTGTCGGACAACGATCGCGAGGCCGCGCACCTGCGCGAGCACTTCGTCGGGTCCGGCGTGCTCGCCCTCAACATCATGGGCTCGCCCGGCTCCGGTAAGACCGCCCTCCTCGAGGCCACGTCGCGCGCGCTCGCCGGTCGGCTCCGGCTCGCGGCGGTCAGCGGCGATCTCGCGACCTCCCTCGACGCCGAGCGGCTCTCCGCGGCGGGCGTGTTCTCGGCGCCGATCACCACCGGGTCGGCCTGTCACCTCGACGCCGCGATGGTGCACCACGCGCTCCACGAGGGGTCGCTCGCCGCGGCCGTGCGCGGCTGCGACGTCTTCTTCATCGAGAACGTCGGCAACCTCGTGTGCCCCGCGATCTACGATCTCGGCCAGGCAGCCAACGTCGTCGTGCTGTCGGTGACCGAGGGCGTCGACAAGCCGCTCAAGTATCCGGTGATGTTCCGCAAGGCCGATCTGGTCGTCCTCACCAAGGTCGACCTGCTCCCGCACCTCCCCGGCGTCTCGGTGTCCGTCATCCGCGAGAACCTCGCGCGGGTGATGCCGTCGGCCCGCGCGATCGAGGTCTCCGCCACGAGCGGCGTCGGCGTGAGCGCTTTCCTCGACTGGCTCGACGCGCGCCGAGCCTCATCGAAGCGCGCCTGATGGCCGCGGTCACCATCGTCACGGGGTTCCTCGGCGCGGGGAAGACCACCCGGGTGAACTCGTGGCTCGCCGACTACCCGCGCGGCGACGTGGCGGTGATCGTCAACGAGGTGGGTGCGATCGGGATCGACGGCGAGCTGCTCGCAGGCCGCGCCCGCACCATCGTCGAGATCACCGGCGGCTGCGTGTGCTGCGTCACCCACGGCGAGCTGGTGCGCGCGCTCCAATCGATCACCGACGCCAAGCGGATCCTCGTCGAGACGTCGGGGGCCGCGTCGCCGGCGGCGGTCATCCGCGCGATGCGCGACGCCGACGTGCTGCTCGACGGGATCGTCACCGTCGTCGACGCGACGCGCCTCGATGAGCTGCGAGACATCGATCTGGCACAAGAGCAGATCGGCTACGCGGACGTGCTCGTGCTGTCGCACGCCGACGAGGCGCCGGAGGCGACGCTCACCAACGGCGTCGCGGTGGTCACCCGCGAGCACGAGTCGCTCGAGCAGCTCCTCGCGCGCCGAACCGGCGAGCTGCCGCCGCCGCCGCCCGCGAGCAGCCACGCGATCGAGACGCTGGCGCTCACCCTCGACGGCGAGGTCGACGAGGACCGCTTCGCCGCCTTCATGGAGGAGGAGGTCGCGCGCTTCTCGGGGCGGCTCTTCCGCATCAAGGGCATCGTCTCGGTCGCCGGGCTCGAGCCGCGGATGCTGGTGCAGGGCGTGGCCGACCACGTCGACGTGACGTTCCTGCCCAACGGGCCGCGCACGAGCCGGCTCGTGCTGGTGGGCTTCGGGCTCGACGCCGAGCCGCTCCGCACCGCGTTCGCGAGGGTCTCGGCGTGAACGGCGCGCGGGTCGTCCCGGCGCTCTCGCTCGCGTGCCTCGCGCTGCCGATCGCGCGCGTCACCGGCAACGTCGGGCTCGCGCTGCACGGGGGCCGCACGTCGCACGAGGTCGTCCGCAACGCGTTCCTCGCGGCGAACGCGGCCGAGCTGCTCGGGGCGCTGTTCGCCGGGGTCGTCGCGGCGCGGTACGGCGGTCGCAACACGCTGCTCGGCGCGCTCTTCGCGCTCGCGGTCTCGAGCTTGTGGGCCGTGGTGTGGGTGCCCCCGGCCGCGCTGATCGGTCTCTTCGCGCTCGGTGGGCTCGCCCGGGTCGCCGCGTGGTGCGCGATCGTCGCGGTGATCGCCGAGACGCGCGAAATCGAGCGCGCCCGGGTGCTCGCCACCGCGCTCGCGGCCGCGGTCGCGGCGGGGTGGGTCATCGGGTCGCTCGCGAGCGCCTTCGTCGGCACGAGCGCGCTCGGCTTCGGGGTCCCCGCGATGCTCCTCGGCATCGGCCTGCTCGTGCGCGCGACGCTGCAGGTCCCGTCGCGCGTGACCGAGGCCCGCGCCGGCTCCGGCTACCGCGACGTGGAGGTGATCGAGCACGGCCCGCAGCCGGTGCAGCGCGCGGTCGCCCTCCTCAAGACGCCCACCCTGCTCGCGGCGCTGGTCGTGGTCTTCGCGATCGCCGCCTCGCGGAGCGTCGGGAGCCTCGCGCGCGACCTCCAATCGACCCGCGCGCTCGTCGTCGTCCCCGCCGCGGCCCTCGCCGCGATCCTCGCGATGGTCATCGTGCGCTCGCCGCGATTCCTCGTGCTCGGCGTCGCCGCGCCGCTCGCCGTGGCCGCAGCGTTGTCGGTCACGTTCGTGTTCCCGGTCGCGATCCTGATCTTCCTCTTCGCCGTGACGACATCAGTCGCCTCCACCGTCGTCGCGGGCTCGCTCCCGTTCGTCGTCGGCCGCGATCGCGAGGGCGCCCCCATCGTCGCCGGCTTCGCGAGCGCGGCAGCGACGCTCGGGAGCACGGCGGGCATCGCCGTGCCGGGGACGGGCGCTGCGTTCGTCGCCTCGTTCGCCGCGTCGCTGGTCGCGCTCGTCCTGGCCCTCTGGCTCGCGCGTTCCACGCGCGGCTAGAATGCGCCCATGAAGAGGCGCGCGGTCATCTCGCTGGCCGTGGTCGTCCTCGCCGCCGTCCTCGCGTTCGCGATCAACCGGCGGGGCCAGCGCAAGGTCCCGTTGCGCATCGCCACCGGGCAGCGCGGCGGCACGTTCCTCCCGCTCGGACAGGCGCTCGCGAGCGCGTTCGTCAAGGACATGCCCGGCCTCGCGCCGACAGTCCTCGAGAGCCCCGGCAGCAACGCGTCGGTCGAGATGCTCGAGCGCGGCGAGGTCGACGTCGCGCTCGTCTCGAGCAACTCGCGCCCCGGCGAGCGCGTGAACCTGATCGTGCCGCTCTACATGGAGACGCTGCAGATCGTGGTCCGCAAAGCGGCGAAGATCGCGCAGCCCTCGGACCTCGCCGGCAAGCGGATCGCGATCGGCCCGTCCGGCAGCGGCACCGAGACGATCGCCTGGCAGGTCATGCAGCACTTCGCGCTCTCGAAAGACAAGGTCGCGGCCCAGAACCTCGCGCTGCTCGAGGCCGTCGACGGGCTCGAGAAGGGCACGCTCGACGCGGCGTTCATCGTCTCCGGCGTGCGCGCCTCGGCCGCGGCGCGTCTGTTGAGCCGCGACGACATGGACCTCCTCTCGCTCGGCGATCCCGACAAGAAGGGCAGCGCGCTCGAGGGGATCGGCGTCGACGCCCCCTACCTGCTGCCGGCGGTCATCCCCGAGCAGCTCTACGGCTCGGTGCCGCCGAAGCCAATCGGCACCATCGGCGTGCGCGCGCTGCTCGTCGCCCGCAAGGACCTCGACGAAGATCTGGTCTACAACCTCACCACGTCGCTCTTCCGCGCCAAGGTGAAGCTCGCCGAGCGGGAGCAGATGCTCGCGCGGCTCACCGAGAAGTTCGACGCGAGCGAGTCGCCCTTCCCGATCCACCCCGGCGCCGACCGCTACTTCCGCCGCGACGAGCCCTCGCTGCTGCAGAAGTACACCGACCAGCTCAGCCTCGCGATCACCGTGGGGGCGCTGCTGTGGTCGGCCGCGGCGGGCCTTCGCGCGTGGCGGCGCAACAAGCAGAAGGGCCGCATCGAGACCTACTTCGAGCAGCTCGCCGCGCTCACGGTGAAGGTGCGCGAGGCGAGCGGAGCCGACGAGCGCGCGGCCGCGCTCAAGGACATCCGCGCGGTCGAGGCGCGGGCTCTCTCGGAGCTCGCGGCGGAGCGCCTCGAGGCCGGCCCGGCGTTTCGCGTGCTGCAGGAGGGCCTCCGCACGCTCGAGGACGACGTGCGCTGACGGTCTGGATCAGGTGGTCAGCGAGCGCGTGAGCTCTCGCACGACGGCGCGCGCCACGTGGCGACGGTAATCGCCGGTGGAGCGCACGTCGTCGATCGGCGCGACGTCCCTGTCGACCGCGGCGTCGAGCGCCGCGAGGTCGACGTCGACGCCCCTGCCCTCGAGGAGCGCGCGCACGCTCGGCAGCGACACGGTGACCGGCGCGACCGACGCCATGCCGAAGCGCGCGTATTGGATAATGCCCTTATCGATCTCGATCACCGCCGCGAGGGCGACCTTGGAGATCGCCTGCGCGAGCCGGGTGCCGACCTTGCGCCACGCCCACTTGGCATCCCGAGCGGGGACCCGCACGTCGACCCAGGCGATGAGCTCGTCCGGGCGGCGCTGCGTCTTCTTGTAGCCGGTGAAGTACTCGGTCAGCGGCACCGCGCGCTCGCCCGACGCGCTCCGCAGGCCGACGAGCGTGTCGAGCGGGAACAGCCCGCACACGCCGTCCGCCGCGGGAGAGGCGGTGGCGATGTTGCCCGCGAGGGTGCCGCGCGCCTGGATCTGAATCGCGCCCACGTCGCGGGCCATCCGCGCGAGGAGCGGGATGCGCGACGCCCACGGCTCGCGCCGCAGGGTGAGGTAGGTGACGCCGCCGCCGAAGCGGATGCGATCGCCGCGGTCCTCGATCTTGGAGAGCTCCGGCACCGAGGAGATGTCGAGGATGGTGCGCCCCGGACGCGCGACCGGCGACGGCGGCGCGAGGTGCGACTCGACCACCAGATCGGTCCCGCCGGCGAGCACGTGGAACGGCTCGCCGCTGCTGACCAACGCGCCCACGCGCGAGACCGCCTCGTCGAGCGAGCGGGCGCGCTCGAATCGAACGCCGTCGAGGATGCCAGCAACGCCGGTCATTTGCGGAGCTCCGCGGCGTGGCGGATCGCGTCGACGATCCGTTGGTAGCCCGTGCAGCGGCAGATGTTGCCGGCGATCGCGTCGCGGATCTGCTCGTCGGTCGGGGCGCGATGGCTGCGGAGCAGCGCCTCGGCCGAGACGATCATGCCCGGGGTGCAGATGCCGCACTGGGCGCCGCCGTCGTCGATGAAGCATCGCTGGAGCGGCGTGAGGTGCTCGGGCGAACCGACGCCCTCGATGGTGAGCACCGCCCTGCCCTCCACCTGCCCGGCGAGCACGAGACACGCGTTGACCGGCTCGCCGTCGAGCAGCACGGTGCACGAGCCGCACTCGCCCTCGCCGCAGCCCTCTTTGGTGCCGGTGAGGCCGCACGGGCCGCGGAGCACGTCGAGCAGGCGCGCGAGCGGGCTCGCGTCGACCTGTTGTTTCTTCCCGTTGATATCGAGCTCGAGCATCACGACTCCAGTTGGCGCACGCGGTTGAAAATCTTCTCGGGGAGGAGCGGCAGATCGGGCAGCAGCGAGCCCTGCCACTTCAGCTCGTGCGACAGCGCGTGCTCGACCGCGGACGCGATCGCCGGCGCGCCGCCGTCCATCGGGAGCTCGCCGACCCCCTTGGCGCCGCCCGGCCCGGCGGGGAACGGGATCTCGACGAGGATCGTCTCGAACGGCGGCGCGTCGACCGCCGTGGGCACGATGTAGTTGGTCATTCGCGCGTTCGCGATCGAGCCGTCGGGGCGCCACACCACGTCCTCGTAGAGCGCCCACCCGATGGCCTGCAGGGTGCCGCCCTCGACCTGCCCCGCGCAGAGGATCGGGTTGATCACGCGGCCCACGTCGCTCGCGCTCCACAGCTTGAGCACGCGCGTCTCGTAGGTGTCGAGATCGACCTCGACCTCCGCGACGTCGCACGCCCAGGAGAAGCAGGGGTAGGCGTCGCCGGTATAGGTGGCCTCGTCGAACTGCCGGGTGACCGGCGGCTCGTATTGCTGGAGCGACGACACCGTGCCGCCGACGCGCTTGAGCAGGCGATCGCCCGCCTCCGCGAAGGTGCCGCCGGAGTCCTTCATCTCGGCGCGGACCCGCTCGGCGACCTCGAGCGCGGCCTTGCCGACGATCGAACCGACGACCATCACGGTGCGCGAGGCGACCGTCGGTCCGCTGTCGGGGACCTTGGTGGTGTTGGGTACCTCGAGGTCGATGTGCTCGAACGGAACGCCGGACACGCTGGCGGCGATCTGGCGGAACACCGTCTCGGTGCCCTGCCCGATGTCGGTCGACGCGCTGCGGATGTTGAGCCGGCCCCCGGGGGTGAGATCGACCGCGACCTTGCCCTTGAGGCGCCGCTCGCCGGAGCCGGTGAAGCCGGCGCCGTGCATGAACGTGGAGATGCCGATCCCGCGGCGAACGCGCTTGCCGTCGCGCGCGAGCTTCTCGTTGAAGCGGTCGATGTTGGCGCGGCGGGCCTTCCAGTCCACCGCCTTGGTCGCCGCGTCGAGGCACGCGCGACCGCCGACCGACACGCTCAGGACCTGACCGGTGCAGGTGGTGTCGCCCTCGTTGAACAGGTTCTGGTCGCGGAGGTCGTGCGGGTCGCGGCCGAGCGCGCGGGCCACCGCGTCGACGTGGCGCTCGATCGCCCAGATGGTCTGCGGCGCGCCGAAGCCGCGGAACGCGCCGTTGGGCGGCGTGGAGGTGGCGAGCGCTTTGGCGAGCACGTGGTGGTGCTGGAAGCGATAGGCGCCGCACGCGTGGAGCGCGCCGCGCGAGAGCACGACCGGCGTGAGCGTGACGTACGCGCCGCCGTCCATCAGGCAGTCGACCTTCACCGCGACGAAGGTGCCGTCGTTCTTGCACCCGATGGTGACGGTGCAGATCGCCGGGTGCCGCTTGGTGGTGGCCTCGATGTCCTCCTTGCGGCCGTAGATCATCCGCACCGGCTTGCCCGACTTCTTGGCGAGGAGCGCGGCGTGGAGCGCGACGACGCTCGGGTACTCCTCTTTGCCGCCGAAGCCGCCGCCGGTGACCGTCTGCTCGACGTGGGCGCGGTCGTCGGGGAGGTCGAACGTCTTCTTGAGGGCCTTGTGCACGTAGTACGGGCACTGGAGCGAGCCGAGGATCTTCAGGTTCTCCTGCCCGTCCTGCCCGGCGAACCAGCGCGCGATCACGCCCTGCGGCTCGATGTAGAGCTGCTCCTGGTGGTGCACGCGATAGGTGCCGGTGAGCACGAGCTCGCACGACTGGAACGCCGCCTCGGCGTCGCCCTGCTTGATCTCGTATTTCTTGAGGACGTTGTCCTCGCCCCACACCACGTGCTTGGCGGCGAGCGAGTCCTCGATCGAGAGCACCGGCTCCTGCTTGTCGATGTGGAGCTTGACCGCGGCGCGCGCGCGCTCGGCCTTGTCTCGGTCGGCGCACGCGATGAGCGCGATGGGCTCGTACATGTGCCGAAGCTGCTTCTTCGCGAGGACCGGCTGGTCGTACTCGATGAGCGCGACGACGTTGTGCTCGTCGTCCATGTCGTCGGCGGTGACGACGGTGACGTCGGTCCAGTCGAACGACGGGTCGAGCTCGATCCTCTGCAGCACGCCGCGCGCCACGGGGGAGCGCACGGTCACGCCCCACAGCTCGCCGGGGAGCGGGGGGACGTCGTCGATGTAGCGAGCGGTGCCGATCACCTTGGGCACGCCGTCGGTGCGCGGGACGTTTTGGCCGATCATGGGGAAGCCGCGATCATGGCACGAGGAACCGCGGCGCTGAACCCGTCATCGCCACCACGTCCTCCGGAGTGTCCAGATCGCCGAGGACGCCCGAATCGTCGGGGGGGAGCCGTGCACAGGCGAGGCTGTCGAGGACGTCGCGAAGGATCGGGTCGGCCGCGCGATACCGCTCCCGCAGCACCGAGCCGCGGACCGCCACCGGGTGCCCCCGATGCGAGCGCGCCGCGTCATGTCCCTCGAGCGCCGCGAGGAGCGCATCCAGGCGCGCGCGCGGGGCCGGCAGCACGTCGACCGGCGTGATCACCACCACGTCGTCGAGGACGCCCGCGCGGACCGCGGCGCCGATCGACCCCGCCGGCCCGAGCTCCGCCGGCCGATCGGGCGCGACGAAC
>JALHOE010000214.1 GCA_022843175.1 Deltaproteobacteria bacterium
GCCCGAGCGCGCGGCCTCGAGGTCGCCGCGGGCCACGGTCTCACGCGCCAGAACGTCGCGGGCGTCGCCTCGATCCCCGAGGTCGAGGAGCTCAACATCGGCCACGCGATCGTGAGCGACGCGGTGCTGATGGGCATGGCCCGCGCAGTCCGCGCCATGCGCGCCGCCGTCCGCCGCGGCGTCCGGTTGCGCTAACCCAGAGCCGCGACCGTCAGGGAGCGGGTTGTCTTGCGCTGACAACCCGCTCGCTCACGCGCGCGGCTCCCGCGGCCCCTTCGAGCTCAGTCCACCTTCACCGGCAACCCGCAGCCGTTCTTGGTGCGCGGCACGATGATGATCGCGACCTCCTCGTGCGCACCCCAAACGGTGCGCGCGCGGACGATCATGTCGTCGCCGGTGCTCGCGAGCGTGATATCGCCCTGGTCGGCGAGGCGCTGGTCGGCGAAGTTCACCGCCGGATCGACGCGCACGCCCATCGCGCTCGCGTTGCCGATTTTGTAGGGGACGCCCGCCAGCATGCCGGGGACCTCGAGCGCGAGGAACACGCCGGGGCGCGCAGGCGCGTCGTCGGCGTAGCCCATCTTTGCGGTGGGCGGCAGCGACGCGTCGCCGTCCCACGCCATGATCACGCAGCGACGGCCCTTCTCGGTGTGCACCTTGCGCGCGACCGCATGGTCGGGCTTCACGCACAGGCCGCCGACGCAGGTGGCCGGCTCGACGTAGCTCGACGGCTTCTGCGGCGGCGCCGACGCGCAGCCACCGCCGAGCAGCACGAGAACGAGGGCGACCGCGCGAACCACGGATAGATGGTAGCGATCTCGGGCCCCCACGTTCATGCCATTGCCGCGCGCCCTGTCCGCTCGTACGGAACCGTCCCGCAAGGAGGCACGCGATGACCACGTGGAAAGAGCCGTCGCTCGAGACCGTAGACCCCGAGATTGCTCGCCTGATCCACGAGGAGGAGCTCCGCGAGGCGCGGACCATCCGTCTCATCGCGAGCGAGAACTACGCTTCGCGCGCTGTGCTGGAGGCGAGCGGCTCCTGCCTCACCAACAAGTACAGCGAGGGCTACCCACACAAGCGCTACTACGAGGGTCAGCAGTCGATCGATCCGATCGAGGAGCTCGCGCAGAACCGGCTCAAGGCGCTGTTCGGGAGCGAGCACGCCAACGTGCAGCCCTACAGCGGCAGCCCCGCCAACCTCGCGGTCTACCTCGCGTTCTGTAAGCCCGGCGATCCAATCATGGGCCTCGGCCTCCCTGCCGGCGGTCACCTCACCCACGGCTGGGGCGTGTCGATCACCGGCATGTTCTTCAAGTCCCACGCCTACGGCGTCCGCAAGGACGACCACATGATCGACATGGACCAGGTGCGCGCGCTCGCGAAGGAGCACCGCCCGCGGGTGATCTGGTGCGGCGGCACCGCCTACGCCCGCACCTGGGATTTCCCCGCGTTCCGCGAGATCTGCAACGAGGTCGGCGCGCTCATGATCGCGGACATCGCGCACATCGCCGGCCTCGTCGCCGGCGGCGCGCACCCCTCGCCGGTCGGCCTGGCAGACGTCGTCACCTCGACCACGCACAAGACGCTGCGCGGCCCGCGCGGCGGCATGATCATGGCCAAGAAGGAGCACGCGGCCGCGATCGACAAGGCGGTGTTCCCCGGCCTCCAGGGCGGCCCGCACAACCACACCACGGCGGCGATCGCCGTCGCCGCCCACGAGGCGGGCAAGCCGGAGTTCAAGCAGTACGCGAAGGCGATCGTCGACAACGCCAAGGCCCTCGCCGCGGCGATGACCGAGCGCGGCTTCAAGCTGATCACCGGCGGCACCGACAACCACCTGATCCTCGCCGATCTCACCCCGCAGAACGTCTCCGGCAAGATCGCCGCGAAGGCGCTCGATCGCGCCGGCCTCGTCCTCAACTACAACTCGGTGCCGTTCGACACCCGCAAGCCGTTCGACCCCTCGGGCATCCGACTCGGCACGCCGTCGATCACCTCGCGCGGTATGGGGCGGGAGGAGATGGTGAAGATCGCCGACTGGATGGCGCGCGTCATCGCGAAGCACGACGATCCGGCCACGATCGACGCCGTCCGCGGCGAGGTCGAGGAGACCTGCAAGAAGTTCCCGGCCCCCGGAATTCCCGTCGTCTGAGAGGAGCCGCGCGCGTCAGCGAGCGGGTTGGTCCGAGAGGAGCCGCGCGCGTCAGCGAGCGGGTTGTCAGGATCATGGACTCACCGACAACCCGCTCCCTCACGGTCGCGGCTCCCAAGCCCTTGGGCGCGGTCACGCTCCTCGCGCTCGGGGTCAACGGCATCGTCGGCGTCGGCATCTTCGTCGCCCCGCCCACGGTCGCGAAGGCGTTTCCGGGGGCCTCGGGCGCGCTGATCTACCCGCTCATCGCGCTCGCGTGCCTCCCGGTGGCGCTCGCGTACGCGCGGCTGTCGCGCGCCCTGCCCACCGACGGCGGGCCCGCGCTCTACGCGTCCCACGCGTTCGGTCCGCGCATCGCGAGCGCGATCGGCGGGCTGGTGTGGGTGAGCGCGCTGTTCTCGAGCGCCGCGGTCACCCGCGCCCTCTGCGATCGCATCGGCGGCGGGTTCCCCGCCGCGCTGGCCGTCGCCCTCTCCATCGCTCTCGCGCTCCTCAACCTCAACGGCCTGAAGCTCTCGGCGTGGACGTGGACGCTCCTCACCGTCGCCAAGCTCGCCCCGCTGATCGTGCTCGCGGCGCTCGGGATGTTCGGCCCCGCGACCACGACGCTCGACGTCGTGATGACCACGCGCGGCGCCGCGCTCCTCGCGGTCATGTTCGCGCTCCAGGGGTTCGAGATCGTCGCGTTGCCGGCCGGGCAGGCGCGGGACTCCGAGAAGAACGTCCCGCGAGCGACGGTGCTGTCTCTCCTCGCGTGCGGCGTCCTCTACGCGCTCGTTCACCTCGCGTGCGTGCGCGCGCTGCCCGGTCTGGCGTGGGCTCACTCGGCGATTCCCGAGGCCTCCGCGGTGCTCGGCGGCCCCCGCCTGTCACGCGCGATCGCCGCCGGCGTGCTCGCTTCGATGGGCGGCATCGTGATCGGAATGCACGCGATGACGCCGCGCTACCTCGCCGCGCTGACCCACGAGCGCGCAGCGGAGGTCCCGACCCGAGCCATCCTCGTGACCGCGGCGATCGTCGCGCTGCTCTGCTTCTTCTCCTCGATGCCCGAGCTGGTGAACCTCTCGAGCATTTCGGTGCTGGTGCAATACGCGTCGACCGCGCTGTCGTTGGGGGTCCTCGCGCGCCGGCGCCTCGCCGGCCTCACCCCGCGCGACGCATGGACGGTGCCCCTCGCGCTGGTCGTCGTCGCCATCTTGCTCGCGCAGGCGTCCCTCCGGGAGGTCGGGATCGCCGCGGCGGTCGCGCTCGCCGGCATCGTCCTCTCGCGGTTGTTGGGCGCCGGTCCGTCCGGGCCGGCCGTCCCCCGTTGACCGCAGCCGCACCAAGAACCACTCTACGGCCGGAACAAGCGCCTCTCTCGCGGGTTTAGCTAGAACCGCCCTCGTCTCGAGCGCATCCATTCCTCGCCTCATGCCCGCGAAGCGCCCGCCCAAGAAGTCGAAGACCTCTCCGCCGCCCCCGCCCTCCCCCGCCGAGGGCGAGGAGAACGAGGAGCGCTCGGAGGACGACGAGACCACCGAGGTCGTCGCCGAGGTCGTCCCCGACATCATGGCGGACGAAGACGAGCCCGCCGTCGAAGAAGACGAAGACGACGAAGACAAACCGCGCCGCAAGGTCGTCCCCTACGCAGAGGACGAAGAGGCCACGAAGTCGGCCGCGCTCTCGCGGTTCGACCCGATGCAGGCGTATCAGCGCGAGGTCCAGCGCCACCCGCTGCTCCTGCCCGAAGAGGAGCTCAGCCTCGCCACCAAGTACTACGAAACGGGCGACGTCCGCGCCGCGCACAAGCTCGTCACGTCGAACCTGCGCCTCGTGGTGAAGATCGCCTACGAGTATCGCCGCGCCTACAAGAACATCATGGACCTCGTGCAAGAGGGCAACGTCGGCCTCATGCAAGCGGTCAAGAAATACGACCCGACGCGCGGCGTGAAGCTCTCGTCGTACGCCGCGTGGTGGATCCGCGCGTACATCCTCCGCTACATCCTCAACAACTGGCGCATGGTGAAGCTCGGCACCACGCAGGCCCAGCGAAAGCTCTTCTTCAACCTCAACAAAGAGAAGCAGAAGCTCCTCGCGATGGGCATCGACCCGTCGCCCAAGCTGATCGCCGAGCGCCTCAACGTCGAAGAAAAAGAGGTCATGGACATGGACGTGCGCCTCGGTGCGAGCGAGGCCTCGCTCGACGCGCCGGTCGGCGACACCGACGGCAAGCTCACCCCGCGCGTCGACCTCATGGCCGGCACCGGCGAGGGCGCCGACATCCTCCTCGCCGAGGCCGAGATCAGCTCGATGCTCAAGGGCAAGCTGCGCACGTTCCGCGAGACGCTCAAGGGCAAGGACCTCGAGATCTTCGACCTCCGCCTCGCCGCACAAGACGAGCCGCTCACGCTGCAAGAGCTCGGCGACAAGTTCGGCGTCTCCCGCGAGCGCGTGCGCCAGCTCGAGGCCCGCCTCGTCGGCAAGCTGCGCATCCACCTGCGCGAAGAGCTGGAAGAAGCGGCCCGGAGCTGAGCTCCCGCTACACCCACGCCATCTTGAACGTCACCGAGTCCGGGCCGTGCTTCAGCTCCCGCACGATCGACGTGCGGCACATCGGCTGGATGAGCGCCTGGACGATGCCGCGGAAGCCGACGCGCCAGTAGGCGAAGCGCGCGAGCGGGATTCCCGCGGCCGAGAAGCGCGCGTCCTTGGGGCCGGTCTGATAGGCCCCGACCGAGCCGTCGACGAACAGCCGCGACCAGAGCCGCGGCATGATCCCGAGCATCGTGATCGGCGTCGCGCCCGCCTCGCGCACCAGGCGAGCGGCGAGCGAGAATGCTGTCTTCTGGGTGAGCTCGGCGACCGCGTTGCCCATGCCGAGGATCGCGTCCTCGTCGAGCCCGAGCCGGTCGCACGCGGTGTAGTGCGCCACGGCGTGATCGATCGGGAGCCACACGCCCGCCGGCAGCACGAGCAGGCGCTCGCGCCACTCGGCGTCCACGTTGGCGAGCCACCGGTCGTAGTAGCCGCGCTGGCGAAGCGCCTGGATCGACGCCGCGATCAGCGTGCTCCGCACTTGCGAGGCCACGACGATCGACGCTCGCTCCGGCAACGCGACGATCGCGATCTCGGTGAACGCCACCCAAACAGTCTAGTCTTGCACCCGCGATGCCCGGCACGCTCTACGTGGTGTCGACGCCGATCGGCAATCTGGACGACCTCACCGTCCGCGCGTCGAAGGTTCTCGCGGCGGCGGACGCGGTGCTCGCCGAGGACACGCGGCGCACCCGCAACCTCCTCTCGCACCTCGGCCTGTCGCGTCCGCTTCGACGCTTCGACGCCCACGCCGAGGCGGGATCCGTCGAGCGGATCGCGCGCGAGGTGGCCGACGGCGCCACTCTCGCGCTCGTGAGCGACGCCGGCACACCCGTGATCAGCGACCCCGGCGCGGAGCTCGTCCGTGCGGTGGTCGCGGCCGGAGGGAACGTCATCGCCGTGCCCGGAGCGAGCGCGGTGCTCTGCGCGTTGGTCGCGAGCGGCCTCGCCGGCGGCGGATTTCGCTTTTTCGGTTTCCTCCCCAGGGCGGGGAGCGAACGCCTCGAGGTGCTCGCGAAGATCGTGGCCACCGAGGAGCCGGTGGTCTTCTACGAGGCCGGCAACCGCACGCTCGACACGCTGCGCGATCTCGCTGCGCGGATGCCCGAGCGCCCTGCAGCGGTCGCGCGCGAGCTGACCAAGCTCCATGAGGAGTTCGCGCGGGGGACGCTCGCCGAGCTCACCGCGATGGAGGAGCCGCGTGGCGAGGTCACTGTCGTGCTCGGGGCCGCGGCCGCCCGCACCGAGACGCTCGACGAGGCCGCCATCGACGCCCGCATCGACCAGGAGCTCGCCGCCGGGCGCAGCGCGAAGGACACCGCGGACATCGTCGCCGCCTGGACCGGCCAGCCGCGCCGGGAAGTCTACGCGCGGGTGACCGCGCGCAAGGGTCGCTGAGCGGGACGCGGACCTCTACGGAGCTGCGCCGGCGTCGAAGGTTGGCACGATCTCCGCGATAACCGGCGCCGAGCGGCGTCCCAACACAGGTGAACGCCACGAAGTCACTCGCCCCTCGCCCGGCGGAAGCCGGCGTGATACCCAAGGCAGCTACGCCGGCGAAGTCCGGTGTTGGTACGAAGATGCGCGCCCCCGACCCGCTGATCGGCCGAGATCTCCTGAACGGTCAATTCCAGATCGTTCGTAAGATCGGCACGGGCGGTATGGGCGCTGTCTACGAGGCGTCCCAGCCGTCGGTGAACGGCAAGGTCGCGGTCAAGATCCTCCACGCCAAGCTCGCGAACCGCAAAGACCTCGTGTCTCGGTTCCACCGCGAAGCCGCGGCGATGAGTCACCTCACGCACCCCAACACGGTGAAGGTGCTCGTTTACGGCGAGGACGAGAAGGACGGCCTTCTCTACATCGTCATGGAGTATCTCGAGGGCAAGAACCTCAACCAGACGGTGCGCGCCGAGGGCCCGCTGCCGGCCGAGCGCGCGATCCCGTTGCTCGTGCAGTCGTGTCACGCGCTGCAAGAGGCCCACGAGAAGGGCATCGTCCACCGCGACCTCAAGCCCGAGAACATCTTCATCTGCAACCAGGGCGGCATGAAGGACTACGTCAAGGTCCTCGACTTCGGTCTCGCCAAGGTCACCGAGCGCGAAATGCGCCCGGGCTCGATGATCCTCACCCAAGAGGGCATGGTGTTCGGCACGCCGGAGTTCATGTCGCCCGAGCAGGCGCAGGGCAAGACGCTCGACGCGCGCAGCGACATCTACTCGCTCGCCGTGATCCTCTACGAGGTCCTCACCGGCAAGCTGCCGTTCGATGCCAAGAGCCCGATGGAGTACATCCAGCTCCACGTGCAGAAGGAGCCGATCACGCTGTCCGCACGCGTGCCCGGCAAGACCTTCCCCCCCGCGCTCGACGCGGTGATCGCGAAGGCGCTGTCCAAGAACCGCGACGACCGCTACCAAACGGCCGCCGAGTTCGCGCAGGCGCTGCAGCAAGCGGTCGGTCAGGGCCCCACGTCCCACCAGATCAGCCCAACCGCACACTCGCCCGTGCCGTCGAACGGGTCGCCCTCCCCAAAAGCACCTGAGGCTGCCAGCCCCGCTGCACCGCTCGCGCACGCGATGCCTGCAGCCGCGCCCGCAGCCGCTGCGTCCAAGGGTGGCGTCTCTCTCGTCTACGTCATCCTCGCGTTCGTGCTCGGCATCGCCGTCGCGCTCGGACTCGCGTTGTTCGTGTTCAAGAGGTAACGAGCCGACACGCGCGCGCGCGGGAAGCCGTTTGGCCCCCCGCGCGTTCACGCGCTAAGCCCGTGACCGTGTCGAGCGCACCGAACCGTCGCGTGCCGGGCAAGCCCCTCGCCCCCTCGACCACCCCCACCGGCACCAAGCCGGAGGGTGCCAAGACGAGCGCGAGCGGAAGCCTCACGGTCAAGAGCCGCCGCCGCACCATCCTTCGCTGGCTCCGCCGCGGCCTCCTCGTCGGCGCGCTCCTCGCCGCCGCGAGCGCGATCACCCTCGCCATCATCATTCGGCGGGTCGAGGCCAGCCTCCCGAGCACGGCCGAGCTCCGTCGCGGCTACCGGCCGCCGCAGGTCACCCGCATCCTCGCGGCGGACGGCGCGGTCATCTCCGAGCTCTTCACCGAGCGCCGCACGGTCGTGAAGCTCAACGACCTGCCGCCGCACGTGAAGCTCGCGGTCCTCGCCGCCGAGGACGCGAACTTCTACGAGCACACCGGCCTCAACTACCTCGGCATCGCGCGCGCGTTCTGGGTCAACCTCCGCCACAAGAAGACCAAGCAGGGCGCGTCGACGATCACGCAGCAGGTCGTCAAGAACCTGCTCCTCGACAACGAGCGCACGTACACGCGGAAGATTCGCGAGGTCCTCCTCGCGCGCCGCATCGAGCAGGAGCTCGGCAAGGACGAGATCCTCGAGCTCTATCTCAATCACATCTACTTCGGCTCCGGCCGGTACGGCATCGAAGAGGCCGCCCGTGGCTACTTCGGCAAGCACGCGCGCGAGCTCACGCTCGCCGAGGCGGCGCTCATCGCCGGCATCCCGCCGGCGCCCAACGCCTACAACCCGCGCGCCGACGTTGACGCATCGCTCAAGCGCCGCGCGTTCGTCCTCGGCCAGCTGCGCGCGAAGGGCTTCATCACCCCGGCGCAGCACGACCAGGCGATGGTCGAGCCGGTGAAGCTCGCGCCCGCGCTCGAGGCCGGCGAGGAGCTCGCGCCCGAGGTGGTCGAGATCGTGCGCAAGACGATCCGCGAGGTGGCCGGCGAAGAGGCCGCGCGTCGCGGGGGCTTCACCGTCGAGACGACGATCGTCCCGGCGCTGCAGACGGCCGCGCGCGCCGCGGTGCGCGAAGCCACCGCGGCGTACGACAAGCGCTGGAAGCTGATCGGCCCGTTCGCCCCCTACCCGGCCGACGGCAAGGATCCGAAGACCAAGAAGAAGCTCCCTCCGCCCGAGCCGATCTTCGAGGGCACCCCCAAGTACGGCCACGGGGACGTCTACGTCGGTCACGTCACCGGCCACGACGACGACGCGCGCACCCTCGACGTGCAGGTCGGCACCGTGAAGGGCGTGATCAAGCTGGAGCTCAAGGATCGCTACGATCCGAACAACCTCGCGCCGAGCGCGTGGGCTCCCGTGGGCGTGCGACTCCGCGTGTCGCTGCTCGCGCCCCCGCCCACCACCGCGCCCGACCCGGCCGCGCAGGAGACGAAGGTGCCGCTCCGCCTCGAGCTCGGCCCCGAGTCGGCGCTGGTCTCGATCGACGTCCGCACGCGCAAGGTGCTCGCGTTGATCGGCAGCGTCGAGGGCGCGAGCGGCGCGCTCGACCGCGCGACGCGCGCCCATCGGCAGCCCGGCTCGACGTTCAAGCCGTTCGTCTACGGCGCGGCGATCGCTGCGCGCAAGCTCACCCCTGCGTCGATGATCGATCCCACGCCGGCCAACTTCGCCGGCTACTCGCCGAAGAACTACGAGCCGTGGAGCGGCAGCGAGCAGGTGCGCCTGCGCGACGCGCTCGCGGCGTCGATCAACATCGTCGCGGTGCGCGTCGCCAACGAGATCGGACCGAAGGCGGTGATCGACTTCGCGCGCAGCGCCGGGATCACCTCCAAGCTCGACCCGCACCTCGCCATCGCGCTCGGCGCCTACGAGGTCACGCCGATCGAGCTCGCGACCGCGTACACCACGATCGCCGCGGGCGGCGTGTTCGAGCCGTATCAGCTGATCACCAAGATCATCGGCCCCGACGGGCGCGAGCTCCCGCTGCCCGGGCGACCGCCGCCCACCCGCGCGTTCGGCGAACCCGAGGCCTACGTGCTCACCAGCCTGATGACCTCGGTGGTCGAGAAGGGCACGGCCACCGGCGCGCGCGTGCTCGGCCGCCCCGTCGCCGGCAAGACCGGCACCAGCAACGATCAGAAAGACGCGTGGTTCGCCGGCTTCACGCCCGACATCGTGACGGTCGCGTGGGTCGGCTACGACGAGCCGCGCCCCCTCGGGCATGGCGAGTTCGGTGGCCGCACGGCGCTCCCGGCGTGGGTCGCGTTCATGAAAGAGGCGACCAAGAACCGGCCCAAGGTCCCGTTCCCCATGCCGCAGGGGCTCGTCACGGTGAAGATCGATCCGCACACCGGCAAGCTGCCCTTCGCCGGACAGGAAGACGCGGTCGACGAGGTGTTCCTCACGGGCACCGAGCCCAAGGACATCGCCGAACCGCCCGCCGACGCCGCGCCCAAGAAGGACGACGTGCCCGAGGATCCGTGGGCGACGCCGGCCGTGTTGCCGCCGCTGCCGGCTGCCTCGACCGCATCGCCGGCTGCCTCGACCTCGACCGCGCCGTAGCGCTGACATGGGAGCGCGCTCGTCGCGCACAGGATTGGCTCCACGGGACCCGTACCTCGACCGCGAAGACGTCGGAGAGCCGCGGAGCGCCGCGCATTTTGAACGGCACCTCGGTTGCACTCCGTTCACGCGATGAACCTCGGAGAGCAAGAGGAGCGAGCGCGGCGGCGCGAGGTCGGCCGCACGCTCTTGGCACTCGGCCGTGCGCTCACGGCCACGCTCGCGATCTTCGATCGCTCCAAGGAAGACCCCGCCGCACGGGTCGCCGCACGCGAAGCGTGTGACGAGGCGATGCGTGAGATGCGGCGGTCGTTCGAGGCGCTGTGGCAGCTGCGCAAGTCGCTGGATCGCAACGGGAGTGACGCGCACGCACGCATGTCGCGACCGCGCCTGTCCCGACCGAGCCTCGCGCACTGACACACCTCCAAGCAGTCACAACCAAGAGGAGAGACATTGATGCGTAAGCTGGCAATCACGGTTTCGGCGCTCGCGATCGCGGTCGCGTCACTCGGCTGCAAGAGCCGCACGGACAACTACGCTCCGCCTCCCGGTCAGGGTGGTGGCCCGCAGAGCGGGCACCAGATGGGCGACGATTACGCGAACCCGGCCGGCCACTCCGGCACCGACGCCACGGGCTCGGTCACGGGCCAGGGCGGGAGCACCGGCGGCGAGTCGATGGGCACGACCGGTGAGTCGATGGGCACGACGCCGAGCGACAGCTCGGGCTCGACCAGCGGCGTCGGACCCACGACCGGCCCCATGATCGACGAGGGCTCGATGGGCTCGGGCTCCGAGTCGATGGGCTCGGGCGGCAAGGACTCCGGCTCGATGAGCGGCAGCGGCACGCTCGGCGGCGGCAAGGACGCCTCCCCCCCGATCGAGGAGAAGCCCCACACCGACCACTGATTCGCGCAGTTTTCTGGAGGTGCCCGCGCGCCTGACGCCCATTCCGAGCGGCGCTAAGCTGGTTTCGCGATGGACCTCCAGAAGATGCTCGAGAAGTGCCGCCGCGAGCAGTGGCGCATCGACGACCTCGATTGGAGCGGCGCGCCGCGCGAGATGGCGCGGCACGACGAGATCGCCATCGTCCAATACTTCACCGACATGGCGCAGATCGAGCGCCTCGCCGGCGCGCTGTTCCGCGAGCAGGAGCGCAAGGTCGATGACCCGACGCTCAAGAAGATCTTCCGCACGTTCGTCGCCGACGAGGAGCGCCACGCGCAGTCCGCCGAGCGCCTCGCCCGCTACTACGACGTCCACAAGTACCAGACCTACAAGACCAACCCGCACCTCGCGGCGTTCTTCCCGCGGTTCCTCGAGACGATCCGGTTCATGCCGCCGGACATCGCCAACGTGTACATCACGACCGGCGAGCTGATCCTCGACGTCGCGCTGCTTCGCTCGATCAACGATCACGTGAAGGACCGCATGAGCCAGGCCGCGATGGACCTCATCAACCGCGACGAGTCGCGGCACATCGCCGTCGACTACCACATGATCGAGTACTACGCGTCCGACGAGTACGAGCAGAAGCTCGAGCGAATGCCGCGGCCGAGGGTGACCGAGCGCGCGCGGGCCACCGTGGCCTTCGCCGGCATGATGTGGTTCGCCGGCCCGTTCATCCGCGACGTGTTCTTCAAGCCGATGGAGGTCGTCGACCCGTCGGGCAAGCGCATGAAAGAGGCGTTCAAGCGGGTGCAGCTCCTGAGCGCCAAGCCCACCGTGCAGCGGCGTCCGTTCTCGCGCGCGATGCTCAAGCTCCAGGCGCTGTATCAGCGGCCGTGGGTGCGCGCGGTGTTCGGGCCGGTCCTCGAGCGCGCAGTCGGCGTGCAGGGCAGCGTCCTGGTCCGCCTGATCGACGACGCGGACGAGGCCCGCGCCCGCGCGATGTCGTTCGACGAGCTCGCGCAAGAGGCGCTCGACGCGAAGCTCGTGAACTGAGCTGGCACAGGGCGCGCACCGAGCGTGGGCATGCGCTGGCTGTTGGCTCCACTGATTTGCGTTCTCGGCTGCTCAACCGTCCATCCGTACACGCGCGCGCACGTCGCGTCGGGAAAGATGTGCACGGCACACGCCTGCAGGCGTTGACCTCGGCGTAGCCCCGCTGAGCAGCTAACCCGAGCCGCCGACGTCTAGGTCGAGCCCACCGAGCGGCGCGCGCGGGATCCACACGTGCGACGCCTGCGCGCCGATCAGGGAGATCTCCCAGCCGAACGCCGCGCTCCCGGCCTGCGCGACGCCGCGCGGGCCGAGGCCGGCCGCGGGCGCCGTCGCCGCGCCGTCGAACGTGGCGAGCGCGGTCGCGACGCCGTCGACCGAGTCGTCGATCGCGCGCACGACATCGAGCGCGAGAGGAAACTGGGAATCGCTCATCGCCTTCTCGAACGTGGCGTCGTCGAGCGCGCGCGCGATGCCGCCCAGATCGCGCGCGAGGATCTCCGCTGCGGCGACCGCGATCGGCATCGAGGACCGCACCAGCACCGGCACGTTGGGGGCGAGGGTCGACGGATCGGCGCCCGCAAGCGAGTCCGGGGTCAGCAGCGAGCCGCGCCGGATCAAGCCGAGGTGGCTCATCCGGTCGGCCGCGATGGCGTCGATGATCGCAAGGACGGCGCCCGGACGCTGCAGCTCGGGCGCGTCCTTGCCGGCGCGGAGCGCGAGGAACGCGAGCGGGCCGAGGTCGATCGGACGCGCGCCCGGACGCGGCGCGAACAACCCGTCGGTCAGCCACGCCACGTCGCTCTCGTAGCGCTCGAAGGCGCGCAGCGATTTGCCGAGATCGACCGCACCGTCGAGCTCGAAGCGCGTGATGCGCGTGGGATGCACGGACGCGGAGAGCCCCACCGCCGGCGCGTTGGGGCGTCGCGAGAGGCGGAGCGAGGTCACCGAGTCCCGCGTCTCGATGGCGAGGTCCCACGGTCCGCTCGGCATCAACCGTCGCGGCTCGATTCGCGCGATGCCGGCGACCGGGGTCGCGAGCCTGCGCATCAGCGCGTCCTGGTCGGCGAGGCCCGGGAAGATGACGCCGTGCGCGCCGTCGACGCGGGGCACCGGGACGTCGCGCAGCGCGAGCCGCCCGGCGCCGGCCCGCGCGTTGGAGATCGACCCCACGACGTCGCTCGGGCGGATGCCGGGCGCGAGGTCGACCCGCAGCCCCTTCAGCGCGCCCTTGGTCTCTTTGGGCGCGCCGACGGCGGCCCTCGGTTCGAGCATCCCGTCGATGGCTCGGACATAAAGGGGCGGGAACAGGGCGGCCCCGATGAGCGCGGCGACCAGGTCGTTCGACGCGTGGGGCTCCGGGAGCCGCACCGGCCACGGCCAGCGCATCCGTACGGCGTGGCTGGCGGCGGCCGCGGGAAGGGCGAGCGTCGCCGACAGGCCGCCCAGCGCCGCGAGAAACGACCGCCGCCGCATTGCGACGAAGGGTAGCACCGTGTGCGACGCGGTATCCCTGGCGAAAGGGCGGCCGCGTGTGATGATCCGGCCCCGTCGTTCGTCTGATGTCTCGAGGGAACACATCCATGCGTCTCACTGCCGTCGGTTTGGTCCTCCTGCTCGCGACCCCCGTTGCCTGCGACCAACACAAACCGAAAAAGACGGAACCGACCCCGGCACCGGCCGAGAAGCAGTTCAAGGGCGCCAAGGACGACAGCCCCGGCGGCGGCGGCGGCAAGACCGCCGACAAGAGCTCGCTCGACAGCGAGGAGCTCGTCGCCGACCTCGGCTTCCGCCCCAAGCCGCACGGCTTCTCGTTCCCCAACTTCCGCCTCAACGATCCGGAGGAGCTGCGCCTCGGTCCGAAGGACCTCAAGAAGATGTGCGGCGAGAAGGCCGTGTGCGCCGGGGGCAGCGACGACGACGAGTGCACCCTCAAGGCGGGCGCGCAGGCGTTCCTCGACGCGTCGGGCCGGCTGCTCGGCGGCGGCCACTGCGAAGGCTTCAGCGTCGGCAGCCTGCGCCTGTGGGCCAAGGAAGACGACGTCGACAAGCTCGGCGGCGACAAGGTGTTCGACCTCGATCGCGCGAAGAAGACCGAGCGCTATCTCGCGTACTGGGCCGTCACCCAGATGAGCCCCGCGGTCGCGCACGCGACGTATCGCGCGGCGCCCAACAAGATCCTCGATCGTCTGATCAAGACGATGAAGAACAAGAGCGAGACCTTCGTCCTCGGCATCTACCGCGCCGACGGCAAGGGCGGGCACGCCATCGTCCCCTACGCCGTGGCCGACAAGGGCGACGACATCTATTGGGTCTACGTCTACGAGAACAACTCCCCCGGCAAGCTCCGCCACGTCGAGTTCGACAAGGGCAAGAACAAGTGGCGCTACGACGACGCGGCCACCCACCCGGACGACGCGCCCTCGGTCTACGGCGGAACGGCCGCGTTCCCGCGCATCGAGCTGATCCCGAACTCGGTCCGCAACGACATGACCTGCCCCTTCGCCAAGTCCTCGGGCAGCAACGCCGAGTCCAACGACGACGCAGACGACGAGGAAGAGAAGCCGAAGCCCAAGAAGAAGAAGAAGAAGGTCGTCGAGGAGGAAGAGCCCGAGGCGCCGCCGCAGGACGACTCCGACGGCGAGGACGACACGATGCTCATCGGCCGCAACTCGGCCAGCCTCTCGGTCACCGACGAGTCGGGACGCACGCTCGGCGTGAAGAACGGCGAGGTCGTCAGCGAGATCCCCGGCGCCACCTACGTCATCCCGCGCGGCGACGGCGAGATGGGCCCGATCCTCTACGTCCCCGCCACGACGAAGGTGACGCTCACCATGCGCGGCACCGACGGTCAGAAGGACGACGTCTCCATCATCGGCAAGAAGTTCGCCGCCACGCTCACCGGCGTCGAACTGAGCAGCAAGCCCACGCAGACGATCCAAATCGACGCGAGCAAGAAGCAGCTCGCGTTCGTCGGCGGCGCGCCGGCCGCGCAGAAGATCGAGCTGTTCCTCGACAAGGGCAAGACGGTCCAGAAGCTCGAGGTGCCGAAGATGGCGCCGCTCGAGAGCACCGGCAAGCTGAAGCTCGACGGCATCAAGGGGAAGCTCGACATCACCGACGGCAAGGGCGTCATCCTCAAGCCGGTCTCCGTCGCGCTCGTCCCGGTGGTCAAGCCGGTGTCGACGCCGAAGATCGATCCCGTCGCGCCCGTCGCGCCCGTCGCGCCCGGCAAGCCGCTCGCCCCCGTCGCGCCCGTCGCGCC
>JALHOE010000215.1 GCA_022843175.1 Deltaproteobacteria bacterium
GAGACCGCGCGCGCGCTCGCGGCCGCGGCGGCGATCGCGACCCGCGTGACGATCACCGCCGGCGCGATCGCGTGCGTGTTCGCCGTCCTCGACGCGATCGTCGCGCGCCGGCTGTGGCTCGGCCGCAACAAGATGTCGCGCGACGAGGTGGTCCGCGAGCACAAGGAGGGCGAGGGCGATCCCGAGCTGAAGCGGCGCCGCGAGGAGCTGCACCACGAGCTGATGGCCGGGGAGGCGCTGTCCGCGGTCCGCGACGCCACCGTCGTCGTGATCAACCCGACGCACCTCGCGTGCGCGCTCCGCTACGGCAAGGACGCGAACGACGACGAGGCCCCGACCCTGGTCGCCAAGGGCCACGGCGCGCTGGCCGCGCGCATGATCGAGACCGCGAAGCTGCACGGCGTCCCGGTGATCCAGGACGTGCCGGTGGCGCGCGCGCTCTACGAGCTGGAGGTCGGGATCGAGATCCCCGAGGCGCTCTACGAGGCGGTCGCCGAGGTGCTGCGGGCGGCGTGGGAGGGCTCCGAGTAGCGAGTGAGTAAACGTTCGGGCGTCATGACTTCTGTCATCACCGCTTGAGGTTTCCGGAGTTAGTTTCCCGCGCTCCATGATGCGAGGCGGCCAACGACGCGTTGCCGTGACCGGCGTCGGAATGATCACCGCGCTCGGTCTCGACGCCCCTACTACCTTTAATGGCCTGGTCGCCGGCCGCTCCGGGATCACCCCCGTCGAGGGCTTCGACACCACCGGCGACAAGGTCACCGCGGCGGGCGAGGTGAAACAGGGCGCCGAGCTCGCGGCCCGCCTCCCCCCGGACGTGCGGCAGCGCACCGAGCGCTTCGTCCACTTCGCGATCGCCGCCGCGCGCGAGGCGCTCGCCGACGCCGCGTGCCCGCCCGAGCGCGAGCGCATCGGTGTCGTCTCTGGTGTTGGCATCGGCGTCCCGCACCCGTCGGAGGGCTACACCGTCGGGCCGACCTCGATCATCAAGGTGATGCCGAACGCCGCGCCGGCGTGGATCTCGATCCTCGAGCAGCTCCGCGGCCCGAGCCTGACGGTGACCACCGCCTGCGCGTCGGGCGCCCACGCGATCGGGGTCGCGTTCGATCAAATCCGCCTCGGCCGCGCCGACGGGATCGTCGCCGGCGGGGTCGATACCGTGATCACCCGCGACGTGCTCCGCGCCTACGCGTGGATGCGGGCGCTCAACACCGCGCGGGACGAGGCGCCCGCCGCCATGTCCCGCCCGTTCGACGCGACCCGCCGGGGCTTCGTGCTCGGCGAGGGCGCGGCGTTCCTCATGCTCGAGTCGTTCGAGCACGCACGCGCCCGCGGGGCGCGGATCCTCTGCGAGCTGCGCGGGTTCGGCGCGAGCTCCGACGCGCACAACATCGTCGCGATCGCGCCCGACGGGGAGGGGATGTCGCGCGCGATGAGCGCCGCCCTCACCGACGCGGGCCTCCCCGCGAGCGCCGTCGACTACATCAGCGCGCACGGCACGAGCACCAAGATGAACGACCGCGAGGAGACGCGGGCGATTCAGCGGGTCTTCGGTGACCGCCCGCTCGTGAGCTCGCAGAAGTCGATGCTCGGCCACACCATGGGGGCCGCGGGCGCGATCGAGGCCGCGGTCACCGTGCTGTCGCTCGTGCACCAAACGGCGACGCCCACCATCAACCTGCACACGCCCGATCCGGAGTGCGATCTCGACTACGTGGCGAACGTCGCGCGTCGGGTCCGGATCGGCGCGGCGATGAGCAACTCGTTCGGGTTCGGCGGCCACAACAGCGCGCTCCTGTTCGCGCATCCGGAGGTCTGATGTCGGTGCTGATCAACGAGACCGCGCCCAACGTCGCGGTCGACACCCTCACCGCCGCGCTGGAGCGCTCGGCGAGGAGCGGCGCGCACCTGTGGATCGCGGAGAAGGACGGTGACGCCGCCGAGGTGACGCTCGCCTCCGTCCTCGAGCGCGCGTCGCGCGTCGCCGGGAACCTCCGCGCCCGCGGCTTCGCCCGTGGCGACCGCGCGGTCGTGATGCTCCCGACGAGCGAGGAGTGGCTGGCGGCGTTCTTCGGGGTGCTCCTCGCCGGGGGCGTCGCGGTGCCGGTCGGGCCCAACCTCGCGTTCGGCGGGATGGACCGCTACGCCGCGACGGTTCGCGCGATTCTCGACGACGCCGGTGCGCACTTCCTCTTGTCCAACGCCGCGGTGGAGCCGTGGATCGGAGCCCTCGGCGCGATCGACCTCGTGCGGGTCGATCGCCTCGACGAGGCCCCGGCGACGCTCCTGCCCTCGTCCTCGGCCAGCGATCCCGCCGTCATTCAATACACGAGCGGCACCACCGGGGCGCCGAAGGGCGTCGTGCTCTCGCACCGCGCGCTCCTCACCAACGCGTTCATGATCGGCGAGCGCGCTGCGATGTCCCCGCGCGACGTCGGGGTCTCGTGGCTGCCGCTCTTCCACGACATGGGGCTCGTCGGCGCGCTGCTCACCGCCCTCGCGTTCCAGTACCCGCTGGTGATGATGCCGGTCGAGTCGTTCCTCCTCCAGCCGCGCCGCTGGCTGCAGTGGATCGCGAGGAAGCGCGCGACGATGTCGGTCGCCCCGAACTTCGCGTATCAGCTCGCGGTCGATCGCATCGCGCCGCGGCACCTCGAGGGGCTCGACCTGTCGGCGTGGCGCTGCGCGTTCAACGGGGCCGAGGCGGTGCGCGAGAAGACGGTGAACGGGTTCACCGAGCGCTTCTCGGCGATCGGGTTCAACGGCGCCGCGTTCCAGCCGGTCTACGGGATGGCGGAGAACTCGCTCGCCGCGACCTTCCCGCGCGAGGGAGCGCCGCTCGCCATCCGCGACGGCGTGATGTCGGTCGGCACGCCGCTCGCCGGGGTGAGCGTCGCGATCGTGTCCGGGGAGATCCACCTCCGCAGCCCCTCGCTGATGGACGGGTACTTCCGCAACGACGAGGCGACGGCGGCGGTGCTCTCCGACGGCTGGCTCCGCACCGGCGATCTCGGCTTCGTGCGCGACGGCGAGCTCCACGTCACCGGCCGCGCCAAGGAGCTGATCATCAAGCGCGGGCGCAACTACGCGCCGGACGACTTCGAGCGCATCGCGGTCGAGACCGCGCGGGGCAAGGTGCTCCGCGCCGCCGCGTTCGGCGCGCCCAACGACCGCGCCGGGACCGAGGACCTCATCCTCGTGCTCGAGACGCGGCCGAACACCACCCACGAGCACGACCTGCTGTCGCGCGAGGTGAGCGGGGCGATCAACGCCGCGCTCGGGATCGCGCCCGATCGCATGTTGATGGTGGCGCCGCGCACCATCGAGCGAACGACCAGCGGCAAGCTGCGCCGCGGAGCGCTCCGCGCGCGCTACCTCGACGGAGCGCTCGGATGAAGGCCCTCGTCGTCGGCGGCACCGGGTTCGTCGGGATGAACGTCGCCCGCTCGCTCGCGCGCGCGGGTCACGACGTCCATGCGACGCGCAAGGAGCACACCAACACGCTCTTCGCGCGCAAGCTCGGGGTGCCGTTGGTCCGCGCCGATCTCGACAACGAGGCGTCGCTCGTCGAGGCGATGCGCGGGCGCGAGGTCGTGTTCATGTGCGCCGGGCACTACCCGCGCTGGTCGCTCGATCCCGAGCGAGAGGTCGATCTCGCGCGCGGTCGGATCCGGCGCGCCCTCGACGCAGCCCGACGCGCGCGCGTGCAGCGCTTCGTGCTCACGAGCTCGATCGCGACCGTGGGCCCGCCCCGCGCGGGCGAACGCTCCGACGAGGACGACCCCATCGACCCCCGCGCGCTCCGCTCGGTCTACCACCGCGTGAAGCTCGCGATCGAGGAAGAGGTGCTCGGCGACGCGCTCGACGCTGTCGTGCTCCTGCCGACGGCGATCGTCGGAGAGCTCGACGTAAAGGCCGGCACCGGGTTCCTCATCGTCGCGCTCGCCAACAACAAGCTCCCCTTCTTCGTCGACGGGAAGGTGAACGTCGTCGACGCCGACGACGTCGCGCGCGCCCACATTCTCGCGGCCGAGCGCGGACGCTCGCACGCCCGCTACGTCGTCGCCGGCCACGATATGACGGTACGGCAGCTGCTCGAGCGCGTGGCCGAACGCGCCTCGGTGCCGATGCCCGCGGCGGTCCCCGGCTGGCTCGCCGCGTTCGCCGCGACCTTCGCCGAGATGCGCTGCGCCGCCGCGCGCGACGGCGGTCGGCCCTTTCTCTCGCGCGAGCTCGTCGACGTGGTGCGCCTCGGTCAGTGGGTCCGAGGCGACCTTGCTGCGCGCGAGCTCGGCCTGCCCGAGCCGATTCCGTTCGAGGTGACGCTGCACAAGGCCTGGAGCTGGTATCGGCGGCATCGCTACATCCCGAGTGCCGAAGGAGATCGTCATGGCCCAGATTCCCCGCGACCAAATTCAACACGACCTCGAGGTGATCATCCGGCGTTTGCGGCCGGACCTCACGGGTAAGATCGGCGACGGCGATCGGCTCCGCGACGACCTCGGCCTCGACTCGCTTCACTCGATGGAGCTCTTCTCCGAAGTGACGGAGAAGTACGAGGTCGACATCGAGGTCGAGCACCTGCAAGACGTCCGCACCGTGGGCGATGTGGTCTCCTTCCTCGAGACGGTGCTCGTCTAACGTGCGCGTTCAGTTCATTTATCCGTCGTTCGAGCGACACGCGCAGTCGCACCCCGAGCTCCTGAAGTACGTCCCGTGCGACGAGTACCTCGGGGGCGCCGGGCTCGGCATCGCGAGCATCGCCGCGGTCACCCCGGCCGACGTCGACATCGCGTTCCACGACGACCGCGTGACGCCGTTCCCCCTCGATCGCGAGGCGGATCTCTACGCGCTCTCGTTCTTCACCCCCGCCGCGACGCGCGCGTTCGAGCTCGCCGACGCGCTGCGGGCGCGGGGCAAGCAGGTCGTCGCCGGCGGCATCTTTCCCTCGATGATGCCCGACGAGGCGGCGAAGCATTTCGACGCGGTCGTCGCCGGCGAGGGCGAGGGCGTGTGGTCCGAGGTCCTCGCGGACGCGCGCGAGAAGAAGCTCAAGAAGCTCTACCGACAGACGACGCCGTTCGACCTCGAGCAGCTCCCGCCGCCGCGGGTCGATCTCTACGTCGAGAACGAGTCCCCGACGCTCCGCCCCGACGACTACCCGCTGCAGCTCTCGCGCGGCTGTCCGCTCTCCTGCGATGCGTGCGTGGTGCCGGGGACGCTCGGCAAGGGGCTGCGGGTCGTCCCCCGCGAGACGGTGAAGACTTCCCTCGCGAACCTCGCGCGTCACGGCAAGCGCGCCGCGCTCACCGAGGACACCTCGTTCTTCTTCTTCTCGGGTGCGCGCCGTCACTTCCGCGCGTTCCTCGACGATCTCCGCGCCGACCCGCGGCCGAGCCACGACAAGGTGAGCTACGTCGGCATCAGCGCGCCGATGGTGCTCTCGGTCGACCCGACGCTCCTCCGCGAGCTCATCGAGTCGGGGATCGATCGCTTCTACCTCGTCGGCGGGTTCGATCCGATCACCCGCGGCGCGTTCGGATGGGGCGATCCCAAGTCGCGCGAGAAGGCCGATCGCGTGATCGACCGCTGCCACGAGCTCGGGATCGAGCCGTACATGAGCTTCCTCGTCGGCAACGACACCGACGACGAGGGGGTCTTCGATCGGATGCTCGACTTCTGCTCGCGCAAGAAGGTCGACAAGTGCGAGTTCGCGGTCTTCACGCCCTACCCCGGCACGCCTTCGTGGGACCGCCTCAACCGCGAGGGTCGGATCCTCGATCGCACCTGGAAGCACTACAACGACGCGAACGTGGTGTTTCTGCCGCAGCAGATGACGCCCGACCGCCTGCAGCGCGGCTACCTCGAGCTGTGGCGCGACTTCTATCGCGGGCGCGACGAGCTGAAGGACCGCGTCCACCACCAACGGACGATCCAATTCTGATGGACCCGCTCACCCGCGCCGCCGCGTTGGTCGTGCCCCCGCACGCGCCCGAGCTCGCGTCGATCCTGCACGAGGTGCGCGCGTTCTGTCGCGCGCGCGTCGACGCCGCGCGGATCGACCGCGAGGCGCGGATCGATCACGATCTGCTCGCGGCGATCGCCGAGCAGGGGTGGTTCGGTCTCACGGTGCCCGAGGCGCACGGTGGGATCGGGCTGTCGCTGTCGTCGGCGACCGAGGTCATCGCCGAGCTCGCCGCGCACGACGGCTCGCTCGGCACGTGCGTCGGCCTCCACTCCGGCCTCGCGATGCACGCGCTCCTCCACGAGGCGTCGCCCGCGCTCCGCGAGCGCTATCTCCCGGCCATCGCGGCCGGGCGGCGCGTGCTCGCGTTCGCGGCGACCGAGCCCAACGCCGGCTCGGACATCGCGTCGGTGCGCACCACGTTGACCCGCGAGGGCGACGTCTACCGGCTCCGCGGCACCAAGTGCTACGTGACCAACGGCGGCATCGCCGGGCTCGTCACCGTCCTCGCGCGGAGCCCCGGCCTCGGCGGCGCGCGCGCGGGACACACGCTGGTGCTCGTCGACCCGCGCTGGCCGGGCGTGCAGCGCGGCGTCGAGGAGAAGAAGCTCGGGCTCAAGGGCTCGTCGACGATCACGATCGACCTCGACGACGTCGTCGTGCCCGACGATCACGTGCTCGGCAGCGTCTCCAAGGGGCTCGAGCACGCGCACCACGCGCTCGAGTGGGGGCGCACGTTCATGGCGGCCGGCTGCCTCGGGGCCGCGCGCTACGCGGTCGACGCGGCCGCGGCGCACGTCGCCACGCGCGCGCAGTTCGGCCGACCGCTGATCGAGTTTCCCCTGGTGCGCCTGTCGATCGCCGAGATGCGGGCCGAGGTCCGCGCGATCGAGCGAACGCTCGCGCTCGTGTGCGCCCACGACGATCTCGCGATCCCCTCCACCGTCGTGAAGCTGCTCGCGTCGGAGGGCGCGTTCCGCGTCGTCGACCGCGCGCTCCAGCTGTTCGGCGGGGCGGGGTTCATCGAGGACACCGGGATCGCGCGGCGCCTCCGCGACGTGCGGGTCACGCGAATCTTCGAGGGCGCCAACGACGTGCTTCGTCTGAGCCTCGCCTCGGCCGCGCTGGCGTGGCCGATCGACACGCTGACCGCGACCCACCCCGAGCTCGGCGCCACGCTGTCCGCGGTGCGACGCGCGCGCGGGTTCCGCATGTTTCAGGACCAGGTGCTCCAGGCGAACCTCGCGGACGCGATCGTCGCGCTCTTCGCGGCGACGGCGCTCGCGCGCGAAGAGGACGACGTCGACAAGCTGGCGCGAGGCATCCAGCTCGAGCGCGCGCGCGAGGCGCTCCAGCGCGCAGCGGCCCCGGCCGACCCGGAGCGCGAGGCGTTGGTCGCGCGCGTCGCCGCGCGCTGAGCTTCACTTCTCGAACGGGAGCTTGCGTTGGGCGGCGGTGGCGGCCGCGGCGCGCTGCTTCTTGTCTTGCGGGGCCGCCTCTTGCTGCACCTCGGTCTCGCGCGCGAGGGCCTCGCGCTCGCGCACGAGATCGGCGGTGACGAGATCGAGGTTGTCGTAGGCGAAGGCGAGCGCGTCGAAGATGCGCGCCGGACCGAGCTGGGGGTAGCGGCGGAGCAGCGTCTCCACCGTGGTGCCCTGGCGGTGCCACGAGAACAGGCGGCGGACCGGGACGCGCGTGCCCTCGATCAGCGGCGAGCCCGTCTCGTCGAGGAAGACGTGCGGGTGCGGGATGCGGACCGGCGGAAGCGACATCGGCGCCGATTCTACCGCGGTTCCTCGGGCTTCGCCGGACGGCGCAGGCGCTTGCCCTCGGTGGAGCGGCGGCGGAGGAAGACCGCGACGCCGAGGAGCGCGGTGGCCATCGGCATGTAGACGAGCACGTAGCGGCCGATCGAGCCGAGATCTTCCTCGGTGAGGTGGAGCGCGATCTGCACCGACGCCTTGGGCGGGAGGTCGAGGATCGGCGGCCGCGACGACAGCCACGAGAGCCACAGGAGGCCGAGCGTGCGGCTGAAGGTCATCGACGGCGACGGGTCGGCGAAGACGGCGTTGACGAAGGGCGTGGACGAGCCGACCACCACCACTCGGGTCTTGTTGGCGCGCTCGACCGCGAGGGCGACGTCGAGCGGGCCGTCGCGATCGCCCTGCCCCTTCGCCGGCTCCTGCTTGCCCGCGAGGAACCCGGCGACGTCGTGGAGCGCGAAGCTCTTGTTGCTCGAGGCGAGGAGCGACGAGGCGGCGATGCCGTTGATGTTCGCGCGGATGAGCGGGCGCGCGTACATGAGGGGGATCGCGGCCTCGGCGTTGCGCGCCTCGGCGAACTTGCGGAGGTCGTCGGTGGTGGAGTGCGGGTTGACCTTGGCGCGGAACACCAGACCGAGCGAGCCGGGCTCGCGGAGGGCAGGGTCTTCTTCGATCGCGACGGCGTCGTCGAGCGTCGCGCCGGCGACGGCGGCGGCTTCGGCGAGGCCGTGCGGGCGGAGCGCCTTCTTCTCGATGTCGATGTAGGGCGGGACCACCAACAGCAGGCTCGAGCCGCCGGCCACCGCGTCGGCGATCGGCTTGGCCTGGCCGGGACCGAACGTCTCGGTGGGCGCGACGACGGCGATGAGCACGCAGCCGGTGAGCTTGCTCGCGTCCCTCGGGAGCTCGACCGACTCGGGGCCGTAGTTGTCCTTGGCGAGCGTGTTCTTGAGCGTGGAGAGGCCGCCCTTGCTCGGGTCGTCGATCGACGCCTCGCCGTGGCCGCTCGTGAAGCACACCCGCGGGCGATCGGTGGAGAGGACGGCGCGGATCGCGCCGGTGAGCGCGCTCTCGACCTTGGGGCGGACCTTCGCGTCGTCGCCCTCTTCCATGACGATCATGTCGTCGGTCTTCACGTACCAGACGCGCTTGCCGTGGCGGACGACGACCTGCGCGTCGCTGAGGATGCGGCCGCCCTCGGTCTTGCCGACGTGCACGTCGAGCTCGGACTGGAGGCGAAGGAAGTCGGCGCGGTCGCGGTCCGGGTCGAGGTAGCGGAGGATGAGGTGCTTCGGCGCGCGGGCCTGGTAGCCGGTGAGCATCTGCCGCACCGAGCCGAGCAGCGGGTCGCCCGCGCCGATGAAGATGAAGATCTCGACGTCGCGCGCGTCGCGCTCGATCTGTTCGAGGGTGAACTTGGTGGGCTCCGACAGCGTGTAGAGCTGCTGCCGCGTGGCGTCCCACCGCCGGTAGTGGCGGTTGGCGAGCACGTTGACGAGGAGCGTGCACACCCCGGCCGCGACCAACGCGCCGGCGGAGAGCGCTTTTTGCCGCGGGTTCAACCCCACCTCCACGCGTCGACCAGGCGGTTGGTGACGAACAGGGGGAACAGGGTGAGCGAGCCGTCGAGCACGAGACGGCGCGAGTCGACGATGCCCTTGGAGAGCTCGCCCATCTGCGACCAGACGGACATGTACGCGCACAGCTCCCGCGCCGGCCCCTCGTCCAACACGAACTCGCCGAGGCCGAGGAGGAAGAAGCCGAGGATGACGATCGAGGAGAGGATGAGCGCGACGAGCTGCGAGCGCGCGACCGCGGACATCATGGTGCCGAGCGCGATGTACTGCGCGCCGACGCCGAGCACGCCGAGGTAGCTCGTGCCGACGACGCGCCAGTCGATGTCGCCCGCCCGTTTCATAATCACGATATACAAAAGCGTCGGCGCCCACATCGCGAGGTAGGCCACCATCGCGGCGGTGAACTTCGCGAGCACGACGCCAACGCTGGAGACCGGCGTGGTGAGGAGCGTCTCGATGGTGCCGCTGCGGCGCTCCTCGGCGAAGAGGCGCATGGTGATCGCCGGGCAGATGAGGATGAGCGGCAGGTAGTAGAAGACGTCCCCGCCGAAGAAGGCCTGCACCGGCCCCTGGTCGATCGACGCCTCGGTGGCTTGCGCGAACGACCGCACCAAGAGGTAGAAGTGCAGGCCCTGCCAGAAGACGAAGGCGAGGATGAGCACGAACGCGAGGGGCGTGACGAAGTAGGCGAACAGCTCGCGCTTGAAGATCGGCCAGAAGCCCCTCACGTCGCGACCTCTTCGACCTTCTCTTCCGACGTGAGCGCCGTGAAGACCTCTTCGAGCGTGGCCTTGCCGGCGGCGACGCTGCGGATGCGCACGCCGTCGGCGACGAGCGCCTCGACGAGCTTCTCGGCGGCGGTGGCGCGGTCGTCCTCGTCCATCGGCGTCTCGAGGGTGAGGTGCTCGACGTCGCCCTCGGTGCGCGAATCGAGCAGCTTGACCTCGGCGACCCGCGCGACGGCGGCCTTCCACGTGCCGCGCACGATGACCTCGAGGCGCGGCGGGGTGCGCAGGCGCGCGAGCTCGCCCGGCTTGCCCTCGGCGACGAGCCGGCCCTTGTCGATCACGACCACGCGCGCGCACGACGCCTCGACCTCGGGCAGGATGTGCGTGGAGAGCAGCACGGTGTGCTCGCCGCCGAGCGACTTGATGAGATCGCGGACCTCGCGGATCTGGTTCGGGTCCATGCCGGCGGTGGGCTCGTCGAGGACGAGCACCCGGGGATCGCTCACCAGCGCATCGGCCAGGCCCACGCGTTGGCGATAGCCCTTGGAGAGGTGCTCGATGAGCGTGTCGGCCACGTCTTTGATGCGCGCGAGGTCCATCGCGCGGCCGACCGCCGACACCCGCGCCGCGCGGCCGACGCCCTTGAGCTCGGCGCGGAAGCGCAGGTATTCGCGGACCCGCATCTCGGGGTAGAGCGGGACGGCCTCGGGCATGTAGCCGAGGGCGGAGCGCGCAGCGTCCGGATCGTCGACCACGTCGTGGCCCTCGATGCGCGCGCGGCCGGAGGTGGCGCCGAGGAAGCCGACGAGGATGCGGAGCGTGGTGGACTTGCCGGCGCCGTTGGGGCCGAGGAAGCCCACCACCTCGCCGCGCGCGACCTCGAACGAGACGTCGTCGACCGCGGCGTGAACGCCGTAGCGCTTGGTCAGCTTCTCGACCGAAATCGCCGCCGTCATCCCGCCTGTCGAGATAGACGCACGTGCGGTGGGGGTCCAGACGTGCGAAATCGGGTGACGGGTTCGGGCCTCTCTGTCCAAGGAAAGACGTGCGCGTACTCCTCCTGTCCGTCTTGCTCACCGCCTGCGGCTCCAAAACCGGCCTCGAGGACCTCTTGGCCCGCGGCGCGGCGGCGAGCACCCCCACCGCGATCACCGCCATCTCCGTCGGCGAGCGGCACGGCTGCGCGCTGCGGGCGAACGGCGAGGTGCTGTGCTGGGGTCGCAACGACCGGGGCCAGCTCGGCAACGACAGCTTCAGCGACCGGCACGCGCCGACCAAGGCGCTGCTCTCGGGCGCCGTGGAGATCACGGCCGGGCGGAGTCACACCTGCGCGCGCGTGTCGGACGGCTCGCTCCGGTGCTGGGGCCATCGCGCGCTCGGTCAGCTCGGCGACGGTGCGCCGCTGCACATGAGCACGCTGATCATGGTGCCGACGCCGGTCATGGTCGCGAGCGTGAGCGAGGCGCGCACGGTCGTCGCGGGCGACTCGCACACCTGCACGATCACGTCGGGCGGCACGCTGTGCTTCGGGAGCAACGACTTCGGCGAGCTCGGCGACGGACGCACCGAGCGTCAGAGCGCGCCGACGGCGGTGCTCGGTCTCGAGGGCCCGACGCAGCTCGCGCTCGGCGCGGCGCACGGGTGCGCGCGCTTGGACAACGGCACCCTGCGCTGCTGGGGCTCGAACGAGGCCGGGCAGCTGCTCGGCGCGCCGACCGACCGCTGCGGCAGCTATCAGTGCGCGCGCCGCGCGGTCGAGACCGGCGTGGGCTCGGTGAAGCAGGTGGCCGCCGCGGGCAACCGCACGTGCGTGCTGCAGGACGACGGCCGGGTGTCGTGCGCCGGAGCGCTGACGAGCCGCACCTCGTTCGAGCTGATACCGGTCGCGATCGACGAGGTCGCCGAGATCTCGCTCGGCACCGCGCACAGCTGCGCGCGCCGCACCGACGGCACGGTCTGGTGCTGGGGCGAGGCCGATCGCGGACAGCTCGGCGTCGCGGTCTCGACGCCGTGCCCTCGCGGCAGCGGCAACTGCTCGCTCACGCCGCTCGAGGTGCCGTTGCCCCTGCCCGCGAAGTCGATCGAGCTCGGCGGCGACTCTTCGTGTGCACTGCTCACCAATGGCGACGTTCGGTGTTGGGGTCGCAACGACCATGGGCAGCTCGGCGACGGGACGACGGTCGACTCCGCGACGCCCGTGCGCGTCGCGCTCTGACGCTTGGTTCACTCCGCTCTTCGTGATCGCGGCCGCGGGGGTCTGCGAGCTCGGCGGACCGGCGCCTCTCCGGATCTACACGCCACCGATTCCACCGCCGCTAGGGTCCCCTCGGCTCCCTCGATCTTACGCGTCTCAACACCTCCGAGACGCCTCGCCTCTCGCTCGCAAGGCCTCGCTACGGCGTCCGGCGAGCTCGCACACCCCCGCGTCCGCTATGCAGCGTGCGCTTCGTTCTCGGGGGCGCTTGTTCTTGGCTCGGAGGGCGCGCCTTGACGGATCTGGGCGCGGGGCGTCGACTCGCGTGGATGGATGCTGAGATGAAGAAGTCCGGTTTGACGTTGGCGTTGATCGGGCTCGCGTTCTCACCGCTCGCGCCGCTCGCCGGTGGCTTGATCGAGAGCGCGTCGATTCGTCGCTCCGCCGCGTTGGCCACGACGTTCGGGGTCGCCCTCCTGGTGTACGGCTGCATCCGCATCGCGCGCGCGAAGGGCCAGCCGTGGCTGTATGGGCTGCTCGGGTTCTTCAGCTTCATCGGGCTCGGCCTGCTGTGGTTCGTGGTGCCCGACAAGAACGCCTGAGCGCGGGAACGCGCGGGTGACGCGGCGTACCGAGAGACCGCTATCATTGCCGCGATGACCTCGGGCGGCAGCGGCGACGAGCGGACGGCGACGTTCGTCTTTCCCGACGCCGAACGACGGCTGCGGGTGCTGGTGATCGGGCCTGCGGGCGCGCAGACGATCGCGGTGCCGGCCTCCGGCTCGCTCGTGTTCGGGCGCGGCACCGAGTGCAACGTGCGCGTCGATCACGCGTCGGTGTCGCGCAGGCACCTCGCGCTCCACGCGGGCACGCCGCCCTCGATTGAGGATCTCGGGAGCTCCAACGGTACGCGCTTGAGTGGGCGGCGCATCGAGGCGCGGAAGCGCGAGCCGCTGACTCCGGGCACGATCGTCGAGATGGGCATGGCCACGCTGGTGCTGCAGGCCGGCGAGGACGAGCTCGCGCGGGCGAGCCTGCCGCCGCCGTCGGCGCAGCCGAACGACGGCACGCACACGCCGACGATGCAGCGTCTGCACAAGGTCGTCGACCTGGTGGCGCGCGGGCGCATCAGCGTGATCCTCCTCGGCGAGACCGGCGTCGGCAAAGAGGTGATGGCGGAGACGATCCACCGCCGCTCGCCGCGCGCGAAGGGGCCGTTCGTGCGGATCAACTGCGCGGCGCTGCCCGAGAACCTGCTCGAGGCGGAGCTGTTCGGCTACGAGCGCGGCGCGTTCACCGGCGCAGCGCAGGCGAAGCCGGGGTTGATCGAGTCGGCCGACGGCGGCACGTTCCTCCTCGACGAGGCGGGCGAGCTGCCGATGTCGACGCAGGTGAAGCTCCTGCGCGTGCTCGAGAGCAAAGAGGTGCAGCGACTCGGCGCCCTCCGTCCGCGCGCGGTGGACGTGCGCTTCCTCGCCGCGACGAATCGCGATCTCGAGGCGCTGTCTGCGACGGGGGCGTTCCGCTCCGATTTGTTCTACCGGCTCAATGGCATGAGCATCACCATCCCGCCGCTGCGCGAGCGACAGGACGAGATCCCGGTGCTCGCGCGTACGTTCGTGGCCGAGGAGTGCGCAGAGCTCGGCATCCCCGAGGTGCCGATCACGCCGAACGCGCAGGCAGCCCTCCTCGCGCACCGCTGGCCGGGGAACGTGCGCGAGCTGCGCAACACGATCGAGCGCGCGGTGCTCCTCGCGCACGGCGGCCCGATCGACGTCGAGCACCTGGCGCAGCCGCGACCGTCGATGCCGGCCGGCTCGCTCGATCTGCCGAGCGAGGTCGAGTCGCTCGAGCGCCGCCGCATCCTCGACGCGCTCGAGCGCGCCGGTGGGAACCAGCGGCAGGCGGCGGAGCTGCTCGGCATCTCGCGGCGCACGCTGATCTCGCGCCTCGACGCGTATGATTTGCCGCGGCCGAAGAAGGGGAAAGTGTGAAGCGCGCGTTGGTCATGGGGGTGTTGCTGCTCGCGTCCAACGCGCGCGCCGACGACGCGTGCCTGAACGCGCACGCCGACGCCCAGAAGCTGCGCAAGAAGCACGCGCTGCTCGACGCGCAGAAGGCGCTGCGCGTGTGCGCGCGCGAGAGCTGCCCTTCGCTCGTGCAGAAGGACTGCATCCGCTGGCTGAGCGAGGTCGAGGCCGAGCAGCCGACGGTGATCGTCGTGGCGACGGACGAGGACGGGAAGGAGACGCTGGCGGTGCGCGTGCTCGTCGACGGCAAGCCGCTGGCCGAGAAGCTGGACGGCAGCCCGATCGCGCTCGATCCCGGCGAGCACGTCCTCCGCTTCGAGCGCCCGAGCGGCAGCAAGGAGGAGCGCATCGTCCTCCACGACGGGGAGAAGTCGCGCAAGGTGAGCGTGAGCTTCGCTGCGCCCGCGAAGGTGCCGGAGCCCGTGGTCTCCTCGGGGATCCCCGTCTCGGCGTGGGTGCTCGGCGGCGTCGGGGTCGCGGCCCTCGGATCGTTTGCGTACTTCGGGCTCACGGGGCGGTCGCGCGAGTCCTCGCTCTCGTCTTCGTGCGCGCCGCGCTGCAGTGACGACGACATCGCGGGCGTGCGCCGCAGCTATCTGGTGGCCGATGTGTCGCTCGGGGTGTCGGTGGTGTCGCTGGCGGTTGCGACGGTGATCGCTGTCACTTCGCGGTCGACGGTCGCCGTGCGGCCCGTGACCGGCGGCGCCTTCGTCGGGTTCTCCACTTCGTTCTAGACGCGCTCGGGGTTCACTCCGCTTGTCGTGATCGCGGCCGCGGGGGTGTGCGACCTCTCCGGACCGGCGCCTCTCCGGATCTACACGCCACCGATTCCACCGCCGCTAAGGTCCCCTCGGCTCCCTCGATCTTACGCGTCTCAACACCTCCGAGACGCCTCGCCTCCCGCTCGCAAAGCCTCGCTACGGCGTCCGGCGAGCTCGCACACCCCCGCGTCCGCTATGCAGCGTG
>JALHOE010000216.1 GCA_022843175.1 Deltaproteobacteria bacterium
CGGCGCCCGCGCCCGCGACTCGGTGGGAGAGAGCGCCGGCGTGCTGTCCGCGCGCCGACCGCTCGGACGAAGCGATGCACCGCGGCTCTCGACGTAGAGTGCGAGCACCGCGATGACGTCGTCCATCGACGGAAAACGCGCCGTCGCGTCGCGGGCGAGGGTGCGCTGAATCGCGCGCGCGATCTCGTGGGGGAGCTCGGGCGCCACGATCGGCTCGGGTTCGGTGGTGAGCATGCGCGCGAGCGCCTTCATGTCGCCGGCCACGCCCCACGGCCGCTTGCCGGTGAGGAGCTCGTAGGCGGTGACCCCCCACGCGAACTGGTCGACGCGCGCGTCGATCGTGTCGCCGCGCATCTGCTCGGGCGCCATGTAGAGCGGCGTGCCGAGGATCGTTCCCTCGCCGGTCAGCGTCGCGAGCTCGCCGATCGCGCCCTCGTCGGAGAGACGACGGGCGATGCCGTAGTCGAGCACCTTCACCACCCCGTCGCGGCGGATCATGACGTTGTCGGGCTTGATGTCGCGGTGCACGAGGCCGGCGCGGTGCCCTTCCGCGAGCGCGTGGGCGACGTCGAGCAGCCATCGCAGTCGCTCGCCGAGCGGCACGGTGTCGTCACCGATCGCGTCGCGGAGGGAGCGCCCCTCGATCAGCTCCATCGCGACCCACGGCACGCCCTCCGCCTCGCCGACGTCGTGCACCGCGACCACGTTGGGGTGCGTGAACGAGGCAGCCGCGCGCGCCTCGCGGATCAGACGCGCGGCCGCGTCGCTCCCGCCCCGGCCGGGCGCGAGGAGCTTGAGCGCGACGGCGCGCCCCAGTCGCGGATCGCGCGCGCGATACACCATGCCCATGCCGCCGTGCCCGAGGATCTCCTCGATCGTGTAGCGGCCGACCACGTCGCCCTCGGAGAGCACGCGCTCGTCGTCTGCCGGGAGCGCGGCGCGGAGCTTCTGCTGCTCGATCTCGAAGGCGCCGTCGACGAGGAGCAGGCACGCCTCGGCGTCGAGGTTCACACCCTCCGGCCCGCGCCGCAGCTGCACCGTCGCCCGCGCGAGCGCGAGGTGCTCGTCGTTGTCGATGGCGAGCGCCATCGCGCCCGGCAGAAGCGCGCGGAGCGAGAGCGCGCAGCGCGCAGCGCGATGAGCGAGCGACCGCATTTCGTCGCCCGCGACGCGCGCACACAGGCTCCCATCGCTGCGCCACTCGATCGCGCCGCCCCAGTGCTCCACCGCGGTGCGCGCGCCGACGAGGAACGCGTCGGGCGCGGTCTCCGCCAGCGAGGGCGCGTCCGCTCCGGTGTCGACCGCTGCGAGGATGACGCTGATCGCCATGAACTGTCAGGAACTGTTGGTCGATCCGGGCGGCCGTCGTGGCCATGGTCTCAGTCGTTCGGCGGGGTGCCGAACCACTTTGGAGGAGACCATGAAAGCTATCATCCGTGCCGCGTTCCTCGTGACCAGCTTTGTCGCGCCGATGGCGGTGGCGGGCGGAACTCCGGGCTCGAAGGGGACGGTCACCGCCTACGAGGCAGACAAGCAGACGGTGATCCGCGCCGATGCGTGCGCCGCGACCAAGCTCTCGTACGACTACGCCGGGTGCGGCAAGCGCTTGCGCGAGGACGTAAAGGAGCTCCTCTGCAAACGGGGCAAGGGCTACTACAAGTGGTGGTACCAGGTCAGCGACAGCAAGCTGATGGCCCAGACCACGTCGTGCAAGTGACGGTTCACTCGCGTTCGATCGCGAGCGACGGATCGATCAGATAGCCGTCGTCGCGGGTGATCAACGCGGCGGAGAGGCCGAGCGCGCGTAGGCGCTGCACGGTGGTGTAGACGCGTGCGACGCCGGCCTCCCACAACATCTTCTCGCCGGGCCAGCCCGCCTCGAGCAGCTCCGCCACCGCAACGCCGGCGCCGGGCTCTGCGAGGCGGCGCTCGACGAGGTGGGCGAACATGCGGCGGAGCGCGCCGCGACGCCCGAGGTTCGCCCGCGCGCCGCCGATCTCGAACCAACGGGAGCCCTCGCCGACGCGGAGCGCGCTCCCGGGCTTCGCGTCGCCGCGCGCGCGCAACACCAGCATCGCCTCGCCGCACTCGACCACGTCGCCGAGGTGGAGCGGCATCGGCGCCTCGAGCCGCAGGCCGCGCACGATCGTGCCGTTGCGGCTCCCGAGATCCTCGATCATCGCCGGATCGCCGGCCGTGATCTGCGCGTGCAGCCGCGACACCGAGCGGTGGTCGACGCGCAGCTCGCACTCCTCGCCGCGCCCGATGCGCAGAGCTCCCTGGTCGGGGAGGTCGACCGTGAACGCGGTTTCGCCGAGCAGCACGAACACGGCTGGACGCGCCCGCTCGGGGCGTTGGGCGATCGAGACCGTCTCCTCGCTCACGCTTCGGAACTTATCGCATCGCGGGTACGGATCTTTCTTCGTCTGTCGTGGGGCCAGCGCCACGCATCGCGCATGCGCGCGATCAAACCCTGAACGTAACGTCGGCCCCTCGCTGCGCGGTAGGCTGCCGAGACGATGCACGGCCGGAAGATCGGCGCGTACCGGGTGGTGCGCCAGATCGGCGGAACCACCGACGACCGCGAGGCGCGCCACGTCTTCCTCGCGATCGCCCAGGGGCCGGCCGGCTTCGAGCGCGCGGTCGTCCTCAAATGCCAGCCCGTCGCAGCGGCCGACGACCCCTCGTTCGCCGACCGGGTGGTCCGCGAGGCCACGGTCTATGCCCGGCTCACGCATCCGGCGATCGTGCAGCTGTTCGATCTCTTCGAGGCCGAGGGGAACATCGTGATGGTGCGCGAGTACGTGCACGGCGTCGCGCTGTCCGAGCTGCTCGTCGCGCTCCGCCGTGCGCGGATGCGGCTCCCGGATCCGGCGAGCTTCTTCCTCATCGCGCGCATCTTCGACGCGCTCGCCGCGGCGCACGCCGCGCGTCACCCCGTCAGCGGTGAGTTCACTCCGGTCATTCACCGCGACGTCACTCCCGCCAACGTGCTCGTGCCGTGGGACGGTTACGCCAAGCTGTCCGACTTCGGCATGGCGAAGCTGCTCGGCCGAACGCACGACAGCGCGGTCGGGATCATCAAGGGCTCGTTCGGCTACCTGGCTCCGGAGCAGGTCCTCGGCGATCCGATCACCGTCCGCACCGATCTGTACGGCGCGGCGCTCGTCGCGCGCGAGCTGCTCACCGGTTGCGAGACGTTCCCGCGCGAGGGGATGCCCGAGCTCGAGTACCTGCAGCGCATGGCGGAGCCGCGGCTCCTCCCGCTCGACATCGCGCGGCCCGATCTGCCGGCCCCCGTGCTCGACGTGTTTCGCGCCGCGCTCGAGCCCGACTCCGATCGGCGCGCGGTGAGCGCGATGACCATCGTCGACGTCCTCCGCAGCGTGAGCGATCTCGAGCGCGGTCGCCGGGTTCTCGTCGACGTCCTCACGCGGCTCCGCGAGCAGTCGCGTCGCGTCACCTACGAACAGCCCCCGCCGCGGGTGCAGCGCATCGAGCCCGCCGAGGATCCGACGCCGCCGCACGGCGTGAAGTCCTCGCGTCCGTTCGCCGCGGCCGTGGAGCACGCGGGGCGCGGCGCGATCGCGAGACACCCGACGCCGGGGCCGACGGTCTCGTCGGTTCCCCCCGCGAGCGTCCCCGCGCTCGCGCGGCGAGAGACGATCCGGTCCCTGCGGTCGCGGCGCCGAGCCCTCACGCGCGGCGCGTTGGTTTTGGTCGCGGCGCTCTCGACCGCCCTCGGCTACTTCGTCGCCCGAAGCCTGCCCCAGCCCGCGCTGGAGATGGCCGCCATGGTCGCGGCCGCGAAGCCCGTCCCTGCCGCGTCGTCCGCGCCGCCGAAGCCCGCGCCGCCCACGCCGAAGCCCGTGCCGACGGCGATCGCCCCGCTCGACAAGGGGTATCTGCGCACCCCGATCAAGGCCAAGCACCATCGCATCTTCGTCGACGGCCGCTTCGCGTGCGTGGGCGGAGAGTCGGTGCTCCTCCCCTGCGGACCGCACGAGGTCAAGGTCGGCAGCGCGGGGAAGAAGCAGCAGGTGTTCGTCCCGTGCGGCGGGGAGATCGCCGTCGCACCGAAGTGGTGAAATCGTCCGCTCGACCCATCCGTGACGTCGTAAGACCGGGGCGCTGCGATAAAATGGAGCCATGACCGCTGGCGCCAAGAAGCCGTCCTCGCCGTTCGCCGCGCTCGAGGCGCTTCGCGAAGCGCTGCCCCCGGGGCCGCCGCAGCACGTTCCGCCCACGCGCGAGGCGGCGGTGGCGCAGTTCGACGAGAAGGTGATCGTCTCGCGCTCCAAGAAGGGGCGGGGGGGCAAAACGGTCACCACCATCGCCGGCGTCCGCGCCGAGGCGCGCGAGGCGATGGCTCACGAGCTCCGTCGCGCCTTCGGCTGCGGCGCGACGGTCGAGGGAGAGCTCATCGTCGTGCAGGGCGATCAGACGGCGCGCGCGCGCGGCTTCCTCGAGTCCCGCGGGGTTCGCAAGGTGATCATCGGGACCTGAAGCCGCCCAACCCGACGACGCACACGTTTGGACCGGTCAGGCGCTCGCTGACGCGCGCGCCTACCCAGGCTGCAGGCGCTCGCTGACGCGCGCGCCTATCCAACACATGCAGGCGCTCGCTGACGCGCGCGCCTAACCCGTTCGCTCTAAAACGCCTTCTCGTATCCCTCGGCGAGCTCTTTGTTCACCTCGAGTACGCCCTCGTTGATGTGCGCGAACGGGTAGGTCTCGTCGATCTTCGGGAGCGCGTCGGCGTCGGCCTGCGTTCGCACGACCTGACCGGCCGGCACGTAGCGGCCCTCGGCGATGTTGACGCCCATGACCAGGGCGCGCGGCTCGAGGACGCAGTTCGCGGCGACGCGCGCGCGGAACACCAGCGCCTGCATGCCGACGAAGGTGTTGTCGCCCACGCTGGCCGGGCCGTGAATCTGCGCCTGGTGCGCGATCGATACGCGGTCGCCCACGTAGACCGCGTAGGGTTTGCCGTCCACGTCGACGAGGTTTCGCGCGATGACGTGCCCGCGGTCGAACGTCTCGAGCGCGTGGATGACGACGCCGTCCTGGATGTTCGAGCCCTCGCCGATATGGATCGGCTGGCCCTCGTCGCCACGCACCGACGCTCCCGGCGCCACGAGCACGTCGTCGCCCAGCTCGACGGCGCCGATCACCGACGCGAGCGGGTGCACGAAGTCGTGGGCGTGGAACGTCGGGACCCGGACGTTCGGCGAGAACGAGGTGCGGACGTTGGGCGCGATGTGATGGGTCGGATCCGGCGCCGAGGTGCGGTGGCAGGCCGCGGTGAGGAGGACGAGGGCCGCGACGTAGCCGCGAGTAGACATGCCGAGCCAATCAGCATCCGCCGTACCAACCCGTGATTCGCCGCGCGGCCGAAACCGTCGAGCTGCTCGGCCGGTCCAATCCGCCGAGTTGGCGTGCTTCTCGGCGGAACAGTGCAATGAAACGCCGATTTGGCGCGGCCATCAACGAGCGCGGGCGCGGTGGCGTTGCACGGTGCGCAGTCCGATCTGCAACCTCTCGGCGGCGCGCGATTGGTTGCCACCCTCGAGCTCGACGGCGGCGCGGATGATCGCGTCGATCGACTCGTCGAGCGATTGATCGAGCGAGATTTCAATCGTAGAAGGCGGCGCTGCCGTGGACTTCCCGGCGGCGGCGCGGATCCGCGCGGGAAGATCCTCCGGCCGCACGAGCTTCCCGGCGCGCAGCAGGCAGAGCAGCTCCACGGTGTTGCGGAGCTCGCGCACGTTTCCCGGCCATGGGTACGCGCGGAACATCGACAGCACGCTTCGGCTGAAGCGCGGCGGCGTAACGCCGTGCTTGGCCGAGCGCTCGGCCACGAGCTCCTCGATGAGCGGGAGGAGGTCGGCCGCGCGCTCGCGGAGCGGCGGGATTTCGAGCGTGGCGCCCTGGATGCGGTAGTAGAGATCGGCGCGAAATCGGCCCGCGGCGACCTCTTCGTCGAGCGGGCGGAGCGTGGCGCAGACGAGCCGCACGTCGACGACGACCTTGGTGCTCCCACCGACGCGCATGAACCGTCGCCCCTCGAGGAAGCGGAGCAGCTTCGCCTGGACGTTGAGCGGCATCTCGCCGATTTCGTCGAGGAAGAGCGTGCCGGTGTTGGCGGCCTCGATCTTTCCACGGACGAGCTGGTCGGCGCCGGTGAACGCGCCCTTCTCGTGGCCGAACAGCTCGCTCTCGAACAGCGACTCCGGGATCGCCGCGCAGTTGATCGGGATGAACGGTTTGCCGTGACGGGACGAGAGGTCGTGCACGCGACGCGCGAGGATCTCCTTGCCGGTGCCGCTCTCGCCGATGAGCGTGATGGTGACGTCCTTGTCGGCGAGGAGCCGCAGCGTGCGGTCGAGCCGCTTCATCGCGCTCGACACGAGGACCGGCTCGAAGAGCACGTCATGCTGGCGCTTGCGAGGAGGCATGCCCGGCAAATTGCGCCAATTTGGCGCTTTCGTCGAGGACCGCGGAGGCCGCCTCGGTGAACAACTTGAAACGCGCCGACGTTTCGCGCGGCCCGTCGCCTGCTCTCTGCGGACGCCACGGAAGATCGCGCTGCTCGCCGGAGACACCATCTCGACGCGGCGATCGTGGCGGTCCCTGGTGGTGCTGCGCAAGCCGGCGTGGGGGTGGATGTTGCTCGAGGCGATGCACGAGAGTGGTCGGGCACCTTCGGGGGAGTTCCCGATGAGCGACGCGCTCGGCGACAAGAGCTGGTGCTGTCGCTCGGCGACGCGCGCGGCTCGCCGAGCACCACACCCACGTCCAGGTCGCGCGCGATCTCGACCACGCGCTCGAGCTCGCCCGCAGCTAGGCGAGCGCGCGGCGGACCTCGGCCTTCTGCTCCTCGGTGAGCGCGGGGGTGTTGGCGAGGACCGCGTCGCCGGTCACCGTGCTCTTCGCGCACGGCAGGTGGTAGTAGCCGGGGCGCGGCATCGTGCCCTGCGGCGTCTCGACCTGTCGCTCGATCGCGACGCGGAGCGAGTCCTTCGCGATGGGCTTCTGACACCCGAGACAGCTCGCGCGCCCGGTCTTGGCCACCTCGGCGTAGGGATAGGTCGTGGGAGCAGACTTGGCCTCGCTGGCGCTCGCGACGAGCGTGGCGCGATCGGGGACCTCGCCCTCATAGGCTTCGAGCGCGGGGAGGCAGCGCTTGGGGAGCTTCTTCACCGCGCACGCGAGGTGATGGAAGCGCTGGCCCATGTCGCTCGCCTCGACGAAGCGGAGCGCGCCCTTGTCGATCGTGGCGCGGCAGGTGCGGCAGGTCGCGCGCCCCGAGGGCGAGAGCTCGACGCTGTCGCCGGCGACGGGCCCGACGTCCGCGGCGCTCGGCGTCGCCGTGCCCTCGTCGCCGGCTACGCCCACCGCCCACTCGAAGCCGGCGATCGCGTCGGTGCGGTGATGGACCTTGGCGAGCGCGTTGATGGCCAGCGCGCGTGCGAGCTGCACGTCGTGGGGGAACACCTTCTTGTCGCTGAACCAGAGGATGTTCACCTCGAACCCCGTGGGCGTGACGCGCGGGGCCGAGAACGCCACAAACACGCCGGGGACCGTGCGTCGCAGCGTGTTGAAGACCACTCCGAAGCCGCCGACCACCGCGTTGACGTGCTCCTGCTCGAGGAGCCGCTTGGTGTGGACGAAGCCCAACCGATTCGGTCCCTTGCCCTTGTCGGTGACCGGAAAGCCGGGGTCGGGCCATGGGGCGATCGGATCGATCGCGTCGTTCGTGAGCCAGCGTCGCACGCGCTCACTGTCGATCGACGGCTCGCCGTCCCCGATCAGCGAGAGCTTGCGCACGTGGAAGGGTCCGTCCGGACCGAGCAGGTTGCGCAGCCACGCGGCGATCACCGCGGGCGCGACGCCCTCGTAGGTGACGTCCCAGGTCGCGCGGCCCTTGTTGTTGGCGAGTCCGCCGCCCTTCATCGTCACCGCACCGAGCCATGGCGCGTGCACGTCGCTGCCGACGCCGCCGAACTCCGCGACGTTGGCGAGCACGACGATCGGCAGCTCCGCGCCCTGTCCGGGGCCCTTGAACGCGACCAACATCTCGAGCTTCGCCCGGTGCTTGCCCGGCGTGCACGACAGCCGCACGTCGAGCTCCTTCGGACCAACGGCGCCGTCGGTCGCGAGGTCGTCGACGCACCAGCCCTCTTTGTTCTTGATGTCGCTGCGCGCGCCCGCGGCGCGGAGCTTGTCGAACATCGCCTTGCGGTTGTGGCGGTGGGCGAGGGTGAGCGCCGTGTCGCCGGCCCACTGCTTCAGATCGGGGTTGGCGCGTCGCTCGAGCAGGAGCTCGAACACGCCCTCGTTGTTCTCCTCGACCGCCCAGTGCAGCGCGGTGCGGCCGTTGCCGTCTTGCAGGTCGATCTCGGCGCCGCGATCGAGGAGCAGCCGGCAGACCTCGACGCTCTCGGGGAGTCCGGCGCCCGGCGCGGGGTCGAAGACGTGCGAGGCGTGGTGGAGCGGCGCCATGTCGTTGTTGTCCGCGAGGTTCGGGTCGGCGCCGCGATCGAGGAGCAGCCTGGCCACGTCGAGCCGCTTCTTCTCGCAGGCGGCGATGAGCGCGGTGTCCTTGGAGGAGCCGGTGCGAAGGTCGATCGTCGCGCCGGCGTCGAGGAACGCTCGCACCACCTCGACGGACGCGTAGCTCGCCGCGGTCTCGAAGTGCGCGCCGTAGGGGCCCTTCGCGTCGGGGCTCACTCCGGCCGCGAAGAGACGCCGCGCGAAGTCCGCGTCGCTCCCGTAGACGACGTGTCGAAGCACGATCGGCCCCCACTCCCTCGCCTTGGGGAAGCGTTGCTTCGCCGCGTCGAAGAACGCGTTGGCCAGCGCCGCGTCGCCGACCTCGAGCGCTTCGACGAGACCCTTGCCGAGCTTGTCCTCGGCGAGGCCCTCTTTGATCGCGACCGGCTTGCTCGAGACCGGCTTCGGAGCGCGCGCGACCTCGGGCTGCTCCTCTTCTTCTTCCTCCGCCTCGTCGAAGCTCGTGCACTCGAGCTCGGTCTTCTTGCCGAAGACGCGGGCGCGGCTCTCCTTGAGCACCGCCGACCAGGGCGCCTTCTCGAGGTCGATGAGCCCGGCCTGCACGGCGAGCCAGGTGTCGAAGCCCGGCGACTCGAACGTCACGACCGGCATGTCGTCGACGTCCACGTTGAGCACCGGGTACTCGCCGGCGTCGTCCGGCGCTCCGAGGAACAGCAGGCGCATCGTCTCGCTCCCGACGTCGAGCGGGAGCGCCTCGGCCCGGGGGAGGGGGCGCGGCAGCTTCTTGAAGGCGCGGTGAAACTCGCTGTTGAGGTGTCGCTTCACGAGCCGCGACACCGTCGTTGGGCGCAGCGTGGGCTCTTCGAGGTCGTCGAACCAGCCGAGCGTGCGCATGATCCACGAGCCGTCGTACGCGAGGAAGCGCGCGAGCGACGGCGGGAGCGGCTTGCCGTCGGGGAAGGTGAGCTTCGCGAGCTTCTCTTTGGGGATCGGTCGCGGCGTGACGATCTCGAGCTCGCACTTGCCCGATTCGATGCGCGCGATCACCTGCTCGACGAGCGCCGCGCCGCGCGCGAGCTCCTGCTTCTTCTTGGCCGCCATCGTGGGTTGCGATGGTAGTACGGTGAGGCATGCACCGCCTCACCGCGCGCACCATCGACAGCGAGGCTGCGCTTCGTGCGATCCTCGGCGAGCCCACGGCGATCGTCTGCAGCAAGATCGCGACCCGGCTCAACGCGCTCACCCGCCGGTTCATCGAGCTGTCGCCGTTCGTCTGCCTCGCCACCGCCGACGCCACCGGCTCGTGCGACGTGAGCCCGCGTGGCGACCCTGCCGGGTTCGTGCGCGTGCTCGACGACGTGACCCTGCTCATCCCCGAGCGCCCCGGCAATCGCCTCGCCGACACGCTGCGCAACATCCTCGTCAATCCGCATGTGGGTCTGTTGTTCGTCGTCCCCGGCGTCACCGATTCGTTCCGCGTCGACGGTCGTGCGACGATCGTCGACGATCCGGCGCTCCTCGAGGCGAGCGCCGTCGAGGGAAAGGTGCCGAAGCTCGGGATCCTCGTCGACGTCGAGCACGCCTACACCCAGTGCTCGAAGGCGTTTCTCCGCTCGCACCTGTGGGACGCGAGTCGCTTCGTCGACCGCGCCGCGCTGCCGACCAACGGCGAGATCCACGCGGTGCTCGCCGACGGCGACTTCGACGCCGAGAAGTACGACGCGGAGCGCGCGGAGCGGTACGCGCGGCGCGAGGGATTCTACTGAGGCCGATACGGTCGAGCTCGGATCGAGCCGTGGTGGTTTGGGGGTGGCGGCCCTAGGATCCATGAATGAGCGAGGCCAAGAAGAAGTTTCAGCGAAACGATCGAGACGGACACCTCGATCCGGACCACGCGGCCTCGCTCCGCGCGATGGCGCGCGAGACCAACACACGCGACAGCAACGCCGCATTCGTCGACGGTCACCACACCAAGGACACGCTCGCCGAAGAGCTCGCTGAAGAGGCCGTCGAGAGCATGACCTCGGGCGAGGGCCGGCTCGTGGACGACCTCGACGCCGACGTGCCCGAAGAGCTCGGCGGTCCCTTCGTCACCACGACCGAGCGCGACGAGATGGCCCGGGGCACCGACGCGTCGAACCCCAAGCGGTCCACCCGCGAGCCGTTCCCGAAGACCTAGAGCGCTCTAGAGCGGCGGCTCCACGATGCGCGCGCTGCTCGGCTCGTAGAGGAAGCCGAACGGCGCGCGGCGCACCTCGAGGGTGAAGGCGCCTCGGACGGGCAGGGGGATCTCCGAGTAGGCGCCGACGCCGAAGAAAGACGTCCCGTCCGGGAGCTTGCAGCTGTAGCTCGTGGTCACTGGCGTGGTGGGCGCGCGCTTGGGGTAGCCGTGTCGCGTCACTTCGCAGCGCGCGCGGATCGGGTGCCCGGCGAGCCCCAACATCAGCGATGCAAGCACGACGTACGCGACGGCTGCGCACGCGATCGAGCCGCCGAGGAACAGCGTCACGAGCCGGCCCGTGGTTGGGCCCTCGAGCTCGACGAAGCGCGGGCCGACGATCGCCGCCGCGACACCGCCCACGAAGCCGATGGCGCCGACGAGGCCGAGGTGGGTGGAGGCGGTCGCGTGGACCTTGCCGGAGATCGCGATCGCGAGCAGCACCGCGCCCACGGATCCGAGCGCGGTCCACAGCAGGATCGTCCTGAGTCGCGACTCCGCCTCTTCGACCTCCGCGCGCGCCTGCTTGTACTCGTCATGAGACGGCGCAGCCGGCGAGAGCTTCTCGCGATATCCGGCCTGGTCGCGCGCGCAGAACGGACACTCCGGCAGCGAAGGGTTGTAGGGACGGTGGCACGTCGTGCACTTGACCGGACCGGCTCGCCCGACGCGCTGCGGTTGCTCCTGATGGCAGAACGGACACGTGGTGAAGTGCGCCGCGATCGGCCGGCGGCAGTGCGCGCACTGAACAGCCTCCCCCATGATGCGACGCTACCACCGAGCTCGCAGCCGTGTGATACGAAGCCGTTCGATGTCTCACGTCCGGATCGCGGCGGCGCTCACGATCGCGCTCGCTGCGCCGTTCGCGATCGCCGACGCGCCGCCCACCAAGCTCGTCTATTCGCGCGGGGCCGGCGCCGAGGCCTGCCCCGAAGAAGCGGCGCTGCGGGCCGACGTGGGCGCGCGGCTCGGTCATGACCCCTTCGTCGATCCCGCCGATCGCACGCTCACTGCGAGAATCGTCAAAGAGGGCGTTCTGCTTCGCGGCTCGATCGAGCTGCGCGACGCGGCGGGCGCGATCACCGGGACGCGCACCCTCGAGTCGAAGCAGCTCGACTGCAAGGAGCTGTCGGCGGCGATGTCGCTGGCGATCGCGCTGGCGCTCGATCCCATCGCGGCGACGACGCCGAAGCCGAGCGCGGCCCCGAGCCCGAGCCCGAGTCCGAGCCCGAGCCCCACCCCGAGCCCGAGCCCGAGTCCGAGCCCGACTCCCGCTCCCACCCCGAGTCCGACTCCGAGTCCGCCGCCGCCGCCGCCGTCCTCGCTCAACGCTTCGATCGGCGTCCTCGGCGCCGGGGGGTTCGCGCCGCGGAGCAACGTCGGGTTCACGGCGGGCGTCGCGTATCGCACGCGGCGCTGGTCGCTCGGCGCCGAGGCGCGACGCGATCTGCCGGTCACGAGCGAGCACGCCACCTCCTCCATCCTGGCGGTGTCGCTCCTTCCCTGCATCGTCCGCGGGCCGCTCGGTCTGTGCGGCATCGCCGCGCTCGGGGCGATCCAGGCGTCGGGCTCCGACGTGACCACGCCGCGCTCGGACACCGGGCTCTGGGCCGCGGTCGGCGTGCGGCTCGCGCTCGAGCTCCCGATCTATGCGCCGATCGCGCTCGGCATCCACGCCGACGGCATGGCCCCGTTGGTGCGCACCTCGCTGCGTTTGAGCGGGACGGACGTGTGGACCACCCCCACCTTCGCGGCCGCGGTCGGCCTGAAGATCATCCTTCATTTTGAATGACGGAACCCTCGGCAGACCGCAATTCCCCTCTCGTGGGAGAGGAGCTCTCGGGAGCCAGCGCGGACTTCCGCCTGATTTTCGAGACCGAGTGCGGCTACGTGTGGAACACGCTGCGACGGTTGGGCATCCCGGACCGCGACGCCGAGGACGCGGCGCAGGACGTGTTCGTCGTCGTTCATCGTCACCTCGGTGAGTACGATCCGAGCCGTCCGCTCCGGCCGTGGATCTTCGGGATCTGCTATCGCGTGGCCCTGGCGCATCGCCGCCGTGCGCGCGTGCAGCGCGAGCGCATCGACGACACCGCCGAGGCCGTCGACGAGCGCAAACCGGCCGACGAGCAGCTCGAGGACAAGCAGGCGCAGGATCTGGTGCGACGCGCGCTGGACACCCTCGACCTCGATCGCCGGGCGCTGATCGTCATGCACGAGTACGAGAGCTACCCCGTGCCGCAGATCGCCGAGACGCTCGGCATTCCGCTCAACACCGCCTACTCCCGTCTCCGACTCGCCCGCGAGCAGTTCGTCGCGGCGGTACGCAGGATCCAAGCGGCCACGCCGCAACCAAAGCTTCAGGCCCTGGCCAGGGGAGGTGCGCGATGAGCGACGAGCTGCCGCCGCTGCCGTCCGATATTCGCGACCTCATCGCGCGCGATCGCCGCGACGAGATCATGCCCGAGGACGCCCGTCGTCGGCTGCTTCGCAACGTCGGCGCTGCGGTGCTGGCCGGCGGCGCGGCCACGGTCGCGGTGAAGGGCGGCCTGCTCACCGGCGTCTACGCGTTCTTCACCCGCAAGGGCGCGATCGCCGCGATGGCGTTCACGCTCGGAGGCGCTGCGGGAGCTTCGGGCTACGCGGTCGCGCAGAAAATGAGCCCGGTCGCGCCGTCCGCGCCGACCTGCCCGAGCGTCGCCGCGTCGCCGCCGCCGCCGCCGCGAGATGCGCCGAAGCCGCTCGCTCCGCCCGTCGAGCCGATGCCATCGGTGAGCGCGTCGGCCCCGAGCGTGGTGGCTTCGCCGCCGCCGCCGCCGAGCGTGTCGTCGACCAAGAGCGACCTCGAGTCCGAGAAGACCTTGATCGAGACCGCGCAGAGCGCGCTCCTGCACGGCAACGCGCAGAAGGCGCTCGACGCGACGCTGGAGCACAAGAAGCGTTTCCCCGCGGGCCAGCTCGGCGAGGAGCGTGAGTTCCACGCCATTCGCGCGCTCCACCTGCTCGGCCGCGCGGACGAGGCCAACGCTCGCTTCGACGCGTTCCGCGCCCGCTACCCCAAGTCGCTCTACACTGAGCCCCTCAACAAGGTGCTCGGCAAGCAGTGAAGCGCGTCGTCTCCGTCTTCATGGTCGTAATCGCGGCAGCGTGCTCCCGCGTGCTCGACATCGGCGAGCAGGCCGTCGACGGACCGTGCGGCGAGGGCACCATGTGTCGCGCCGGCGTCGTCTGCGAGGCCAGCTGCAAGCAGTGCTTCTGCAACGACAAGAACATCTGGCTCTGCTCGCCGACCTGCAGCGTGGACAGCGGCTGCCCCGCGAGCGCGCCGAGCGACGGGACCGCGTGCGCGACGAGCGAACGCTGCGTCTACAAGAACGTGTGCGGGCAGCTCGACGTGGCGCTGTGCGTTGGCAGCAAGTGGCAGTATTACATCGCCAAGTGTCCGCCGCCGCCGGGGTGCCCTCCCGGTCCGCCGCCGATGGGCGCGCCCTGCACGCAGCCGATCAAGTGTCCCTACACCAACAAATGCGGCGTCGACTTCCACGCCGTGTGCGACGGCAAGGGTTGGTTCATCGAGCGGCCGCCGCACTGCCCCGAGCTGGGGTGTCCCGCGGAGCCGCCGGCTTCGCGCGCCACGTGCAGCGGCGACATCGAGTGCATTTGGCCGAACGCGTGCGGCACGCGTGACTTCGCGAAGTGCACCGGCGGCTACTGGGTCGTCGATCGCAGCTGCACACCCGCCGGGTGTCCCGCGCTCACGCCGCTCCCCGGCCAGCCGTGCCCGCAGCCCGACGTCAGCTGCGAGTACAAGACCGGCTGCGAGGGCGGCGTGCGCACGGTGAAGTGCGCGGGCGGAGCGTGGAGCGTCTCGGCTTGTAGCGGGTGAGAGAAGCCCCCCGGACTGAAGCACCTCGGTCCGGGGGAGATTGCTCACAGCTCTCGAGGTCGAAACTTTTTCTGACGGACTCCGCCGTTCGCCGCAATCCCACTGTAGAGACCCCGGCATGGGAGCAGGGGCTCTCCAAGAGTTCACGTGCGCGCGTCCGCGCACGCCAGAAGGAGTGCGTCCATGAGGATCCAACTGCTTATCGTCTGCGTGCTTGCGTCGATCGGTTGTACCGCGCAAGCCGGCGACAACGACTCGAGCTCCTCGTCGTTGGTCTCCGAAGATCCTGCGGCGCCGGCCGGCGAGGGCAGCGCCGAGAAGCCGCCGCTGCCGCCTCCTCCGCACTGTGGCCCCCGCTGCTTCACGGACATCGTCGGCGAGGCGCGCGACTGCATGCCCGTCGAGCTGCTCCATAAGCGCGCGATCGGCTTCTGCATGGAGCACAAGGCGAAGCTCACGCACTTCCGGCCCCTCGGCGCGTGCCCGGCCGGCAGCGGCTCGATCGCGAAGTTCACCTGCTGCGCGCCGCCGCCCCCGCCGCCGTGCCCG
>JALHOE010000217.1 GCA_022843175.1 Deltaproteobacteria bacterium
CGCGCCGAGCACCAAGCCCGCGCCGGCGCCGAGCGCCAAGGCCTCGACCAAGTAGTGCGCTTCGTCGTCTGGGCGGTGCTCCTCGGCTGCGCGCGCGCGGCCACGCCCACCGTCGACGCCGGGGCCTCGCCGCTCGACGGCTGCATCCCCGAGACGCGCGACGGTGCCACCACCTACTCGTGCGGAGCCGCGTTCCTCGCGATGGACGCGGAGGTCCACGAGACGCCGACCGACGACTCGATCGCGCAGAACCTCAACGCGTTCGTCGAGCCGTTCGGCAAGGACGTCGTGGCGCGCGACGACGCGCCGATCGTGATCGGCGGCGCGCCTCACCGCGCCGTGCGGGTGCGCGTCGACCTGCCCGAGAAGGGCCGCTTCGTCGCGATCATGGTGGTCATCCGCAAGCCGAAGTCCGCGCGCGTGATCTCGTGCAGCGCGAAAGAGCCCGAAGCCCACCGCTGCGACGCGGTGATCCAGCACTTGGGCCGCTAGATCTCGAGCCCGCCCGATCAAGTCTAGCCAGTGAGGCTCGGGCGCTCACTGCGGCGCGGCGGGGTCTTGCCGCGGTTCTCGTCGAGGACCGCGTTCGCCTCCGCGCCGACCAGCACCGCGAGGCTCGATAGCCACAGCCAGACCATCAGCACCGCGACGCCGGCGAGGCCCCCGTAGAACGACGTGTACTTGGCGAGCGTCGCCACGTAGGTCGAGAAGCCCCACGATACGAGGTGGAGAATCACTGCGGCGAGCACGGCGCCGGGCAGGATCGAACGACGATCCCAGCTCGTGCCGGACGCGATGCGGTAGAGGAGCGCGTTGCCGATCGTCGCGACGATCAGCGTCGAGCCGACGAGGAGCGCCTTCCACAGCGTGTGCTCTCGCTCGCTGAACGCGCCGATCGCGCCGAGGCCGTGGATGAGGACCGCAGCCGCCGACGCGAGTCCGAGGGCGATGACCGCGGCGAACGTCAGGGCCAGCGCGAGGAGCCGCGTACGCACGTAGGTCCGCGGCGGAAGGCCGAGGATTCCGCGCACCGTCGCGAGGGCCACGTGGGTGCCGCTCGACGACAACCAGAGGAACCCGATCAGCACCACGCCAGCCACGGTGGAAATATCCGGGTCGAGGCGGGAGAGGTGCGCGCGCGCCACCTCGGCCGCCGGGCCCGGCGCGAGATCGAGCAGGCTCAGATCGAACGCAACGCGTCGGCCGGTGCGGGCGAGGTAACCCGCGAGCCATCTCATCTTCGCTTTCAGCGGGATCATGCCGAGAAAGAGGTCGAACGCCATCGCGCTCGCGGCGTTCGACAAGCCATGTGCGATGGTGTTGCTCGCGATGGTCTTGAGCACCTCCGGGTCGGTGAGGCGGCTCACGCGGCTCGGCCCGCTGTCATACATGTCGGCCGCCCAGCCTGACTTGTTCGGCGCCGCGCGGCCATCTCTCTGATAGGCTCCGCCCGATGCGAGGCGCTGCGCTCGCGCTTTCTTGCGTACTCTTTGCGAGCGCGATCGCGCCGCGGCCCGCGCACGCCGACAGCGAGCCGGTCGAGCCCAAGAAGACGCCCAACCAGGTCAAGGCCGAGCAGCACTACAAGCGCGCGCGTGAGCTCTACCAGCTCGGTCGCTACCGCGAGGCGATCGCTCAGCTCGAGGCCGCCCTCAAGCTCGACCCGGGCGCCGCGGAGCTGCTCTACAACCTCGGGCTGGTCCGCGAGAAGCTCGGCGACGCCGAAGAGGCGATCGACGCCTACCGCAAATACCTCAAGGCCCTCGGTCCCGAGGCCGATCCGGAGGAGGTCGCGAAGATCCGCTCCGCGATCAAGCGCCTCGAGGGCGCCAAGACCGAGCTCAAGGCGCGCGAGGCCAAGCGCATGGAGCATCGCTTCACGCCGCTGTCGGCGAGCCTCCTTGTCGGCGCGGGCGTCAGCGCGCTCGTGACCGGCGTGTTCGGCGTCGCCGCGTTGCGCCACGATCGCGAGGCGCGCGAGTACGTCATCGTCGACGGCCGCGGTTTCGAGGAGCGCCAGCAGATCGTGCGCGCCGCCAAGTCCGAGGCCACCGTCGCCAATGTCTTCGGAGTGCTCACGTTCCTCTCCGCCGGCGTGGGGCTCACCTTGTATTTCACGTCCGAGTTCCCGCGGCAGGACGACCCGCGCGAGACCCCGCGCACGTCGCTGCGGGTCGGCCCCGGCTCGTTCCTCCTGGAGACCAAGTTCTGATGCGCGTGCTTCGCTACGCGAGTGCGGCGCTGCTCGTGGGGTTCGCCCTGGCGAGCGCCTCGGCGTGCCAGGTCGCGCTCCGCGCCGAGGACGAGGATCCGGCTTGCACGCCCAACGGCAAGCTGTGCGCGCCGGGGCGGATCTGCCGCGGCGGGCGCTGCTCCGAGTGCGTTCCCAAGCCCGAGGAGTGCAACTTCGAGGACGACGACTGCGACGGCGAGATCGACGAGGACTTCGACCAGGACAAAGACGGTTTCACCGTCTGTGGCGAGTTCGGCAAGACCGACTGCAACGACGACCCGAGCAAGGGCGGCGCCGACATCCACCCCGGGCAGCCCGAGGCCTGCAACGGCATCGACGACAACTGCGACGGCAAGATCGACGAAGAGCCCAACGGCTGCGCCGACGGCAAGACCTGCCTCGCGGGCAAGGCTCAGTGCGTCGACAAGGACGACTGCCGCTTCTTCGGTTGCCCGCCGTCGCTCGGGTGCAACGTCACCACCGGCAAGTGCACCGACCCGGACTGCCGCGCCAACCCCACCGTCTGCAAAGCCGGCGAGAAGTGCGATCCCGATCTCGGCCGCTGCGTGAAGGTCATCGTCATCGGCGACGGCTGCGACGCGCTCGCCGCCTGCGACGGGGCACCCGGGGTCGAGTGCTTCGACCTCACCGCGCTCGGAATCAGCGCGCGCTCCAACGCGATCTGCACCAAGGCGTGCTGCGAGTCCGCGACCTGCCCCGACGGTTTCGTCTGCAAGATGGGCACGTCGGGCAACTCGGTCTGCGTCCGCGCCTCCGACATCGGCCTCGTGCTCGGCGGCGGCGCGAGCTTCGCCAAGTGCGTCAAGCCGGACGACTGTCGGAGCGGCGTCTGCACCAGCGGCACCTGTTTGGACGGCTGCTGTGGCGCGCCCGAGTGCGGCACCGGCGGCACGTGCTCGCTCCGCAGCGACAACCGGTTCTTCTGTCGCGGCCCCGTCGGCAGCAAGGTCGTGGGCGACAGCTGCGATCGGAACAGCGACTGTTCGACCGGATACTGCGTGGGCGTGACCACCTGGACGTCCGGCCGCTGCACCAAGCACTGCTGCACCTCCAGCGACTGCCCGGGCAACTGGAAGTGCCAGGAGTTCACCGCGGGCGCTGCGGTCGTGCCCATGTGCGAGCCGCTGCCGCTGTTCGGTGGGAGCACGGGCAGCCTCCGCGGCGGCGCCAAGTGCGGCGGCAACAGCGAGTGCCGCAGCAACCTCTGCGAGGACGGCGCGTGCAGCGACTTCTGCTGCCGCGACAGCGACTGCACGCCGGGCTCGTTCTGCCGGGCGCGCGCGTCCGGCACGCGCGTGACCATGAAGTGCACAAAAGCGCCCTGATCGTTTCCCTGCTCCTGCTGTCGTGCCGACGGCGGGTGGAGGCGATCGCGGATCCGACGCCGGAGGCGGCCGTGCGCGAGCCGGCCGTGTCGAAGCTCGTTCGCGACGGCGAGCTGCTCGACCTCGACGCCGGGACCGCACGCACCCTCGCGCGCGCGCGGGCGCAGGTCGTCGACGAGAGCACCGCCTACGTCCTCGACGAGAAGCACACGCTCCGTGCCTTTCAGCTCGCGGACGGCAGCGAGCGGTGGCAGCGCGCGATCACCGGGATGCCCTCGCCGTTCGTGCTCTCGTCGGGCGCGTCGGTGGCCGTGTTGCGCGAGCCCGACCTGCTCGTCTTCGACAAGAAGAGCGGCGACGTGCGGACGGTGAAGCTCGGCGATCACCTCGGCCACGCTGCTGCGACGGCCCGGGGCTTCGCGATCTCGCGCCTCAAGAGCGTCCTCACCGTCGACGAGAGCCTCGCCGTCACGACCACCGTCCTCCCGTTCGAGGTGCTCGGGTATCGCGCGGCGCTCTACCCGCTCCGCGATCGCCAGACGGTCTGCGCGATGCAGGCGGACGTCGCCCTCAACGTGGCCTGCCTCGGCGGCAAGACCTTCCACGTCGACCTCCGCGCGCCGAGCGCGCCCACGAGCAGCGCCTTCAACATCATCGCCGTCGACGACCAGTACGCGCTCTACGGCACGCAGCACCGCGGCGGCGGTCTCCGTCGCGTCGCAATCGTCCGCCTCGCGGACGCGATGGTGATTCGGCTCGAGGACCAGGTCGCCGCCGTCGCCCTCCGCCCCGACGGCGCGATCGAGGGGCTGCTCGTCGTCGATCCGGAGCTCCGCCTGCTCGACCTCAAGGGCCATGTGCGCTGGAGCGCGAAGGCCCCCGAGCGCCGCGAGAACGCCTTCGCCGTCGCCCGCGACGGCCGCCTGTTCGTCGCGCTCTACAGCGAGTTCTCCACCGGCTCCACGCTGTACGCCTACGATCTGCAGAACGGCACGCTGCTGTGGACGGGCGACGTCGAACGCCTCTCGATCGGCCACAGCGAGTATCGCAACGAGGTGTCGCTCTCGTTCCACCGCGATCGCGTGGTGCTCGCGGGGGACGAGTCGGGGTTGACGACGACGCAGGTGTTCAGCGCGGCCACCGGTAAGCGCGTCTTCGCGTTCAGCCACTACGCGCGGTGATCCCATGCGGTGATCCCATGCGGTGATCACATCATCGAGAGCGGATCGACGTCGAGCACCACTCGGACGTCGCGGGGGACGTCGGCCATGGCGCGCTTGAGGATGCGGGCGACGTTGCGCAGCTCGGGGCGCGGGCCCCGGAGCAGCACCCGGTAGCGGAACCGCCCGCGGATGCGCGGCATCGGGGCGGGGCTCGGGCCGCGCACGTCCACGCGTTCGGCGACCACGTCCGGCGCCTGTTCGGCGAGCGCCGCGAGCTGCTGCGCGACCTCGACCACCTTCTGCTCGTTCATGCCGTCGAGGCGGAGCAGCACCATCCGCGAGAACGGCGGGTAGCCGAGCTCCTCGCGGTCGATGAGCTCGCGCGCGAGGAACGCGTCGACGTCGTGGCGCGCGGCGCACGCGATCGCGGGGTGCTCGGGGGAGCGGGTCTGGATGAGCACGCTGCCCTTGACGTCGCCGCGGCCGGCGCGCCCGGCGACCTGCACGAGCAGCTGAAAGGTTCGTTCGCCGGCGCGGAAGTCGGGCATCGAGATCGCGCCGTCGGCGTTGATGACGCCGACCAACGTCACGTGCGGCAGATCGTGGCCCTTGGTCACCATCTGGGTGCCGACCAGAAGATCGATCTCACGGTTGCGCATCCGCTTGAGGATCGCCTCCACGTCCCTGCCGCTCGCGACGTCGCGGTCGAGCCGGCCGAGACGTGCGGTGGGGAAGGCCTCGGCGAGCACGTCCTCGAGTCGCTCGGTGCCCACGCCCTCGAGCGCGAGCGCGCCGACGTTGCACTTGGGGCACTTGGCCGGGAGATCCTCGACGCGATCGCAGTAGTGGCAGCGGAGGCCGGCGCGCACGGCGTGGACGGTGCCGTCGCGCATCGCGCGCGCCCCGGCCTTGTTGTGGAGCGTGAGCGAGACGTCGCAGTCGGGGCAGCGCCGCAGCTCGCCGCAGCTCTCGCAGATGACGGCCGGCGCGAAGCCGCGTCGATTGAGGAACAGGATCGCCTGCTCCTTGGCGGCGAGCGTCGCCTCGATCGCGCGGTGGAGCGGGAGGGAGATCTTGGGGTGGCCGCTCGGTCCCGGCCCGACGTGCCGGAGATCGATCACCTCGACCTTGGGGAGCGGCTGCGCGCGCGCGCGAGCGGTGAGCCGCAGGTGACCGAGCTTGCCGCGGCGCGCGAGGTCGACCGACTCGAGCGAGGGCGTGGCGCTGCCGAGCACGCACACGGCGCCGGCGCGGTGCGCGCGGAGCAGGGCGCAGTCGCGCGCGTGGTACCGCACGCCCTCTTCTTGCTTGAACGAGGAGTCGTGCTCTTCGTCGACGATGACGAGGCCGAGGCTCGGGACCGGGGCGAAGAGCGCGCTGCGGGCGCCGATGGCGACGCGCAGCTCGCCCTGGTGCAAACGACGCCACATCGCGTGGCGCGCCGCGGGATCGAGCGCGGAGTGGACGACCGCGACCTCGTCGCCGAAGCGCGCGCGGAAGCGCGAGACCAGCTGCGGGGTGAGCGCGATCTCGGGGACCAGCATCATCGCGCCGCGCCCGAGGGCGAGCGCGCGCGCGATCGCGTGGAGGTAGACCTCGGTCTTGCCGGAGCCGGTGACGCCCTGGAGCAGGAAGCCGCGCGGCGCGCCGTCGATGGCCTCGGAGATCGCGGCGACGGCGGTCTGTTGCTCGCCGGTGAGCTCGGGCGGCGCGTCGCGGGCCTCGGCCTCGGCGAACGCGGACGTGACGAGCGCGCGCTCCTCGACGACCACCAGGCCGAGCGCCTCGAGCTTCTTCACCGCCTCGCGATTGGCGATGTCTGCGAGCTTCACGTCGGCCGCGAGGACCTGCTCGAGGATCGCCTTCTGCGCGGGCCCGAGCCTCTTTCCCTCGGGCGGCGCGGCGGCGAGGCCGCGCTTCACCCACCTCTCGGTGCGCGCGGGGGCGATGCGCGACACCTTGGGCGCGGCGATCCCCTCTTTGCGGAGGCGGACGATCGACTTTCGCTCCACCGCTGGCAGCGCGAGGGCGAGCACCTCGCCGAGCGGCGCGAAGTAGTAGCTCGCGACCTCGCGCAGGAACGCGAGCAGCTCCGGCGGCAGAACCGGCTCCCGATCGACGATCGCGACGATGTCCTTGAGCTTGACCTCGTCCTCGCGGCGCGGGCGCACGGCGATCACCACGGCGAGCAGCCGGCGGGCCCCGAACGGCACGAGCACCCGCGCGCCGGGGACGACGTCGGCCGCGAGCTTCTCGGGGATGCCGTAGGTGAACGGCTTGTCGACCGGGACCGGGACCGCGATCTCGGCGACGGTCGCCGCGGTGGACGTCGGGGGTTCGAGCTGCTCGAACAGCGACCCGGTCATCGAAGCCCGAGCAGCTGCCGCGCGGTCTTCGGATCGGCGACCGGGCGGCCGAGCTGTTGGCTGTACTGCGCCAGGCGCTCGACGAGCGGCGAGGAGCCCTGCGAGAGCACGCCCTTGTCGAGGTAGATGTTGTCCTCGAGGCCGACGCGCGCGTGACCGCCCATCCGCACGGCGAGCTCGGTGAGCGGTCGCTGGAAGCGCCCGACCGCCGCGACGCCCCAGGTGTGCTCGACGCCGAACGACTCGAGCTCCTGCACGAGGAACCGCAGGGCGCTCTCGCGCGCGGCCATCGCCCCGGGGATCCCGAGCACGAACTGCACGTGGATCGGCGGCGCGAGCCGGTTCTCCTTGTGAAGCGTGAGCGCCTCGTCGAGGTGGCCGACCTCGTAGATCTCGCACTCGGGCACCGAGCCGGCGTCGAAGATCCGGGCGCCGATGTCGCGGATCTCCTTGCGGCTGTTGACGAAGACGTCGTTGCCGAAGTTGATCGTCCCGCAGTTGAGGGTGGCCATCTCGGGCGCGGGGCGGAGCAGCAGCGGCTGGCAGCGCTCCTCGATCGACATGCCGACGGCGCCGCCGGTGGAGACCTGCACGATCACGTCGGTGCGCGCGCGGATCGCCTCGATGGTGGCGCGGAAGCGGTCGCGGTCCTGGGTGGCGGTGCCGTCGTCGTGTCGGGCGTGGAGGTGGACGACCGCGGCGCCGGCCTCGCGGCAGCGGCGCGCTTCTTCGGCGATCTCGTCCGGCGTGTAGGGGACGTGCGGGTTCTGCTCGCGGGTGACCTCGGCGCCGACGATCGCGGCGGTGATGATCAGCGGCTTGCCGTTCACGTACGGCGGGAGCGCGCGGGCGGACGCGCCCGGCAGCGACGGCGGCCGTTGCAGGTCGAGCGGGACCACGCAGGTGCCGGCGGCGCGGGTGACGACGATCGGCGGGTCGTAGTGCTCGGCGGCGCTCGGCGGCACCCCGTTCTTGCGGATGTTGCCGGCGACCTTGCGGGCCTCGAAGCGCATCTTGCGCGAGGTGCGTCCGACGTCGGTCAGCTCTCCGTAGACCTCGATGTAGTCGCCCGCGAAGACCGGGGCGAGGAACTCGACCGACTCGTAGGCGCGAAAGAGCCCTTCGTCGCCGTCGTGGCGGATGAGCAGCTCGGTCGCCACGTCGCCGAAGAGGCCGAGCATGCGCGCGCCGTCGACCAGCTCACCGGCGTAGTGAGCATCGTGCGAGGACATGCGTACACGGATGAGGCAGGAGATGCGGGGGTTTTCCGGGTTCGGCATCGAGGCGGCGGCGACGATATACTCGCTTCACCCTCTCGTCATGCCGCGCGATCCCAACGCCGATCGAACCAAGCCCGTACCGGTGCACCCGGAGGGCTTGGCCGTCGCGGAGGACTCGCCCGTGTACGTCGCGGCGCCCCTCGACGTGCGCCCGCCGCTCGAGGAGGCGCCGATCTCCGCCCCGCCGACCACAGTGAACTGGGACCGCGTCTCGGCGCGCCTCCCCTCGGTGCCGATCTCGATCGGCGAGCCGGTGCGCGATCACGTGGTGACGGTCGACACCAGCGCCGACCACGACGAGCGAGAGGCCATCCTGCGCGATCTCCGCGCGATCGCCGGGCTCGACGAGCGGCCCGATCGCACGACCGAGCGCGCCGTCGCCCAGCGCGCCACGCTGGCTCGCGCGCGCGCGCTGCGGTTTCGGCTCGCGCTGCTCGACGCGTGGTCCGGCCGCGACTCGCCGGGCTCGCCGGACGCGGGCGCGCTCCAGCTCGACCTCGCGATCGACGCCATGCTGCTCGTCGCGATCGCGGATGGCGCCCCCGGTCAGCAGCTGCCGGTCGTCGCCGAGATGGTCGAAGCGCTCCGCGGCATTCGCGGAGATCTCCCGCGCGCCGCGCTCCGCGATCGGGGCTCGGCCGCGATCGCCAAGCTCACCATCGTCGGCTTCCGTGGCGCGCTCGAGCAGCTGTCGCGCGCAGCGGTCGCGGTGCCGCCCGAGTCGCGGCGCCTGTCGCTCGAGCTCGCGGCGCGCGCCGCCCTCCTGCCCGAGATCGACGACCATCGCCTCGGCGCGTTGAAGGACCTCGAAAGGGCGCTCGCGCTGCCGATGGGGAGCGTCGCCAGCGCGATCGAGACCGCGCGCCGCCGGCGTGCTAGATCGTCGACCCCGCGATGAGCGAGAAGGCGCCGAAGGTCCGTATTCTGGTTGCGAAGCCCGGCCTCGACGGCCACGACCGCGGCGCGAAGGTCGTTGCGCGTGCGCTCCGAGACGCCGGGTTCGAGGTCATCTACACCGGCCTCCACCAAACGCCCGAGATGATCGCGTCGGCCGCGGTCCAGGAGGACGTCGACGCGGTCGGCCTCTCGATCATGAGCGGGGCGCACAACACGCTGTTTCCGGCGGTGATCGACGCGCTCAAGAAGAAGGGCGCCGACAACGTGGTGGTCTTCGGCGGCGGCATCATCCCCGACGACGACTTCCAGCGCCTGCGCGAGTCCGGCGTGAAGGGCATCTTCACCCCCGGCACCACGCTCGGCGAAATCGTCGAGTGGGTGAAGCAGAACGTGCATCCCGCGAGCGCGTGACGCATCGCGACGTTCTGGACGCGTTGCGCCATTCACCAAGAAGTCACGGACGAGCTCGGCTCGAGAACTTGCGCAGGCCGGGTCGAGCAGTTACGCCATAGATGTTCGTCATGCAGGTGCATGCATGCGGGCGGGCCTCGAGAGCACACAGCCTCATCGGGGCCCTTGGTTTTTTGTGCTCACGGCGGGGCGAGGCGGCCCTTGCAGGCGCCGCCGTCGCAGAAGCACGTGTAGTGGATCGGCGTCGGCTTGCAGCTCACGTCGACGATCGCGCATTTGCGCGCGCGCGACGCGTGCACGCACTCCTCGGGCGCCTTCGCCGGACAGCACGAGCGGCTCCAGCAATCCTCGTCCTTCGCGCAGAGCGGAGGCGGCCCGGACAGGTCTTCTTCGTTGTCGACGTCGGGACCGGCGGGTGCGGTGGACATGCCGACGCCGGGTAGCAGCGTCGTGGGCAGTGGCTTGGCCGGCGCGGACGACGACGCGACCGGCGCCGTGGGAGGCGGTGCCGGTGGCGTCGTTTGCGCGCTCGCGCACGCCGCGCCGATCGCGAGGAACGTCGCTGCCGAGAGGCGACGCATGGACTCGATCAGGCGGATTCGATGAGACCGGCCGCGCCCATGCCGCCGCCGATGCACATCGACACAATCGCGCGCTTGCCGCCTCGGCGCTTGAGCTCCTGGAGAGCCGTGGCGACGAGCTTGGCGCCGGTGCAGCCGAGCGGGTGACCGAGGGCGATCGCGCCGCCGTTCACGTTGAGCTTCTCGTCGGGGATGCCGAGCTCGCGCTGGCAGTAGACCGACTGGCTGGCGAAGGCCTCGTTGATCTCGAAGATGTCGATGTCCTTCACGGACAGGCCGGTCTTCTTGAACAGCTTCTGGATGGCGGGCAGCGGACCGATGCCCATGATCGCCGGGTCGACGCCGACGGTGACGTAGTGGCGGAACCAGCCGAGCGGCTTGACCCCGAGCTCGGCGACCTTCTCTTTGCTCGCGAGGATCGACGCCGCGGCGCCGTCCGACAGCGGGGAGCTGTTGCCCGCGGTGACCGAGCCGGTCGTGGAGAACACGGGCTTGAGGCCGGCGAGGCCCTCGGCCGTGGTGTCGGGGCGAATGAGCTCGTCCTGCTTGAACTCGAACGTGAGGCGCTCGTTGCCGTTGTAGCGAACGCCCGTGACCGGGACGATCTCGGCGTCGAACTTCTTGGCCTCGCGCGCGGCGGACGCCTTCTTGTGCGAGGCGAGCGCGAACTTGTCCTGGTCCTCGCGCGCGATGCCGAACTTCTTGGCGACGTTCTCGGCGGTGATGCCCATCGGCGTGTAGACGGTGGGGTACTTCTCCATCGCCTCGGGCGAGGCCGACAGCTTGTTGCCGGTCATCGGCACCATCGACATGGACTCGACGCCGCCGGCGACGACGAGGTCGTTGGTGCCCATGAGGATCGCGCCCGCGCCGAGCGCCAGGGCCTGGAGCCCGCTCGAGCAGAAGCGGTTGATCGTCATGGCGGAGGAGTCGACGGAGAGGCCGCCGAGCAACCCGGCGACGCGCGCCACGTTGAGGCCCTGCTCGCCCTCGGGCATCGCGCAGCCGAGGACCAGGTCCTCGATCAGGTTGGGGGACAGCTTCGGATTGCGCGCGAGGAGGCCACGGATGACCTCACCCGCGAGCTCATCGGGGCGGACGAGGGCGAGAGAGCCCTTCACACCGCGGCCCACAGCAGAACGAACGGCATCCAGGATGGCGACTTCGGTCATGACGCGCTCCTAGCACGGCCCCGGAGCCGCCGCTGCCTTGGTGCCGACACACTCTCGAGAGCCTCTTTGGCGCGTCTTTAGAGCGGTTCGAGCACTGGCTCGGCGCCGATCCAGCGAAGAACATACGGGCGCCGGTCGCCGTGCTCTCGGGCGACCGCGAGCATGCCCTCCCGGCTGGTCGGCGGGAGCCAGAGCACCTGGTTGTCGTCGGCGCGGGGCGAGGGCAGCGGGTTTGCGTAGACCCAGCTCGAGGTCGGGGCCGTCGCCTTCGCGAAGATGACGACGCGACCGTCGCGCGCCACGCGCTCGCCGACGACGAGCGACGCGCGGACTCTTGCTGTGTGGTAGCGGAGCCGCGTCACCTGCGACGGCACGAACGTGAGCGCGCCGAAGACGCTCGCAGCGGCGGCGAGGTGGACGAACCGCGGGTTCCGCTCCTCGACCTCGGTGAGCACCCGCGCGGTGATCGCGGCGAGGAGCGGCAGCGAGAACAGGTGGTAGTACGAGCCGAGGTCGTGCACCGATCCGAGGGCGTAGAAGAAGTAGCCGGTGAGGTGCAGGCCACCGAGGACGAGGAGCGCGCGCGCGGTGCGATCGCGCGCCCAGCCGAACGCCATCGCGACGGCGCCGGCGATCGAGATCGGCCACCCGAACGCCCACAGCGACACCCGCGCGAGCGCGGCGACGGTTTTGTCGAGCGCGACCCGCGGCGTGTGCGTGTAGCGCCAGACCGTCGGACCGAACCCGAACAGGCGCGCGTTCGGCCAGTCCTTGCGCAGCCACACCTCATAGGGCGACGTCGTGAAGCTGCCGGTGAGCGCCCGGTAGGTGGCGAGCTGAATCAACAAAAACGGAAGTCCGGCCGCCACCGCGAGCAGGAGCGGACGGACCGCGCTCCGACCCCGGGTCAGCGCGAGGTAGCCCGCGGACCAGAGCGCGATGAGCACGCCGTCGAGCGGGCGGCAGAGGAACGCGAACCCGGCCGCCGCGCCGATCGCGAGGCCCGCGAGCGAGGGCTCCCCGCGCGCAACGCGGGCGCTCGAACGCACCGCGACGGCGACGCACAGCGCGGAGGGGACGACGTTGTGCAGCGTGGCCGCGGTGAAGATCAACGCGGGAGACGTGGCGAGCAGGGCTGCGGAGAGCACCGACGCGCGCGCGCCCCACTCTTCCTCGGCGAAGCGCGCCACCGTCCAGACGATCGCCGCTGCGCAGAGATACTGCGTGAGGTGTGCGTGGCCGAAGAGGAGGCCGAGCGCGAGGAGCGCCGGCTGGCCGGGTGGGAAGATGCCTCCCCAACGATCGGGCCCCACGAACACCACGAACTGGTTGGCGAACGCCGCGCGCGGCAGGGGCGCGATCGAGGTGATCCCTCCGGCGAGGAGCGAGCGTGCCTCGAAGAGGTAGACGCGCTCGTCGTCGGTGAGCGCGGTGTAGCCGAGGACCTTCCACGCGACGAGCGCGGCGGCCGTCGCGCAGAAGCACGCCGCGACGGCGGCGAACCGGCGCGGCCTGCCCTCGACCAGCGAGGCGAGCGAGCGCGCGACGAGCACTCGCGCGAGCGCGTCCGCGAGGAGTAGGCACGCCGGGATCCCGAGGCCGAGCTGGATCGAGAGGAGGGTGATCTCGCCGCGGTTGAGGTGCTCCGCGGCGCCCCGGTAGTAGTCGAGCAGCCGCTCGCGCAGCTGGAAGTGCGCGAACAACGCGCGCTGCAGGGCGACGAGCACGAGCGCGGCGGCGAGCTCCGCCGCGGCGACTCGCTTCACGGAGCGACGCCCATCTCGACCGCGATCACCCAGCCGTGGGAGATGACCTTCGCCCGCGGCTCCACGGCTCCCACGGCGCGCGCGAGCGCCTCGATGGAGGCGGCGGTGCAGGGGAACGGGTGGATTCCGCGGCGGGTGAAGCCCTGCAGGCGCGCGATCACCTCGAGCGCCGTGGACTCGATCAGCTTGAGCGACACCGAGCCGTAGTTGGGCGTGGTGATCAGCACGCGGCCCCCGGGGCGCGTGACGCGGAGGACATCGGCGAGCCAGCGCTCGGGGTATTCGCAGTGCTCGATGACCTCGGTCGCGTAGGTGGCGTCGAAGGTGGCGTCGGGGAAGGGGAGGCGCTCGGGCGAGGTGACGGCGGTGTCGATTCCGAAGCGCTGGTGCACCGCCTCGGCGGCGCGCGGATCGACGTCGACGCCGGTGTACGTGAGGTGCTGCGGGAGCTCGGGGTAGTTGAGGAACATGCCGCAGCCGACGTTGAGCACCTTGGCGCCGCGCGGCAGCGGCTCGAGGAACCCGCGGATCGTGTCGTCGATCGGCCGGTGGTACATCGACCACGGCCAGCGGCGGCCGAGCGAGTGATTGCTGAAGTACGAAGCCTCGCTCATGGCGCGTGACCGGCGCGGCACGCGAGGAGGATCTCGGCGCCGGCTCCCCCCTTGTCGCGGTCCGCGAGGAAGCGCACGGCGCGGAAGATGGGCCACGCGTAGAGCTGGCGAACGCCCGGCGCGACGATCCACTTGCCGGTGAGCTTCTTGGTGAGGTAGCCGCCGAGGCTCGGGAGCAGCCACGCCTCGAAGGCGGCCTGGGAGCCGTCGCTGCCGAGCGTCTCCCACTCGATGTCGACGAAGCCGGCGCCCTCGAGCAGGGCGCGCCAACCGTCGGCGTCGTAGAGGTGGTGGTGGGCGAACTGCGCGTCGAGGCCGGCGGCGTAGGCGCGCGCGGCGTCGGCGAGGCCGATCTTCTCGAGGCCCTTGCGCAGCGGCAGCGTCTTGGTCCACTCGCCGTTGGGGACGATGAGATAGAAGATGCCGCCGGCCTTCATCGCGGAGCGGATGTTCTTGAGCGCCGCGCGGATGTCGGGGACGTGCTCGAGGGAGCAATTGGCGATGGTGGTGGCGAAGAAGTCGCGGGGCAGCGCGTCGGCGTCCTCGGTGACGCTGCCGCAGATGACGTGCTGATACGCGCGCGACGCCTGCGCGCGCGCGGCCTCGCGCTCGTTGATGTCGATGCCCCACGCCTGCACCTCGGGGTGGGCGAGGCTCGTGAACAGACCGTCTCCGCAGCCGACGTCGAGCACCGGGCCGACGACGGGGAGCTCCTTCATGCGCTTGAGGCGCACGCACTCCTTGATCGCGAGCGCCGTGGGCGAGTGCTGGAAGTATTCGAAGAACTCGAGGTACGAGAACTCCGGGCCCTTGGGCGGGTGCTTCTCGAGCACCCGCTCCCCGGGCGGCGGCATGATCGAGGCGCCGCCCCGGAGCGTTCGCTTGGTGTCGCCGTTCATCGAGGGCGCGATTTTACATGGTCGGCACGCCCCGCCCACAGCCACTTGAGCGTCTCCGGCAAATTCGCTCCCGCGTTCCCGCCGAACCCCCCGGAGCTCGACGGTGACGAATATCGCCCGGGCCACGGGGCCGCGGGGCGTAAGCCCGCGGTTGCCCCAACGGACGCGCTACGACTGAAGCGTCTGCGTCTGCGTCCGCGTCTGCGTCCGCGTCCGCGCCTGCGCCTGCGCCTGCGCCTGCGTCTGCGCCTGCGCCTGCGCCTGCGCCTGCGCCTGCGCCTGCGCCTGCGCGTGCGCGTG
>JALHOE010000218.1 GCA_022843175.1 Deltaproteobacteria bacterium
CAACGCTGAGCGATTGCACTCGCATCTCGACTACGTCAGTCCGATCGAGTTCGAATTGAAGTCCAAAATCCACCGCGATGCGGCATAGTCAGACCGTCCACGAGACCGGGGGAGGATCACACGACTATCTCGCCGACGGTCGCAGGCTTCGCACGCTCAACGTCGTCGACACCTGCACGCGCGAGTGCCTCGCCATCGAGGTCGACCTGTCGCTCACCGGCGAGCGCGTCACGCGGGTCCTCGACGAGATGCTCTGGAAGTACGGCCTGCCCCGCGCCATCACCGTCGACAACGGGCCGGAGTTCATCTCCAGCGCGCTCGACCGCTGGGCCCACGCCCACGGCGTTGAGCTGCACTTCATCCAGCCGGGGAAGCCCACCCAGAACGCCTTCGTCGAGAGCTTCAACGGGAAGTTTCGAGACGAGTTCCTCTCGCAGGGCCGCTGGCCCACAGTCGCTAGAGCGCGTGTCGAGGCCGAGCTCTTTCGCGTCGACTACAACGATGTCCGCCCGCACAGCGCGCTCGCCTACGCGACGCCAACCGCGTTCGCCGCCGTCGCTCGCGCAACCCTCGCGCTCCCTGCCGGGGGCTCGTTGGGCGAAGCCGGCAACGACGCGGTCGACGCTCATGTTGGACCTTCACCAACTCAACGTGCGAAGATTCAAGAGCAGTTCGGAGAGACCCGGATTGCTGCGTAATCGCTGGTAGCAAGTTGGGGGTCAGGTCAGAGTGCTCCGACATCAAACACGTACGCTGGCGGCGGCGGTTCTGGCGCAGCTCGGATGCCGAAATCCGAGTGCGCCGCCCACGACGGTTGACTCAGGTCGCACGGTCGTTGTGGACGCCACTGCTGCCGCGGCTTCGGATGCGGCCGGGCAACCCGAAGACACCTCCCTGCCGGCACCGTTCGTTGATGCGAGTGTCGACGCTCTGTCGTCCGCCGACCTAGAGAGCTTCCTTCGACTGTGGGAGGGCCACGCGATTAAGGAGTGCGCCGACGAGGCCGCGGCTGAAAAGATTCGCGCGTTCAAGATAACCGTGACCGTGCGACCTGATGGCGTGGCTGACAAGTTCTCGTTCGAGCGCGCACAGTTCGGAAAACTCGCAATGTGTGTCGACACCGAAATCGGCCACTGGCGATTCCCGAGATCACCTAAGGGTGCGACGGCCTCGATCACCATCACCTTCCCGTAGGTGATCCAGCGTGCGTTGAGTAGCTCACAGAGACGTCGCGGCTCAACCCTGCCGTCCGATGTGTACTTCGGAGAAGGGATCCTTTTTCCACTCGCCCGTTGGAATCCCCGGCGGACGCTTCCATTCCCTACCCCCACACCACGATGATGCGATGGTCTTCGCGCTTCTCGAGTGGTTCATCGAGGAGCAGGACTTGCCGCGGTTCCTCCCGCTGCTCGAGGGGTGGCACGCTCGTCTGCCGGCGTGGTGGTCGAAGCCCGCGGCAACCGTGCCGCTAGGGTGGAAGGCAACATACGCAGCGCGCACTGGCCCGATATCAAGAGCCCGGGTGACGGTCTCCGGCTCGACGGAGTCTACGGCAGCCCAGCGGCGTAGCGGTCGAGCCAGGCGCGCTTGAAGGACGCGTAGCGCTGCTCGCGGATCGCGGCGCGCGCGTCGCGCATCAGCTCGCCGTAGAGCCACAGGTTGTGGATCGAGAGCAGCCGCAGCACCAGCATCTCGCCGGCGACGAACAGGTGGCGCAGGTAGGCGCGGGAGAAGCCGCCGGCGCAGCACGCGCAGCCGCAGTCCGGATCGAGCGGCTTGTCGTCGTCGCGGAAGCGCGCCTGCTTGATGTTCACCTTGCCGTAGCGGGTGAGCGCCTGGCCGTTGCGCGCGTTGCGGGTGGGCAGCACGCAGTCGAACATGTCGATGCCGTGCTCGATGCCCACGAGCAGATCGGGCGGCGTGCCGACGCCCATGAGGTAGCGCGGCCTTCGCGGATCGAGCTTCCACGCGCACTCGGCGAGCGCCTCGTACATCATCTCGATCGGCTCGCCGACCGAGAAGCCGCCGAGCGCGAGGCCGTCGAAGCCGTCGTCGATCGCGCCCAGCTCCTCGGCGTGGCGCACGCGGAGATCGACGAAGGTGCCGCCCTGCACGATCCCGAACAGCGCACGGCCGCGGGCGCGGTGGTCGCGACGCCACACCGCGAGGCAGCGGTGCGCCCAGCGCGTGGTGCGTGCGACGGCCGCCTCGATCGCCTTGCGGTCGCGGACGCCCTCGCCCCCGAGCGGCGGGCACTCATCGAGTTGCATCGAGATGTCGGCGCCGATCTGGCCCTGCACCTCCATCGACACCTCGGGGGTCATCGCGTGCTTGGCGCCGTCGAGGTGCGACCGGAACACGACGCCCTCCTCGCTGATCTTCGCGCCGGCCGACGCCGGTCCGGTCGAGGTGCGCGGGCCCTGTTGCGCCAACGAGAACGCCTGGAACCCGCCGCTGTCGGTCAGCATCGAGTGCGGCCAGCGCGTGAACCGATGGAGACCCCCGAGCTTGTCGATCAGCGCGGCGGTGGGACGAAGCCACAGGTGATAGGTGTTGCCGAGGACGATCTTCGCGCCGGTGGACGCGACCTCGTCGGGCGAGAGCCCCTTCACCGAGCCCTGCGTGCCCACCGGCATGAAGGTGGGCGTCTCGACCTCGCCGTGCGGCGTCACAAGGAGACCGGTGCGCGCGTGACCATCGGTCGCGTGCGTCGTGAACGAGAACCCGGGCGCGATCATGGGCGGACGTCTTCGACTGGCAGCCGCTTCCGGATCAGCATCGCGTCGCCGTAGGAATAGAAGCGGTATTGGTGCTCGATCGCGTGCGCGTACGCGGCGTGGAGGTTCTTCAGCCCGACGAAGCTCGCGACCAGCGCGAGCAGCGTGGACTTGGGCAGATGAAAGTTGGTGAGGAGCGCGTCGACGACGCGGATCGGCTCGCCGGGTTGGAGCAGCAGGTTGGTTGTGCCGCTGCACGCCGCGATCGGCTCGTCGCCCTCGGTCATGCGCGCCGCGGCCTCGAGCGTGCGCACCACGGTGGTGCCGATGGCGACGATCGGCCGGCCCTCGCGCTTGGCGGCGCAGATCGCCCTGGCCGCCGCGCGGCTGACCTCGAACGACTCGTGGTGCATCGGGTGCTGGTCGAGGTCGTCGACCTGGACGGGCTGAAACGTGCCGAGCCCGACGTGGAGCGTGACCGACACGACGTCGCACCCCGCGATCGCCAGCTTGCCGAGGAGCGCGTTCGAGAGGTGCAGGCCGGCGGTCGGCGCCGCGACCGCGCCCGGCCTCCGCGCGAACACCGTCTGATACCGCGCGTGGTCGTCCTCGGTCGGCGCGCGCTTGATGTACGGGGGCAGGGGGACCTGGCCGTAGGTCTCGATCGCGTCCGCGATCGGCTGGTTCGACACGAGCAGCACGCGGAGCAGGCCGTCGTCCTCGGCGCGCCCGAGGATCCGCACCGAGAGATCCTCGGAGACCTCGAGATCGCGATCGAAGCGGAGCGGCTTGCTCGCCTTGCCGAGCGCGCGCCAGATCTCTCCCTCGACGACGATCGGCTCGCCGTCGGGCATCAGCCGCTCGTAGCTGCCGGGGCCCTCGGGGCGCACGAGGAAGATCTCGACCTTGCCCCCGGTGTCCGGCTTCTTCGCCTGGAGGCGCGCCGCGATCACGCGCGTGTCGTTGACCACGACGAGCGCGCGCGGCGGGATCCACTGGGCGAGATCGGTGATCGCCGCGTCGGTCAGGGTGACGTGATCGCGCGAGTCGGGATCGACGATGAGGAGCCGCGCACCCTCCCGGTCCTCGGGTGGGGTCTGCGCGATGCGCTCGGGGGGTAGTTCGTAGTCGAGGAGCTCAACGCGCACGGGATCACCCCGCGCGGGGGAACCCAGCCGCGCGTTGGGAGGCGGACCCTACCACGTCCTGGTTCAGGAGAGCGACGCGGTCGGGCGGCTTCCGTGATCGAGGCGCGCGTCGAGCTTCGCCCACAGGAACTCGGTGAGCTCGGCCAGAGCAAACGGCCGGGGCACGAAGGCGATCGCTCCGCAGTTCATCTTCTCGAGCTGCGTCGGCGAGAAGTGGTAATCGCTCGTCAGGATCACCGATACGCCGGGCGCGCGGTCGCGGAGCTGACGGGCGAGCTCGAACCCGTTGGTGCCGTGCAGCATGAGGTCGACGATGGCGATCTGGGTGCAGCCGTCCAGCGCGCAGGCGGCCGCGTCGGCGGAGCAAGCCGCCACCGCATCGAACCCTGCACCCATGAGCGCAGCCACCAGGGCGGTGCGCTTCTCGGCTTGGTCATCGACCACGATTACTCGCGGCATGCGTCCAGCTCCTCCCTTGAACAACCCCATTCCCGCCCATCCCCGGGTGGGGGATGGCGCGGGTGGGGCCTCTCCAGCAAGCGGTGGGCCCGAGCCCGTCTCGGCGGCTCACGGCGCGAGATCGTCGAGGATCCGCGCGGCGCGAGACGCTGTCCTACATCGTTCCCGCTCAACGGCGTCGTTCGGGTCTGCAGGCCCGTAGACGCCGCGGGTTTCAGTCTTGGAACCCAGCCGCGCAAACCACGGCCGCGACGCGACTACGGCTGCACAGGTTCTCCCCGGGCTACTTCTTCGGCGCGGGCGTGGTCGGCTTCTTGGTGTCGGCGATCGGCTTCTTCTCGGGCGCCTTGCTCGCGTCGCCCGCGGCCAGCCCCTCGATCCACTTCTTCTCCCAGGCGAAGTCCGGCGTCGCGCCCTTGTCGTACATGCCGAGGTGGGCCTTCGCCTCGTCGGGCTTCTTCGCGAGCGCGGCGACGCCGGCTTCGACGAGGTGGGCTGGCGCGAAGTGCTCGCCGACCGCTGCCTTCGCCTTCGTCGCGGCGGCCTGCGCCCCCTTGCCGTCCTTGTTCGCAACCCTGGCGAGCCCGCGCTCGACGTCGAGGAGCGGCGTCGTCTCGTCCTTGGGTGCCGGGTACTTCGCGAGCGCCGCCTCGGCGCCCTTCGGATCGCCGGCGCGGCGGTAGGCGCGCGCGATCCTCGCGATCTCCTCGGCGCCCTTGCCGAACTTCACGTCCACCTTGCTCTTCGGCGAGCGGGCCTCGGTCCACTTGTCGAGCGCGGCCTTCGCCGTCTTCTTGGCGTCGTCGGTCTTGCCGGCGGCGGCCTGGTTGAGCGCGAGGTCGGCGTGCACGTGCGGCTCGTCGGGGAGCAGGCCGGCCAGCTTGCCGTAGGTCTCCGCGGCGCCCGCGTAGTCCTCTTTCGCCGTCTGCGACATGCCCATGTACATCCACGCCGGGGCCGACTTGTCGTTGGCCTTGGTCGCGAGCTGGGTGACGGCGATCGCGTCGTCGTAGCGACGCGCGTCGTACAGGCCCTTGGCCGCGCCGAGCGCGAGGAGCTCGTCCTTGCCGTTGTCGGCCTTGGCTGCGCGGAACAGCGCGTCGGTCGCGCCGGCCGCGTCGTTCTGGCCGACCGCGGCCTCGTTCAGCATCTTGAGGGCGTCGACGTCGTTCGGGTTCTTCGCGAGCGCGGCGTCGAGCTCGGTCCTCGCCTTGCCGTAGTCCTTGGCCGCGAGGGCCGCGCGCGCGGCCTCCTTGCGCTGCTCGGCCGTGGGCTCCGCGGGAGGGGGCGGCGTGGTGGCGGTCGGAGCGGCGGTGGTCGCCGGCGGGGGAGGGGTGGCCGCGGTCGTCGGCTCGGGGTCGGGACCACAGGCGGTGAGCGCGGTCGTGGACAGCGCGAGGAGCAGCCGCAGCGTCGGTTTCATCGACAAACCCTCCGAAAATAGGGAGATGGACCGGTGCTTGCGTCGACCGGCCCGGTCCGGGGCGGTCCGTACCACGGCCGGGTCAGCGCCCGAAGAGGTCGCTTTCGTATCATCCGAATGCTCGCGCCCGTAACGAGCCCCGTGCATACTGCATCTCGGGTTTGCCGGCCGATGGATGTCAGCACGTGTCGCCACCTGATCGAGGACCTCCTGTCGCAATACGTCGACGGCGAGCTCGACGCTCTCACGTCGCAGCGCCTCGAGCTGCACATGCAGATCTGCTCGCCCTGCGCGGCCTTCCTGCGCACCTTCATGGCGACCAAGCGTTGCGCCCGCGAAGACGCGGTCCGCTCCATGTCCGAGGACTGCGAGGCCTCCCTGTGGGACTTCCTCGAGCGCGAGACCAACGGCGAGCTCGCCCCGCCCGACGGCTGCAAACACGGCAAGCACCTCAAGCGTTAGTCGTGCCGTGAACCCGCTCGCAGTCCTCGGTGCGCTCCGCCTCGCGCTCCGGGCGCTCGCACGCAACAAGCTCCGCGCGGCCCTGACGGTGCTCGGCATCCTCATCGGCGTCGCCGCCGTCGTGGCGATGACGGCGCTCGGCGAGGGGGCCAAGGCCAAGGTCACGTCGCAGATGCAGTCGCTCGGCGCCAACATGGTCGTCGTGTTTCCCGGCGCCACGAGCAACGCCGGCGCTCGCGGCGCGACCGGCAGCGCCGCGACGCTCACCGAGGACGACGCCGAGGCGATCAAGCGCGAGTGCCCCTCGGTCAAAGAGGTGGCCGCGGCCTCCGGCGCGTCCGCGCAGATCGTCTACGAGGACCAGAACTACTCGACCCGCGTCAACGGCACCACGGCCGACTACTTCAAGGTGCGCGCGTGGAACGTCGCGCGCGGTCGCGCGTGGACCGACGCCGACGAGCGGACCGCCGCGCGCGTGTGCATCGTCGGCGCGACCGTGGTCACCCACCTCTTCGGCGCCGTCGATCCGGTCGACAAGGTGATCCGGGTCGGCAAGATGCCGTGCCGCGTGGTCGGCGTGCTCGAGGAAAAAGGCCAGTCGAGCTTCGGCAGCGATCAGGACGACGTCATCCTCGTTCCGATGCGGACCTTCACCGGCCGGGTCGCGAGCAAGCCGCGCCGCACCGTCGACGTCATCCTCGCGAGCGCCTCGGACGCCACCACGACCAAGCGCGCCGAGGCGCAAATCCGCGCGCTCCTGCTCCAGCGCCACCACATCGGCCCGGATCGCGAGCCCGACTTCAAGGTGCACAACCTCCAGGACGTGCAGAAGTCCCTCGAGGCCATGCGCTCCACGCTCGCCGCGCTGCTCCTCGGCGTGGCCGCGATCGCGCTCCTCGTCGGCGGCATCGGGGTCATGAACATCATGCTCGTCTCGGTCGCGGAGCGCACGCGCGAGATCGGCATTCGCATGGCGATCGGCGCGCGCGAGGGGGACATCCTCGTGCAGTTCCTCATCGAGGCGGTCGTCCTGTCGCTCCTCGGCGGCGCGGTCGGAACGCTCGCCGGCATCGCCGCGATCATCGGGCTGGCGAAGGTGCTCGAGTGGCCGATGCGCATGCAGCCCGAGGCGCTCGGCGTGGCGCTGCTCGTGAGCGCGACGATCGGGATCGTGTTCGGGTTCTTCCCCGCCCGCCGCGCGGCGCGCCTCGACCCGATCGAGGCGCTGCGCCGCGAGTAGCTCCGCCGCTGCTCAGCGGGTGAAGCGGATGTTGAACTGCTGGGTGGCCGAGATCGGCTTGCCGTCCTTGCCGAGCGCCGCGTTGAAGCGCGCCGACAGCATGCACGTGCGCGCCGCCTTGCCGAAGCCCTGACCCTTGGGGTTCTCGTTCAACACGCTGACGTTGCCGACGGTGCCGTCCGGCTTGACGGTGACCAGCACCTCGACGCGCGCGAGGTCGTCGTCGGCGTCGCCGGGGAAGAAGCCCTTGCAGGGGTTGTCGACGGTGAGCGAGGCGGCCTTGCTCAGGTCGACGACGGGCCCGGTCTGCACCGCGGCCACGTTGGTGCCGGTGCCGCCGGGCTTGGTGCCGTTGCCGCCGTCCTTGCCGTCCTTCTTGGCGCCGGGGCCGGCCTGGTCGGCGGTGCCGCCGAGCGCGGCGGTGCCGCTGCCGTACTCCTTGCCGTTCTCGTCGCTCAGGAACTTCACCGCGCCCTCGTCGGGATCGTTCTTGCTGTCGTCGGGGGCGGTGAGGAGGCTTCCGACCTTGGCTGCCGCGGGCGGGGGCGCGGGCTCGGGGGCCTTCGCCTCGACCGGGGCGGCCTGCTTCACGGGCTCGGGCTCGGGCTCCGGGGGCGGGGGCGGCGGGGGCTCCTCTTTGGGCGGCTCGATCATCACGATCGCCGGCTCGACCTTGAGCGTGAAGGTGGACGAGCGATTGAGGTAGCTCGTGGTGACGACCGTCTGGCCCTCGCTCGAGCAGCGGAACAAGCCGCCGCCCGCGTGGCTCGCGAGCTTGCTGTCCGCGACCTGCCACTGCGCCGAGTTGGTGACCATCAGCTTGGAGTTCCACGCGGTGCGCGCGTAGGCCTGGAGCTGGATCGTCTCGCCGGCGCGGCAGGTGGGCTCGGCCGGGAAGATGGTCACGTCGCGCATGTACGCCGCGAGCGCGAAGCCCGAGTGGATGAGCGTCGATCCGCCGACGGCGACCGCCAGGAGCAGCGCCGTGGAGCGCTCACCGAAGGCGAAGATTCGTTCGAGGGGGTTCACGTGCTTCGGCGGGGGCTCGGGACGCGGGTCCGAGGGCACCCCAGAGTTAGTAATGCCGAATTTGGAAGTCGGTTTCACCGACTCGCGATTTCGGAAGCTCTGGGGCTGCTCGACGTTGGCCATCACAAAATCGACTCCGCCCTACCGAGAACCCCCCCGAGGGGACCTATTGGTTACCGCGTCTGTGCCCCGGCGCCAGCTGAACGTTCAAACCACCGAAGAAATTAGGGGCCGGTGCTCGGGACCGGCTGAACGCCGGTCGCGGTCGCCGTCTTGTCGATGGCGAAGCCGATCTTCTGGATTCCGGCTTGACGCAGCTCGTCAAGGACGTGGATGACGATGCCGTGGCTCACCTGGGACGAGGCCTGGATGACCGTCCGGAGGTCCTTGTTCTTGGCGAGGGCGTCGGCGGCGGCCTTGCGGAGGTCTGCGTCGCTGCCGATCGGCTTCTTGTCGGCGAGGATCTTCCCGTCCTTGTCGATGGTGACGGTGAAGATCATCTGCGTCTCTCCGCCGCTCGCCGCCTTGGGCAGGTCGAGCGGGATCGCCTGCGACACGATGATCTTCGCCGTGACCATGAAGATGATCAGCAGCACGAGCATGATGTCGACGAGGGGGGTGACGTTGATCCCCGCGATCAGCTCGTCGTCCTCGGTCTTGGAACCGCCGGCCACGACTACGACTCTCCGCCCTTGGAGGAGGGCGCGTCCTCGTCGTCCTTCTCGACGACCTTCTCGCTCTTCTTGGACGCCTTCTCGGCCTTCTCGCCGTTGCCCTTCACCGAGGCGGGCGGCACCGACGGCGACACGCGGCCGCCGGTGGGGAAGCTGCCCGGCGCGCCCTTGAGGTGCGCGAGGAGCACGCGCGAGAGCGCGTCGGTGTTGGTGACCTTGGCTTTGATGAGGCGCTGGAAGAAGTTGTAGAAGGCGACGGCCGGAATCGCGACCGCGAGACCGACGGCCGTGGCGACGAGCGCCTCGGAGATGCTGTTCATGACCTCGGCGGGCGCCGACACGCTCGACGCGGCCGTGGTGGCCTTGCCGGCCTCACCGAGCTTGGAGAAGGCCTCCATGATGCCGATGACGGTGCCGAAGAGGCCGATGAACGGGGCGTTGTTGCCGAGCGTGCCGAGGTACGCGAGACGACGCTCGAGCTTCATGCGCTGGAGCGCCGTGGCGCCGGCCATCGCCTCTTCGGCGGACTCGGCGCCGCGATCGGCCTCCGACAGACCGGCGACGACGACCGCCGCCTCGGCGGAGGGCGAGGCCTCCATGCGCTTGCGCGCTTCGTCGAGGTTGCCGCCGCGCAACGCACGAGCGAGCTCGCGGGCGAGCGTCTCGAGGTCGTCGGTGATCGAATAGAAGAAGTACGCGCGCTCCAGGATGATCGCGAGGCTGAGGATGCTGAGGGCGATCATGAGCCACATGACGGGCTTCGCGCCCATCGCCAGCATCACAGCCTTGGATTTCTCGACAATGTTCATTCCGGTTTGCTCCATGCACGCATGCAGGCACTTGGGTGCCCGCTAGCGCCATTTCCGCTCAATCGTCACGCGAGCGCTCGGGGTCCTCTTCGGGGGGCGATTCGACGAGATGCCCCCGTGACTCCCCGGTTGCAAGAGGGACGGTCGTGGTGGGCGGTTGGCGAGGCTGTTCGAGCGACACAACGTTGGACAACGCGGTGGTCGCGTAGACGCCCTTTCCCAGCGTGAGGGCCACGACCAGGCCGTCGTCGGTTCGTTCGTACACGAGATCCTCGGTCAGCACGCGGAGTGGGCGCCTTGTTCCCTCACCGAGCGCTCTATGGCGCGCGAGGGCTTCGACGTCGAGCCCATCCGCCGCGAGCACCGCAAGCTCGCGCTCGCGGACGTCGCCGCCCGGCATGGTCATCTCGGCGCCGAACATCGGTCCGGTGGGCGAGACCTCGCCGCGCGCGGCCCTCGCTCGATCGGTATCCGGATCCTCACAGAGGAAGAGCCCGCCGCTGTCGCTCTTCTTGAGCAGGTCGCCGAACAGGGCCGTGTTCCAGGTGCCGTCGGCGACGCGCCCCGCGAGGACCGCGTTGAACCAGCGCGACTGCAGCGCCGAGAACAGGAGGCGTCGCTCGCGGGCGTCGCGCGGCGGGCGGACCTCGCCGCGCACGAACGCGAGCGCGCGCTCGGCGTTGTCGCCATCCCGTCCGAAACGCTGCGGGCCGAACGCGTTGGGGAAGCCCTCGGCGCGGATGCGATCGAGCCCGGCGATCACCGCGTCGACGTCGCTCACCTCGCGCAGTCGGATGCGGAAGCGATTGCCGCGGAGGTGCCCCGGCTTGAGCTTGTTGCGGTGGCGCGCGACCTCGAGGATCTCGAGGTCGTCCCACCGGAGCGCGCGCACCCGCTCGGGGTCGACGTTGGGGACGCTGATCCGCTGGGTGGTGACCGCGTCGCGGTCCTTCATGCCCGCGTAGCCGCAGTCGCGGCGGTGCTGGCCGAGCGCCTCTGCGATGCGCGCGACGGCCTGCTCGGTGTTGAGCGAGCGCTTGCGGATGCGAACCAGCACGTGCGGTCCGTCGTCGACCGCCGGGTACGCGTCGATCTCGTCGACGACGAAGTCCTCGGGGCTCTGCTTGAAGATGGCGCGCGGGAGCATCAGAACCGGATCAGCGCCGCGCTCGCCGTGGCCCGCCCGGGCTCGCGGCGGAGCAGCGAGTCGACACCGTAGGCGATCCCGAGGCCCACCAGGGTGCCAACCACGTCCCACGCGAGATCGCGCCACGACGGCGTGCCGTAGCCGAGCGCGTCGTAGCCCTCCTTGGCGAGCCCCGCGCCGAGCGCGACGCCGGCGCCCACCAGAAGGCCGGTGGAGCGCCGCTCGGTGAACGCCGTGGTGACGCCGTAGCTCGTGCCGGCGAGCGCCGCCGACGCGCCGAAGTGCAGCGCCTTGTCGCGGCCGAACCAGTCGTCCTCGGCGCGTGCGTGCAGGGCGAACAAAAAGACGGGAGCCGCGAGCGTGAGCGAGCGGGTTGCTCTAACAACCTGCTCCCTGACGGTCGCGGCTCCAGCGGGAATCACCAGCCGCTGTTGCAGACCTTGGCGCTGAACGAGCCGCCGATCTTGCCCTGGTCCTCCGGCTTCGCGCTCGGATCGGGCGCGCTCTCGGCGAACACGGTGCCCTTGATGGTGGCGCCCTTCTTGTAGTCGATGTTGTCGAGCTTCACCCAGGCGCGACGGCCACCGCTGTAGCCGAACGACTTGAGCGAGGGCGTCGTGCCCTTGCCCTTGGGCGCCGCGTACCACGGCTGCGCGGGCTGCTTGGTGCCCTCGAACTTGGTGGTCTCGCCGGTGCCGCCGATGTCGGTCACGTAGAAGTAGGCAGCCTTGCGGCCCTCGGTCCAGTGGTTGGCGCAGTCGATGTCGTCGACCGAGTAGAACTCAATCGCGTCGACGTACTCCTTCTTGGTGGAGTAGTCCTTGAGGACGATCGCGAGCGCGCTCTTGGCCTTGAACGAGTCGCCGCCGAACTTGCCGGCCACGTCGCCCTCGGGCGCGTCGGCCGCGAGCGGCGCCTTCACGCGCTTGTAGCTGCCGAAGGGATCGTCGCAGATCTCGACGTCGAACTTGCCGTCGGCGGTGTACTTCCAGTCCTTCTTGTCGTCGCCCTTGGTCTCGGTCCACTTGTGATCGAAGTTGAGCGAGCCCTTGATGTGCTCACCCTCCTTGAGATCGAACGAGTCGAGCTTGAGGTTGACGAACTGCGGACGGACGTAGCTGCTCTTCAGCTTGATGCGCTGGTGGTTGAACGTGATCGGCACGCCGATCGGGTAGCCGGTGAAGAACTTGCCGTCGGGGCCGGCGGAGAGCTCGAAGGAGAGCGTGTAGGCGTCGTCCGACGGGTTGCCGCCCTTGCACGGGATCTTCTCGTTGGAGAACTCCACGCGGAGCGAGCCGAAGCCCATGGTGCGCCCGTACTTGAACTGGACCTCCTGGCCCTCGAAGTTGCCGGTGAGCGCGCCGCCGCCGCCGGACTTCTTCTTCTTGCCGTCGTCGTCGCCGTCCTCGTCCTTGTCCTTCTTCTTCTTCTTCTTGCCGTCGTCGTCGCCGTCCTCGTCCTTGTCCTTCTTCTTCTTCTTGCCGTCGTCGTCGCCGTCCTCGTCCTTGTCCTTCTTCTTGGACGCCTTCTTGTCCTTCTCGCCGTCGTCCGACGAGGCGTCCTCCTTCTTCTTGCAGCCGCCTGCGGCGACCGAGACGGCGAGGAGAGCAATCAGGGCGAGACGATCTGCGCGCATACGAAACCTCCGTGAAGAACTCGGAACAGGAACGGCCCCTCAGTCGTGTGGGCGCGGAAGTTGTTTCCGGGGCGGCCTCTTACCCCGGGTCGCGCCGGGAGTCAGATCCCCTTCGGGAGGCCGGGGGCGGTGCGCCCGAGGTCCTCGAGCACAGCGCGTGCTTCCCGCCGGAGGTCGATGGTGACCCCGACGATGACGAAGGCCCCGTCCGGCTGGCGTTTGCAGCGGTGAACCTTGATCCGGAACGGGCTGCGCGAGCCGTCGTCGGCCACGGTCGTGGCCTCGATCCGGGCGCCGGGCGGTGACGGCCGGGGGGCGACGACCGCGATTTCGGTCCCGAAGAGCAGCAATGTCGTCGGCTGATCGCCCTCGAGGTGCACGCTCGCCATCGTCAGCCTCCCTTCCGAGCTCGGCCGATCGCCGCGCGGGTCTCGCGGTCGGCGTCCTTGCGCGCGATGTCCTGGCGCTTGTCGCCGCGGGTCTTTCCGCGGGCGAGCGCGATCTCGACCTTCACGTGGCGGCCCTTGAGGAAGATGCGCAGCGGGATGAGGGTGTATCCCCGGTCCTTGAGCTTGTTCTCGATCTTCGCGATCTCGGAGCGGTTGAGGAGCAGCTTGCGTTTGCGCTTCGGCTCGTGGCCGAAGAGCGTCGCCTGCGCGTAGGGGGCGATCTGCATGTTGTGCAGCCAGACCTCCCCGCCCTCGGCGTTGGCCCACGCGTCGACCATCTCGATCTTGCCCTCACGGAGCGACTTCACCTCGCTGCCCATCAGGACGATGCCGGCCTCCCAGTGGTCCTCGAGCGCGTAGTCGAACGACGCGCGACGGTTGCGCGCGATGAGACGTTCGGTCTCTCGCGGTTCGGGAGCCATTCGGGAGCTTGCGGGTTATCATTCGGCGCTCGGCTCTGCTAGCTGTATCGAGGCGCACGTGACGGACGACGCGGAGAGCAGCGAGGGATCGCCTCCGGGGGGAGCGCAGAAACCGTCGTCCGCGGGCGGCGACGAGCTTCCGCCGTCCACGGGCCCGGAGACCAAGCTCTCCGATCCGGCCGCGCACGCGCCGAGCATCGTGAGCGACGACGCGTGGGAGGCGCTGGCCGACGGCGACGACGCGAGCCCGGAGGATCCCGCGGCGCCCACCATCTTCGTCACCGACCCGACGGTCGAGGCCGCGCGCGTCGAGTGGGCGCTGCGCGCCCGGGGCTACGAGGTGATCGACGTTCCCCTGGCGATGCTCGCCGGCCGCGTGACGGTGCAGCGGCCGCACCTCGTGCTCCTCGACGTCGACGCGCCCGGCGCGCTCGAGACGGCGGCCCGGGTACGCCAGCTCCCCGGCGCCGGCGGGGTGCACCTGATCTACGCCGGGGTCCCCGGCAAAACGTTCGAGAGCGGCAAGGACGCTTACGCGCACGAGGGCAGCGGCTTCTTCCCGCGACCGATCGACATCGACGCGCTCGTCTCCAAGATCGACTCGCTCCTCGGGCTCGAGGGCAGCAGCGAAGTGGCGAGGGCCGCGCGCCGGAGCTCGCGTCCGCCCCCGCCGCCGCCCTCGTTGCGTGGGCCGGCTCCGCAGTCGCAAGCGCCGCTCAGCCCGCTGCCGCCGCGACCCGAGCCGCCGCCGGTGTCGCTGCGCGTACCGAGCGAGCCACCCGATGGACCGCCGTCCGACAGCGGCCGCGGCGCGCCGAAGGGATGGTCGGCGCGCGCCGCCGAGCAGCGCCTCTCGCCCGATCTCGACCGCTTGCTCCGAGAGGCCGAGGCGCGGGTCATCGGCCCGACGTCGCAGCGCGGCCCCGAGAGCGTCCCCAGCTCCGACGACGAGATCCTCTCCCCCGAGGACGAGGTCGAGGCGGTGTTGCCCGCGGAGATCCTCGCGTCGCTCGACGAGCCGCTCGACATCGAGCTCGACGACGAGGAGAGCGGGAGCTCCGAGACCGGGGGCACCGGCGGCACGCCCCACCAGTCGACGACCGGTCGCGGCGGCGCGCGCACCGGCGTCAGTCGCGAGCAGACGCACGAGGGCGATCAGGACGCGCTCACGTCGAGCGGCCGTGCGCGCGGCAACCCGCCGAGCTCCGCGACCAACGCCGGGATGCGTGCGCCGCGCACGAGCGCCGGCGAGGGGACCGGCGTCGGCGAGCTGATACTTCCCGAGCCCGAGGCGCCGCCCCCCGGTCCGCGCGATTTGTCCACGCCC
>JALHOE010000219.1 GCA_022843175.1 Deltaproteobacteria bacterium
CCCGCGCCCGCCCCGGCCCCGCCGCCGGTCGCGGCGACGCCGCCCCCGCCCCCGCCCAAGTCCGATGGCCGCGCGTCGTGGCACCCCAAGTACGCCGCCGAAATCGAAGTGCACGGCACCGTCGCCGCGTTCGACAAGTTCTTCGTCGGTCTCGGAGGCGGCGGGCGCGCGTCGTTCCCGATCTGGGCGTTCACGCCCTTCAAGGGCTTCGACAACGATCTCGGGTTCGGGATCGGGCTCGATATCATCCGCTACGGCGCCTACAAGCCGCGCGATCCCAAGGAGCCGACGCTGCGCGTGGCCGCGTACTACGTGCCGATCTACCTCCAGTGGAACGTCTGGATGGGCGCGCGCGCGTCGTTCTTCCTCGAGCCCACGCTCATGTACCGCTTCAGCACGTACATCGACAACTGCGACACGACCTCACTCCCCTGCACGGCGACCACGCGGTTCATCCCCACGGGCTCGCTCGGACTCCGCTTCCGCCTCGCAGACCACGTCGCGGGCACCATCCGCGTCGGCTGGCCCACCGCCTCCCTCGGCGTCTCCTGGCTGTAGCCCGCAGGCGCAGCTACTCGCGGTACAGGCCGCGTTCGGCGATGTATTCGACGACCGAGCGCGGGACCACGTCGTCCTGCGGGACGCCGCGGGCGAGCGCCGCGCGGATGGCCGTCGAGGACACCTCGGGGAGCACCCGCGGCGCGTGCTCGTAGTCGGGCGGCGGCGCGATCCCGATCCGACCGAGAACGAGCGGCGGCGCGAGCTGCCGGACGCGCTCGGGGCTCCACCAGCGATCCATCTCGTGCACCACGTCGGCGCCGACGACGAGGCGCATGCGCCACTCGGGGTGCTGCTCGTGGAGGTGCTCGAGCGTGCGGACGGTGCGGCTCTCGCCCCCGAGCTGCTCCTCGACCGCCGAGATCTCGACGCGCGCGAGATCGGCGAACGCGCGCCGACACATCTCGAGGCGATCCGCGAACGGCGTCAACGCCTTGGCGAACGGGTGTTGATAGGCGGGAACCACCAGAAGGCGGTCGATCTCGCAACACGACAGCACGTAGGCGGCGGCGAGGACGTGCGCGACGTGCGGCGGGTTGAAGCTCCCACCAAAGATCCCCACGCGCATCACGCGCCCTGCACCTTCAGCTTCGCTGCGCGCGTCGTCTCGAGGAGCTCGCGCTGCATGACGTTGCCGTCGATGTCGTGGAGCGACGCGACCACGCTCGTCGGAGCGTCGCCCTCGTCGAGGAGCACGATGCCCTCCTTGCGCTTGGCCGGCGAGCCGGGACAGAGAAAGACGCGCGAGCCGACGCGGCGGATCGTCGGATCGCCGCGGCCGAAGATGATGAACGTGGCCGGGAGCAGATCTTCTTCGTCGAGCTCCTTCTTGTCGTCGACGAGGAGCACCACGCGGTCGTGGAGCATCTCGATCGAGCGCATCGACGGCCCGGGCAGCGAGCGGAAGGCCCCGAGCCGCGTGCGCAGGCGCTCGCGGTCGACGGCGTCCTCGAGCACCTCGGCCGCCTCGTCGATCACCGCGTCGACGCGGTATTCGAGGGGGTCGAGCGCCCCGAGCAGTTCTGCCCACCCGTAGACCACGCAGTCGAGCGCGTCGTCGCCGGCGAGGTACACGACGCGGTCGGCCGAGAGCTTGATCAGCGCGCTGTGCGCGGCCCTCGCCAGGGCAGCGACGTCGTCGTCGCACGGACCGAGCAGAGCGAGGCGCACCGCCGACAATCCTACGTCAGGCGTCGGGCGATCGCAGGAAGAAGAACTCGACCGGTTCGAGCCTCGTCGCGAGATGGCCGAGGCGCGCGCCGTCGCGGGTCGAGAGGATGCGTAGGCCCGGCGCGTCCTTGCTGCGATCGGCCACCAGGAGCAGGCCGGATTGCGGGAGGAGCCCGAGATCCCACAGGCTGTAACCCGACGTACGCGCCCACGGCTCGGCGTCGAGCCGAACCCCGCGCGAGGGGTCGAAACGCACGACCGAGGTCGGGTTGTCGCTCGACTCGAACGACCCGACGATCGCGTAGCCGAGCGTCTCGTCGGCGAGCTCGAAGGCGGTCACGAAGCCGCCGGCCGCCTTCGCGTCGAACGCCTTCTTCGCGGTGGCGGCAGCGAGGTCGATGCGGACGAGCGCGGCGTTCTCGTCGGGCGGGGTCGAGACCGGGCCGCCGATGCACGAGATCCACAGCTGGTTGTTGCGGATCTTGAACTTGTCGGCCGGCGTCTTGGCCGGGAGCGTGACGAACAGGCGCGGTGTGCGGGTGCGAGTGTCGATCGCGACGACGAGCGAGTCGTTCTTGGTCGTGCCGAACCCCTTCTCGAGGCGACGGAGGGCGACGTAGGCGGTGTCGCCGACGACCGCGATCGCGCTCATGTCCGGCCGACCGTCGTCGTCGGCGAACGCTGCGAGGTCGACGGTGCTGCGCTTGCCGTCTCGCGCAAGGACGAGGAGCGAGGTCTCGGCGTAGCGCGTGATCCACAGCGAGCCGTCGGAGGCGAACGCGACGTCGCGTGGGTTGGCGCTGCCGGGGAGCTTCCCCTCGTCGTAGACCGCCCACTCCGCGAGCCTTCGGTGCTCGCGATCGCGCTCCACGACGAGCCCCTGCGAGGCGTGCAGCGTGAAGATGCGCTCGCGCCCGTCCGGGTCGACGAGCCGCCGCGCCTGCATGTCCACGTCGAGCCCGAAGCCCTCGGTGCGCACGCGTTTGTGCGTGCCGGGGAGGATCGTCTCGAGCGCGGCGGCGTCGATGTTCGCCGAGGCCTCGCTGACGAACACCCCCACCTCGCGCGGGAGCAGCCGCGCGGTCTCGTCGCCGTCGATCGTCTCGCCGTTGAAGCCGGACGAGCAGGCCGACAGGGACAGAAGGAGCAGCAGACGATTCATCACGGCCTCCGGCGCACCGATCCCGCGCGCGATGGGGCAAGGGCGGGTATCGGACTTCCGGAACGAGCCGGTCACCGTGGTGGAGCCGCGCCGGATTCTCACCGGCTTCCCCGACAACGAGCACAACCCGGTCCCGCCTTACGGTGGATCCCGGGAATGGTCGGATACCGCTCGCAAAGGCGCCCCGCAAGGGACTGGTGAGGTAAGCTGCAGACCGTGCTCGCGAGCGAGACAGGTCAAGCCGATCTCGGGGCGTCGCGTCGGCGGTGGCTGCGGTTCGCGGTCTTCGGCGGGTTCCTCGGGATCGCCGCGGCGATCGTCGTCCCCACCGTGCCGCGCGATCAGCAACTGCGTCTCCACCTCGGGCCGGGCTCGAGCCGCGTCACCCGCGCCACGGCGCGCATCACGCGCGACGCCGCGGGCGGCTGGGACCGCGAGACCACGTGGCAGTTCGCGCACGGCGCGCCGCCGAGCCTCACGTGGAAGTTCGAGCTCCCGAACGGCAGCGCCGACGTCGAGGTCGAGCTGGCGAGCGCGGTGGCGGTGACGAGCCGTCGGGCGAGGGTCGATTTGCACGGAGAGGAGCAGAGCGTGGAGCTCTCCGAAGCCTTGCGAGGGTTGGAGTAAGCCGTGGAGCACGAACGCACCCGGGCCGAGGGCTTGATGCAGGCGTCGCCGGACGGCGCGCTGGTCGCGGTGCTGTCTGGCACCGCCAAGGGGACGACCGTGCGCATCCCCGGCGAGGCGGGCGGCCTCGTCAAGATTGGCAAGGCGCCGGACAACGATCTGGTGCTGCCCGACGACACGGTCTCGCGCTACCACCTGACCATCAGCCGCGTCCCCGACGGCCTCCTCGTGAAGGATCTCGGGAGCACCAACGGCGTTCGCATCGGCGGCGCGAAGATCAAGGAGGCCATCGTCGATCCCGGCGCGGTGATCCGCGCCGGCGAGGTCGAGCTCGCGGTGCGCCTCGAGCTCCAGGGGGCCGAGGTGCCGCCGAGCAACGCCGACCGCTTCGGCCTCGCGCTCGGTCAGAGCGTGGCGATGCGCCGCATCTTCGGGCTGCTCGAGCGCATCGCGCCGACGATGGCCACCGTGCTCCTCACCGGCGAGACCGGCACGGGCAAGGACGTCCTCGCGCGCTCGATTCACGCCGCCTCGCCGCGCGCGAACGAGGCGTTCGAGGTCGTCGACTGCGGCGCCGTCACCCATACGCTGATCGAGAGCGAGCTGTTCGGTCACGAGCGCGGCGCCTTCACCGGCGCGGTCGCGGCGCGCGCCGGCGCGTTCGAGCGCGCGCAGGGCGGCACCATCTTCCTCGACGAGGTGGGCGAGCTTCCGCTCGAGCTGCAGCCGAAGCTGCTGCGCGTGCTCGAGGCCAAGGAGTTCCGTCGCGTCGGCGGCAACAAGACGCTCACCGCCGACGTCCGCGTCGTGGCGGCGACCACCCGCGATCTCCCGCGCGAGGTCGAGCGCGGCAAGTTCCGCGAGGACCTATATTTCCGGCTCGCCGTGGTGCCGATCCCGGTGCCGCCCCTCCGCAGCCGGCCCGAGGACATCCCGGTGCTGGCGAAGAAGATCCTCGATCTCAGCACCGGCGATGGAGTGCTGCGCATCCCCGACGAGACGCTCATCGCCCTCCGCGCGCACGACTGGCCGGGCAACGTCCGCGAGATGCGCAACGTGCTCGAGCGCGCGGCCTACCTCGCGCGCGCCAACGGCGAAGAGGAGCTTCGCCTGGTGGGCCTACCCGCGCCGCGCCGCTCGCAGGCGCCGGGCGCCGATCCGTTCCAGTTCGACGCGCAGTCGAGCTACCGCGACACGCGCGCGAAGTTCGACACGCTGTTCGAGAAGAAATACGTCACCTGGCTCCTGCAGCGTCACAGCGGCAACGTCTCGGCCGCCGCGCGCGAGGCGCAGATGGACCGCAAGCACCTCTCGGATCTCGCCAAGAAGCACGGCATCGCGGGCCGCGACTGAGCCTCGGGAGCCCTCAGGAGTCCTTGTCCTCGCGGTTCTTGCGGGCGAGGTAGTTGCCGAGGCCGCGCGCGGTCTCGTGGACGAGCGGGACGATGGACGCGTAGTCCATGCGGGTCGGGCCGATGACGCCGACGCTGCCGCTCATGCGCAGGCCGTTCTCGTCGACCGAGTACCCCGAGCCGATGAGCGAGACCTGCTCGAGGTCTTCCTCGCCGGGCAGCACGATCTTCACGCCGCGCGTCTCGAGCGTGGTGTCGAGGATCGAAACCAGGCGCTCGCGCTCCTCGAGCATGCGCACGAGCTGCTTGATGCGATCGACGTCGGCGAACTCGGGTTTGTCGAGGAGCTGGGCCTGGCCCTCGATGACCACGTCGACCTGGCTCGGCCCCGAGCGGAGCGCGGCCTCGCCGAGCTCGAACGCGGTGCGCCGCAGCACGCCGAGCTCGTTGCGCGCGTCGTGCAAGCGGCGAACGAACAACTCGCGAACCTCGCGGAGCGAGCGGCCCTCGAGGACGTCGTCGAGCAGGTTGTGGATGCGCTGCAGCTCGTCGGACGACGGGTGCGCGTCGACCCGGATGAACCGATTCTCGACGGCGCCGGCGGAGGTGACGATGACCGCGAGGAGCTCGCCGGGGCGCGTGGGAATGAAGCGGACCTGCTTGAGGGTCTGGTTCTCGAGCCGCGGCGCCACGACCATCGCCGCGTGGCCGGTCATGGCGGAGAGCATCCGCGCGGCCTCGCGAAGCGGGTCGGCGTTGGGGGAGATCTCGCGGAAGCGGCCCTCGATCGTCGTCTTCTCGCCCTCGCTGATCTCGCGGACCTGCATCAGCGCGTCGATGAAGAAGCGAAACGCGCGGTCGGTCGGGACGCGCCCGGCGGACGCGTGGGGCTGGTGGAGGAAGCCGCCGTCCTCGAGGTCCGACAGCACGTTGCGGATCGACGCCGCCGAGAGGTCGATGTCGTACTTCTTGGAGAGCGTGCGGCTGCCCACCGGCTCGCCGGTCGCGATGAACTCGGTCACCGCGGCGTAGAGGATCTTGCGGGCGCGTCCGTTGAGCTCCAACGGAGGAATTCTAGCCTACTCGTGGGCTTGCGCGAGCTCCGGCGCCTCGCCCCCCGGCGTCGCGACCGCCGCACCCTTCAGACCGTCGCACGCGGGCGGCGCGTCGGAGTCGACGCGGCACTTGCCATCGAGCAGGTCCGCGAACGGATGAGGCCCCTTCTTGAGCTTCGGCGCGACCGGATCGTCCGCGCCGCTCGGGAGCGGGCGGAGGCGGATCGAGAGCGGCGGCAGGCGATCGGTGAACGCGAGCGTGTAGCCGTAGAGGACCTTGTTCGGCGGCGCATGCTCCGGCGCGCCCGCGTCCCACCCGAAGCGAAGGCGAGCGATCACGGCGACGCGCGTCCACACCGTGCGGATCGGATCCGGCACGCCGCCGACGTCGAGCAGCTCGACGCTCATGCCCGGCGTCCAGGCGATGCCCTGATTGCTCACGAAGTTGCCGAGTGACTTGTAGACCGGCACCGAGCGGCCCGCCGCGCGGCCCTTCGAGGCCGGCGACAGCACGGCCTCGACGCCGTCGGGGACGTGGGGGTGGCTGATGATCACCGCGTCGACGAACGCCGACGCCGCTTGCGCCTGCTCCATCAGCGGCCGAATCTGGGCGCGGTACTCGCGGCCACCGTGCACGTAGGCGATGCGCGCGTCGCAGCCGTCCCACCGCCCGTCCCTGCCGAGCTCGGTCTGGATGTCGTTGAGGCCCTTGGGGCCGAGCTCCGCGCGCGCGACGCGAGCGCCGGCCGCGCCCTCGAGGCAGCCCTTCTGCTTGCGGCCCTTGTCGTTGAGGAACGTCGTCCAGGCGACGAGGCACACCTTGCGGCCGGACTTCTCGATCACCTCGACGCGCTTCCACGGATCCTCGGCGTCGGCGCCGGCGATCTTGAGGTTCTCGTTCTTCGCCTCGGTGACCGTGGCCGCGAGGCCCTCGGGGCCGAGATCGCAGCTGTGGTTGTTGGCGACGACCATCGCGTTGACGTGCGAGGCCTCGACCATCTGCTTCACCCAGGACGGGGGCGACGCGAACGCGAGGAGCGACTTGTCGCCGGGGAGGCTCTTGCGCTCGCCGATCGGGGCCTCGAGGTTGAAGACGCGAGCGTCGGCGTTCGTCCAGCAGGCCGGCACGCCCGCGAAGATGTCCTTCGGGTCGTTGGCGAGGACCTTCACCTGGGGGATGGCGTCGCCGCCGAGGGCGATCTCGATCTCGGCCGCCTCGCGGACGGGGGGCGGCGGGGGGGCCTCGGGAGCCTTGCTGTGCTCCTCGACGCTCATCGACGGCACGGGCGCGGGCGGCTCATGGTGGGCCGCGCGCCTGCACGAGGCGAGGATCAAGAGGAGCAACACCCGGCGCACGGGCCGATGCTTGCCCGAACTCGGGCGGGGGGTCGAGCTTTCGCCAGGGAGCGGCGATACTGCCGCCCCCATGACCGAGCTGATCCGTGACGTCGACTCCCTCCGCGCGAAGCTCGCGCTGGCCCGTGAACGTGGGCGGCGCGTCGGGGTGGTGCCCACCATGGGCGCGCTCCACCGCGGGCACCTCGCGCTCCTCGAAGAGGCCAGAAAGCGCGCGCAGGTGGTCGTGGTCACGGTCTTCGTCAACCCGACCCAGTTCGGGCCGAACGAGGACTTCTCCAAGTACCCGCGCACACTCGAGAAGGACCTCGAGGCCTGCCGCGCGGCGGGTGCGGACTACGTGTTCTCACCCGAGGCCACGACCGAGATCTACCCGCCCGGCGACGAGACCCGGGTGCGCGTGCCCGAGACCGGCAAGCACCTCGAGGGGGCGTTTCGCCCGCATCACTTCGAGGGCGTCGCCACCGTGTGCCTCAAGCTGTTTCAGATCGTGGGGCCCGCCGTCGCCGTGTTCGGCCGCAAGGACTACCAGCAGCTCCAGCTCATCACCCGCATGGTCCGCGATCTCTTTCTCCCGATCGAGATCGTCGGCCATCCCACGATCCGCGAGGAGGACGGCCTCGCGCTGTCGTCGCGCAACGCGTACCTCTCGCCCGAGGAGCGCGCACGCGCGCGCGCGATCCCGGCCGGCCTCGGCGCCGCGGTGCGCGCCTACGACGCCGGCGAGCGCCGGGTCTCTTCGTTGATCGCCGCGGCCCGCGAGCCGATCGCCGCCGCGGCCACGTCGATCGACTACGTCGCGATCGCCGACCCGGCCACGGTGGCGCCCTACCCCGACGACGCCGTCATCGACCGCGCGGTGCTCGCCGTGGCCGTGCGCGTCGGCACGACGCGGCTGATCGACAACGTGGTCCTCGGCGAAGGTGCTACAGTTTGACGCGATGCGTTCGGCGACGATCGAGCGAAAGACGAAGGAGACGCAGATCGTTGTGACGATCGGCCTCGACGGCACCGGCAAGCACGACGTGCAGACGCCGCTGCCGTTCCTCACCCACATGGTCGAGCAGCTCGCCCGACACGGCCTGTTCGACCTCACGGTGCGCGCCACCGGAGACGTCGAGATCGACGGTCACCACACCACCGAAGACCTCGGGATCGTGCTCGGCCAGGCGGTCGCCAAGGCGCTCGGCGACCGCGGCGGCATCCGGCGCTATGGGTGGGCCCTGCTCCCCATGGACGAGGCGCGCGTCGCCTGCACGCTCGATCTCTCGGGCCGCCCGTTCTTCGTGTGGGAGGTCGCGCTCCCCAAGGCGAAGCTCGGCACCTTCGACGTCGAGCTCGCCGAGGTCTTCTTCGAGGGCTTCGCCCGCGGCGCGCTCTGCAACCTCCATCTCGAGAAGCAGCGGGGCGACAACCTCCACCACGTCATCGAGATCTCCTTCAAGGCCTTCGCCAAGGCGCTCGAGGCTGCAACCAGGCTCGATCCGCGCGTGAGCGGCGTGCCGTCGACCAAGGGGACGTTGACCGACTGATGGAGCTCGCGATCGTCGACCTCGGGCTCGGCAACCTGCGCAGCGTCGAGAAGGCCGTCACCGTCGCGGCCGAGCTCGCCGGCGCGGGCACGCCGATCGTCACCCACGACGTCGACGCCATCGCCCACGCCAAGCGGATCATCGTCCCCGGTCAGGGCGCCTTCCGCGACGGCGCCGCGGCGCTCGCGCGGGACGGCGGCGCGATCGGTCAGGTCATCCGCGAGGCGATCGCGCGCGGCACGCCGTATCTCGGGATCTGCCTCGGCCTCCAGCTGCTGCTCGACGAGAGCGACGAGGCCCCCGGCGCGCGCGGCCTCGGCGTCTACCGCGGGGCGGTGCGTCGCATCCCCGACGACCTCGTCTTCGAGGGTCGCCGCCTGAAGGTCCCGCACATGGGCTGGAACGAGCCGCACCTGCTCTCCACGCGCGGCGGCGCGGCGGCGCGCGACGTACTCTGCACCGACAAGCCGGGGCCCGGCTGGTTCTACTTCGTGCACAGCTACCACGCGATGCCCGACGATCCGGAGCTGGTCGCGGCCACCGCCACCTACGGGTGCCTCGAGATCACGGCTGCCCTGGCGGATGGCCCGCTCCTCGCCACCCAGTTTCACCCGGAAAAGAGCCAGCGCGCGGGCCTGTCGTTGCTCGAATCGTTCCTTCGCCGTGGACTTTGAGGGAAGCTTCGCCCCATGGAGCTGATCCCGGCCCTCGATCTCCTCGACGGCGCGGTCGTGCGTCTGCACCAGGGCGACTACGCGAAGGTCACGCGCTTCGACCTCGATCCGATCGCGCACGCCCGGGCGCTCCGCGGCCGCGTGAAGCGCCTCCACCTCGTCGATCTCGAGGGCGCGCGCACCGGCAAGCCGGTGCAGCACGCGCTGCTCTCGCGCATCTGCGACGCGTTCGGCGAGGGCGTGCAGGTCGGCGGCGGCATCCGTAGCCTCGAGACGGTCGACGCGCTGATCGCGCGCGGCGTCTCCAGGGTTGTCCTCGGCACCGCGGCGGTCCGCGATCCGGCGCTGGTCGACGCGATCGCGGAGAAGCACCCCGGCCGGGTGATCCTCGCGGTCGACGCGCGCGACGGGAGGGTCGCGATCGAGGGATGGACCGAGACGTCCGACCTCACCGCGCTCGACGTGGCCCGGCGCTTCGCGGCGCTCGACCTCGACTCGCTCCTCTTCACCGACGTCGCCCGCGACGGCACCCGCGGCGGCCCCGCGGTCGAGAGCACGGCCGCGCTCGCGCGCGACAGCGGGCGGCGCGTGATCGCGTCGGGCGGCGTCGGATCGCTCGACCATCTGCAGGCCCTCGCCCGTGCGCACGACATCTTCGCCGTGGTCGTCGGTCGTGCCCTCCTCGACGGGGCGTTCGATCTCGACGCTGCGATCACGGCCAGCGCGGGATGACCGGCACCCTCGCCGCGATCGCTCGCGCCACCCAGCGGGCGGCGCCCGACGCGTCGACCGTCCCGGTCCGCGATGACGAGGTGCGTCTGCTCCGCGACGGCGGCGAGGCCTACCCGGCCATGCTCGCCGCGATCGGGGCGGCCTCCGACGAGATCGTGATGGAGTTCTACTGGTTCGGCTCGGACGCCGTGGGGCGGCAGTTCTGCGACGCCCTCGCCGAGCGCGCGCGCTCCGGCGTGACGGTGCGCGTGATCTTCGACGCGTTCGGGAGCACGCCGGTCGATCCCGAGATGTTCAACGAGCTCCGCGCGAACGGCGCAGACGTGCGCGAGTACCACCCGCTGTTCGTCTTCCGCGGCACGTCGCAGCGGTGGGCGTTCCGCGATCACCGGAAGCTGCTGGTGTGCGATCGCGCGGTCGCCTTCACCGGCGGCCTCAACATCGGGCGCGAGTGGGCGTCGCTCGCGCAGGGAGGCGAGGGCTGGCGCGACGACATGGTCGAGGTGCGGGGCCCCGCGGCGGGAGAGCTGCGAACGTTGTTCTACGCAACGTGGAAGCGGGTGCTCAAGCGGCGCGAACGACGCGATCCCCACCTCCTGCCGCGCGACATCGAGCCGATCGAAGCCATCCCGACGAGCCCGGTGTGGGCGATGGCCAACGGACGCGGGTGGCGCGCGCGGCGCGCGATCCGCACCACGTACCTTCGCTGGATCCTCGAGGCGAGGAGCTCGATCGACATCGTCAACGCCTACTTCGTCCCCGACTGGGGGATCCGGCGGGCGCTGCTGCGCGCGGTGCGTCGTGGCGTGCAGGTGCGGATCGTCGTGCCCGAGCGGGGCGACGTCCCGCTCGTGCAGTGGGCGGTCGAGGCCACCCTCGAGCGGTTGACCAAGAAGGGCGTGCGGGCCTGGGCGTACGGCGGCGCGGTGCTCCACTCGAAGACCGCGGTCGTCGACGCGCACTTCTCCACCGTCGGCTCCTACAACCTCGACCACCGCAGCTTTCGCTACAACCTCGAGGTCAACCTCGCGATCGACAGCCGGCGCTTCGCCGCGGTCATGAAGACGTCGATCGAGCGGGACATCGCCCGCTCCATCGAGTGGACGCACGAGGTGCTGCGCGCGCGAGGTTTCTTCCGACGAATGCTCGGCGAGCTGGCCATCCTCTTCGCTCGGTTCCTCTGAGCCGCGACCGTCAGGGAGCGGGTTGTCAGCACAACCAACCGACCGGGTCGTTTGGCAACCCGCTCGCTGACGCGCGCGGCTCCGGCGCTAGCCGCCGCCGGTGGGCATGCGCTTGAGGGCTGGGTTGGCCGCGTCCTGGGGGATCTTCAGGGTGAACGTGGCGCCGCTCGGGGACGAGGCGTACTCGATGCTGCCGCCGTGGTCCTCGGCGATCTTCTTCACGATCGCGAGGCCGAGGCCGGTGCCGGTGGCTTTGCCCGAGGTGACGAACGACTGGAAGAGGCGCTCCTCGACCTCGCGCGGGATGCCGGGACCGGTGTCGGCGACCGAGATCGTCAGCGCGCCCGGCACCTGGTTGACGGTGATCGTCAGCGTGCCGCCGCGCTCGCCCATCGCCTCGATCGCGTTGCGCGCGAGGTTGTGCACCGCGCGAGTGATCTTCGCCTCGTCGAACCGCACGGTGCCGCGGTCGTGGAGCTGGACCCGGAGCTCGACCCGCGCCTTGCGCCGCGCGATCTCGTGGCGAAGGTGGTCCTCGATCTCGGTGAAGAACTTCTGCAGGTAGACGCGCCGGAGGAACACCGTGCGCTCACCGCGGGCGAAGGCGAGGATCTCCTTCTGCATCGCGCCGACGTGGTCGAACTGCTTGTGGATCAGCTCGGCGTACTCCTCGCGCGCCTCTTCGTCGGCCTCGGTGGCCATGAGCTGGACGTAGCCGCTGATCACCGTGAGCGGCGTTTTGAGGTCGTGGAGCACGCCCGAGAGCAGCGAGCCGATGGTCGTGAGGCGCTCCTCGCGCACCCTCGCCTCGCGCGCGAGCTCGAGCTGGAAGCCGGTGGACGCGTTGAGGGCGATCAGACGGAGCAGCTCGACGTCGTCCTTGCTGAACACGGGATCGCCGGGCCGGCGGATCACGGCGAGCGCCCCGAACGCCTCGTCGCTCTCGTCGAGCAGCGGCACGATCGCCGTGGGCGCGCCCTCGTCGTCGCCGCGCGGAAAGAGCGCCTCGCGGATGCGCAGGCTGCGCTGCGGATCCTTGGAGATGTCCGGCACGACGAGCACCTGGCCGGTGCGGATCGCCGCGCCGACGAGCCCCTCGCCCGCCTTGATGCGCAGGCGACGCAAGCCGCCGCGACGGAGCCGCACGCTCGTGGGCCCGCTCGGAATGAGCGACGAGCGGTCGGGCGGGATCAGCGCGGCGTCGACGACCTCGGCCGCGTCGGTCTCGAGGTGCAGGAGGTTGAGGTCGCCGCTCTCGTCGGCGAGCACGACGTAGCTGGTGCGCGCCGACAGCGCCTTGGCCGCCTCGGGCAGGATGGCTGTCGCCAGATCGGCCTGGGTGGTGGCGCGCGCGGTCGCGCGCTCGATGGCGAACAGGACGGCGAGGTCCTGGACCTTCTTCTCGAGCTGCGCGCGCGCGGCGGAGAGCTCGCGGTTCTTGTCGAGGATCGACACGAACAGCCGAGCCTGCTCGATCGACACCGCGGCCTGGGTGGCGAGCGCCATGAGCAGCGCCTCGTCGTCGTCGTCGAAGTACGCGTCCTCGTTGATGCCGGGGCGCTTGTTGAGGACCTGGATGACGCCGACGACGCGGCCGAGCTGACTGCGGAGCGGCACGCAGAGCACCGAGCGCGTGCGAAACCCGCTTCGCTCGTCCCACGCCTTGGAGAAGCGCGGGTCCTTGTAGGCGTCCCGCACGTTGGCGACCTTGCCGGTGCGCGCGACCTCGCCGGCGATGCCCTCGCCCAGGTGGAGCGCGATCTCGTCGATCGAGCCGCCCTCGGTGACGCGCGAGACGAGCAGCATCTCCCAGCGCGTGGGCGGATCGGTCGACTTGTCGGGCTTGTTCTCGAGGAGGAACAGCGTGGCGCGCTCGGCCTCGAGCGCCTCGGTCGTGCGCTCGAGGATCAGGCGCAGGAGCGCGTCGAGATCGAGGGTGGTGCCGAGCGCCAGGCCGACGTCGCGGAGCGCGCGTTCGATGCGATACGCGCGCGCGAGCTCACGCTCGAGCACCTCGATCGTCGAGGCGTCCGTGAGCGCGTCGGGCCCCATGAGGGGCTTGTGCTTCGGCGCGTTCGCCACGCTCCGATGAGAACACAAACCAGCCTATTTGTGCTTCCGCGACGCGATCTTTTTCGAGGGTTTCGGCGTCTCCTCGTCCTCGCCGTCGGGCACAGCCGTGACCGATCCGGTGGTATACTTCCGCGTCCAGCCCTTGGTCCCGGTCTTCCCGGCGACGCGCACTTCGTCCATCCCGTCGGGTCCGCCCGACGCCGCGCCCTGGGTGATCGTCAGGTATTCGTCGACGACATACTCCGGGTGATCGTCCGAGATCGGCTTGCCGCCGGACACATCCGCACCGGTACCGATGTGCACGATCTGTTGGGTGGGCGGGTAGGTGTCGAACGTCTTCTCGCGCACCGCGTTCACCCCGTCGCGGACGACGCGGTAGCGGCGGACCTTGAAGCCGGGGATCCCGCGCTGGGTGATCACCCGGACCCCGGCCGGCAGGCGGTCGTCCTTCACCTCGCGCTCGCCGAACGGCAGGATCTCGTCGATCTTCCGCACGAAGGTGACGATGCGCGCGCGCTTCGGTCCGAGGATCTCGGCCCGCACGACGCCTCCGATCACGGTCTCCTTCAGCACGACCGGGTGCGCGAACGGGTTGCGGAACTTGAGCGTGACGTGCGGGTAGGCGACCGCCGCGTCGAGGCCCATCTTGATGTACGACGACGGACGGGTGTGCGGCGTGCGCGCCACGACCTCGAGCCCGGCGAAGAAGGCGGCACCGTGCAGCGTCCCGCTGATCTGGCACGTGCCGCCGCCGATGCCGTCGACGAGCTCGCCGTCGGCGATCACCTTCGCGACCCGGTAGCCGTGCGCCTCGTCGCGCGGACCGACGACCGCGTTGAAGTCGAAGGTCTCGCCGGGGAGGATGACCTTGCCGTTGAGCCGCGACGCGGCGATTCGCAGGTTGAAGGTGCGGTCCGCGTGCTTGTGGTCGGTCGCGTACTTGGTCTCGAAGAACCCGATCGTCTCGCTGAGGTCGACGTCCTTGAGCGCCGCGACGTCGACCCCCGGCTGGATCGGCTCGAACGCGATCTCGACGGTGTCCTTGCCGGTGCGCAGCGCGTCGTCGAGCGCCGCGAGCGTCTCGTAGACCTTGATCCGGCGACCGGCGATTTCGGGGATGACCTTGCGCTTGTCGAGGTCGACCTTCGCGTCCTGCGCGGGCTCGTCGAGGTCGTCCTTGAGCTCGCCGAGGGCGAGGAGCGCGAGCTTGGGATCGAGCGCGATCGGGACGCCGAGGGCGACCGAGGGCGCGCGCGAGGCGCTGCGCAGCGCAGAGCCGGGATCGGCGAGCTCGCGCCCGAGCGCCGAGAGCCGCAGCTCGTCGATGCGCGCGCCGAGGGACTCGCGCGTGACCACCCGCGTGATCGACCCGAGCTTCAGCGTGAGCGTGCCGCGCAGGTGCGCG
>JALHOE010000220.1 GCA_022843175.1 Deltaproteobacteria bacterium
GGGCGGCGCGGGCCGGCGCGCGAGCAGGAAGATCGCGACCAACATCGTCGTCACCGCGGCCACTGCCGCGAGGACGATCGCCGCGACGCGTTTGTTCGACGGGGGCACGCCGCGGGTCGTGCCCCACCCGCGCAGCGTGCCGTCGCCCGAGTCGTCGGCCGAGCGGGGGACGGGCGAGGTCGACGAGGAGGAGGTCGCGCCCGCCGCGCGCGCGCCGGTGTCGGTCCTCGGCCGCGCGCACCACGCGGTCGATCGCCTCGAGCTCGACCACGCCCCTTCGCCCCGCGAACGAGGCGAGCGCCGTCGCGAGCTCCGACACGTTGGGGAAGCGGCCCTCGGGCTTCTTGGCGAGGCACCTCAGGATCACCGCCTCGAGCCCCGGCGGCACGTCGTCGCGGAAGCGCGCGATCGAGCGCGGCGTCTCCTCGAGGACGCGGGCGCAGAGCTCGGTGACGGTCTCGCCCTGGAAGGGCGTGAGGCCGGTGAGCAGCTCGTAGAGGATGCACCCGAGCGCCCACACGTCCGACCGCGCGTCGGCGTCGCGCGCCGAGCGCATCACCTCGGGCGCCATGTACAACGGCGAGCCCATCAGCGTGCGCGTGGCCGTCAGCGAGAGATCGGCCTCGTCGTGCAGCTTGGAGATCCCGAAGTCGAGCACCTTGAGGCACGCCGAGCCGCCGGGCGCGCGCGCGAGGAACAAGTTGGCCGGCTTGAGGTCGCGGTGGACGATCCCGAGCGCGTGCGCCTCGGCGACGGCCTCGCACGCCTCGAGCACCGTGTCGAGCGCCTGCGGCACCGTGAGCGGTCCGTGCTCGCGGAGCACCGCGGCGAGATCGCGGCCCTCGAGCCGCTCCATCACCAGGTACGGGATCTCGCCCGGCAGCTCGCCGAGATCGAGGATTCGCACGACGTGCTCGCTCTTGAGCTTGCTGCACGCGCGACCCTCGCGAAGGAACCGCGCGACGTCGTCCCGCGAGCGCATCACCTGCGGGCGCAGCAGCTTGAGCGCGACGGGCTCATCGAGCTTGGTGTGCCGCGCTGCGACGACCACGCCCATCCCGCCGACGCCGATGACCTTCTCGACGCGGTATTTCCCAGCGAGGATCTCGCCGGGTTTCGGGATCGCGGCAGGGTCGCGCCGCCAGGGCCACATGCGGAACGAGTGTAGCGCGCAAATCGGACGCGCACGGAGGCGCTCCGCGAGTCATTCGGATATGACATCCGCAGCGTGAAGGAGCGGCTGATCGATCACCCCCACGGCGTGCTCGCCATCGTCGACGACGTCACGGAGCCCCACGCGCTCCACCCCGAAGAGCTCGCGCGTGCCCGCGATTTTACCGAGCATCGTCGCGCCTCGTTCGTGGCCGGTCGCAGCGCCCTCGCCGTCGCGCTCGCGCACCTCGGGCTCCGAGACCGCCCCGCGATCGGCACCGACGACCGCGGCGCACCTCTACTGCCGAGCGGCTTCGTCGGCTCGGTGAGCCACAAGTCCGCCCGCGCGGTGGCGCTCGCTGCGCTCGACGCCGGCTTCGATCTCGGCGTCGACGTCGAGCTCGTCCGCGTGCCCCGCGAGGGCGTCGCCGAGATGATCCTCACGGAGAGCGAGCTCGCGCGCATCGACGACCCGCTGCAGATCCTCGCCGCGTTCTCGCTCAAAGAGGCGGTCTACAAGGCCATCGCGCCCGGGCTCCGCCGCTACGTCGCGTTCCGCGAGGCCGAGATCACGCTGCCCGCGCTCTCCGAATCGTTCACTCACGCCGAGGTCACGCTCACGCTCGCGAGGGGCGAGCCTGCACCACGCATCGAGGCCACGGTGGCGCTCTTCGGCGACACCATCATCACCACCGCCCGCGCCACCCGCCGCTGACCAAGCGGCTCCTAGCGCTCGTTCAGGCCCTTGCGGGGACGGGGCAGGTTGTACTGCTCGAGGCGGCTCACCAGGGTGCGGCGGGAGATGCCGAGCAGCTTCGCAGCCTGCGTCTGGTTGCCGGCGCACTGTTCGAGGGCCCGGATGATGAGATCGCGCTCCACCATCTCGACGCCGCTCTTGAGCGCGTTGCCGTCGGCGCCGGGCGGCGCCGTGGGGCGCGCGACCGGGAGCGTTTGCTCGAACTCGGGCGGTAGGCCGACGGTAGGCGGGCGGGACTTGGGCGGGGGCGCGTTGGGCGCGCTCCGCGGCGCCGGCAGCGGCGGTGGGGCGAGCGAAGGGCGGCGCGCGGGGAGCGTCATCACCATCTTCTCGACGGGGAGGTGCTCGGGCGTGATCGCGCCGCGGCCGGCGAGCAGCACCGCGCGCTCCATCACGTTGCGCAGCTCGCGGATGTTGCCGGGCCACGAGTAGCGGCGCAGCACCTCGATCGCCGGCTGGGTGAGGTCGGGCTCCGGGCGCGACGCCTTGCGGCAGATCTGCGCGATGAGCGCGCGGGCGAGCGGCTCGATCTCGACCGGGCGATCGCGGAGCGGCGGGATCACCAGCGGGATGCCGTTGAGGCGGAAGAACAGGTCCTCGCGGAAGTTGCCGGCGGCGACCTCGGCCTCGAGATCGCGGTTGGTGGCGGCCACGAAGCGGACGTCGATCTCGCGCGGCTTGAGCGCGCCGACGCGCGTGACCTTTCGCTCCTCGAGGACGCGCAGGAGCTTTACCTGCGTGGCGTGGGTGATCTCGCCGATCTCGTCGAGGAAGACGGTGCCGCCGTGCGCGGACTCGAGCATGCCCTGCTTCTGCGCCACCGCGCCGGTGAAGGCGCCGCGCTCGTGGCCGAACAGCTCGCTCTCGAGGAGCGACTCGGTGAAGGCCGCGCAGTTGAGCTTCACGAACGGCTTGTCTCTGCGGGGCGAGAGGCGGTGGATCGTCTCGGCGAGGACCTCTTTGCCGACGCCGGTCTCGCCGAGCACCAGCACCGAGATCGTGCTGTCGGCGATGCGCTCGGCGAGCGCATAGAGGCGCTGCATCGCGTGGTCGACGACGACGACCGCGCTGCTCGCGTCGCTCGCGGGCTCGGCCTCGGCGCCCTCGAGGCGCTGGTTGGCGCGCGCGACGAGCGACTCGGGGCTGCGTCCGTCCTGCGGATAGAAGGCGATGCCGGTCGACGCCGCGGCGCCGCGGTCGACGAGGCCGGCGGCGATGCGCTTCTTGACCTCTTCGGCGCGCTGCGGGTCGGCGTCGATGATCAGGAGCTCGTACTCGCCGGGGGCGTAGGTGGCGATGACGTCGATGGTGCGGGTGGCCTCGGCGAGCACCTCTTCGACGAGGCCGCGCGAGGACTCCTTGCCGTCCACGCGGATGCGCAGGAGCGCGAACTTCGAGCGGGAGCGCTCGGCGCGCGCGCACTCCTCTTCGAGGCAGCCCTCGAAGTAGCCGTGCGGCCAGAGGCGGCGCGGTCGCGCGCCCGAGCTCGACGACTGCACGACGAGGGTGACCGCGCCGATCTTGACGACGGTGTCCGGGGTGACGGGCACGGGCAGCCCGGGCTCGACCTTGCGGTCGAGGAGCTCCGCGGTGCGCTGCATGTCCACCGGACGCGGCGTGAAGAGCTTGGAGTCGCAGACCCGGGTGCCGTTGGCGCTGCCGAGGTCCTCGATGCGAACGCCGGAGGGACCGAGGTGGAGGACGGCGTGCTTTCGCGAGATCGACGGGTCGTCGATCATCACGTCGTTGGTCGGGGCGCGACCGATCGTCACGCGCCCGGAGTCGGGTAGCGGGTGGGTTCCCACGGCGCCCTCGCCGATCACCAGCAGGACGTACCGACGGCCTCGAGCAGGCGGATGGGGGACGTCGACCACGGCTTCGCACGGTATCACACCGCGCCCGCGCAATTCGCGGTGTTCGCGGCCGGATTGTGAATGCCGGCGATACACCGCTGGGTGGAACATTCTTCTTTTCTTTATGCCGGGAAGCCTCACGCTGAGGGCATGGCTTACTTCCCGGAAGTCCTCGATCGGCGCACGGCCCTCACGACCCTCGGCGCGCTCGGAACCGTGGCGCTCGCGGGCTGCGGGGGCGCGTCCGAGACCGGGGCGAGCCCGGCCACCCCCGACACCGGGACCGCGCCCGCCGCCGACACCGGCGTCGCCGCGTCCGACACCGGCACGCTCGCCGACGCCGCTGCCGATGCGGCGCCGGACACGACGTTCCCCACGCCGGGCTGCATGGAGACGGCCACCAACATCGAGGGTCCGTACTACCGCGCGTCGGCGCCGTTCCGCACCGATCTGCGCGCGGGCGTCTCCAAGGGCGTGCTCCTGACGCTGCGCGGGCGGGTCTATGGCGTCGGCTGCGCGGTCCCGCTCACCGACGCGCTCGTCGACGTGTGGCAGGCCGACGCCGACGGCCACTACGACAACGACGGCACGCTGATGGTGCCCCCCTCGGACTTCCGCCTCCGCGGTCGCGCGAAGGTCGACGCCAAGGGCTACTACGAGGTCAAGACGATCATCCCCGGCCACTACCTCAACGGCGCGCAGTACCGCCCGGCGCACATCCACGTGAAGGTCTCGTCGGCCGGACACCGCCTGCTCACGACGCAGCTCTACTTCGAGGGCGATCCGTACAACGGCATCGACCCCTTCATCAAGAAGCCCCTGATCATGAAGCTCGAGGACGTGGCCGCGGGCGAGAAGCGCGCGACGTTCGACTTTGTGCTCGCGGCCTCCTGAGCCACAGTGGGGCGGTGCGGCACGTCGCTCTCGCCCTCGCGTTCCTCGGGTGCAGCGCCCGCGAAGAGCTCGCGCCGCGCGCCGCGCCGCTCTTCGGCGACGACCGCGTAGCAGACGTGCTCGGCCGCGATCCGGCGCGCGCGCCGCGCACGTTCGCCGAGCACGAGGCGCTGTTCGGCGTCGGCCGCGCCTGCCCGCGCGCCGACTCGCGCGAGATCTTCGTCATCGAGGAGCGGGCGACGCGGTTCGCCGAGGTGACGATCCCCACGGCGGCGCCGGTGCCGCGGGCGATCGTCACCGGGTGCAACCCCAAGCCCGAGTCGCTCGACGGCGTCGCCGTGTCGTTCGGGCTGATGACCGTGATGCCCACCGACCCGGCGCGCCCCGCCGCCGATCCGCTGGCGCGCGCGCCGATCGAGGTGATGGCGCTCGACCGGAGGACGGGGCTCTACAACTTCTATGTCTTCGACGACGGCGGCGTGCAGCGCATCGTGCGCGAGGGCTCGGCGGTCAAGACGATCGTCGGGGCGCGCGACGGCGCGACCACCACCCGCAGCGAGCCCACCGCCCGCTGCTTCGGCTGCCATGTGCACGGCGGCCCGCTCATGGCGACGCTCGCCGATCCGTGGACGTCGTGGGTCAGCACCCGCGACGAGGTCCCCGGCGCCTACAGCGGCGAGACGGCGTCGATCGTCAGCGAGAGCAACCAGCTCGCGACCACCAAGCGCGCGGCTCTCGCCAACGCCCTCGAGGGCGTGATGCGCAACGCGATCCGCGCCTTCGTCGTCGACGGCCTCGGCCCCCGCACCGACGTGCGCGCGCTGCTCGCCTCGGTGTTCTGCCAAACCGAGCTGCAATGGGCCTCGGCGTTCGACACGGTGCCGCTGCAGCTGGTGGTCGACCCGGCGGCCGCGGTCGGCTCGGGGATCACCCGCCCGATCGCGCGCGACGACTTCCCGCAGCTGCTCCCCATCCGCTCGGAGATCGATCTCCGGATCGAGGAGTACCTCGTGTCGCGCGGCGTGCTGTCGCTGAGCACGGTGCGCGCCATCCGCCTCGTGGACGACCGGAACGACATCTTCTCCGACAAGCGCTGCGCGCTCCTGCCCGCGGCGCGCGAGAACCCGACCGACGCCCACATCCGCACCGTCGTGCGCGCCGCGACGAACGACTACGGCCGAGCGCTCCTCGACGGCCACGAGGAGGGGCGCGACGCGTACTTCTCCGCGCTCCGCGCGCGGGTCGACGCCGAGCTCGCGGATCGCGCGCTCCTCGAGCGACGCCTCCTCGAGCGTCGCGCGCGCGCGAGGGCGATGTTCCCGACCGCCGCGCACCCGCTGCCCATCGGCGCGCTCTAATCCAAGCTAGTCGACGCGGTGCTCGATCTCGGGCGCGACCTGGAAGAAGGCGTTGCGCGAGGGATCGTTGTAGCGCTCGTAGTCGACGCGCCACGGCGTGATGTCGCTCTGGCCGTCCTTGTGCTTGATGGTGAGCGCCATCGGCGTCACCGAGCGGTAGCCGCTCTCGGGCGGCAGGTCGTCGTTCGTCTTTCCGCCGGAGGAGAACAGCGTGATGAGCAGCTGCTCGGGATCGTCGTAGGTGCGGCGGAAGCCCTCTTCGACCTTCTCGTGGCCGCGAATCAGCGTGTGGCAGCCGATGCGCTGGAGGAAGGCCTGGCACTGCAGTCGACCGAACGGGAACCGCGCGGACTGCTCCTGGAGCGCGGAGGGGATGACGTCGGCGCTGCTCGGATCGGACCACATCATCTGGAAGCGGATGTCCGGATCGTTGAGCGTGGAGAGATCCTTCCAGCGCTCCTTGATGAGCGAGTCGCGGGGGATGCCGGCGTGGACGAACAGCGTGCGGTCGAAGGCGAGCATGCTCGGCATCGCCTCGAACAGCTTGGAGTAGTGCTGGAAGACCTCGGGCGAGACGTGCGGCTTGAGCGTGTTGATCGCCTCGGCGGGCTTCACGCCGCCGTAGATCGCGCCCTTGAACTCGACGTAGTACTCGTGGTTGCCGCGCAGCACGTAGACGTGGTCGGGCACCGTGGCGAACAGCTGGAGCACGGTGCGGAGCACGCCCTGGTAGCTGAACATGCCGCGATCGATGTAGTCGCCGAGGAGCACCAGCGACGGGCGCGGCAGGGAGCGGTCGGCGTTGTAGGCGTTGACCTTGTTGAGGAAGTCCGCCTGGAGGATCGCCGCCTTGAGCACCGAGTAGCAGCCGTGCAGATCGCCGAGCACGGTGATGTCGTGGGCCATGCCGGGCTGGTCGGGGAACACGTAGACGTGCCCGTCGAGGAACGGCGTCTGCCCCTTGAAGTCGGTGAACGACTTGTGGCCGGCGAGCTTGCCCTTGCCCGTCTTGCGCTGCTCGTCCCAGATCGCCATCACGCGGTCGAGGAGCGCGCGGTCGGCCTTGACCTGGGTCGCGAGCTTGTAGGGCGACGCGGAGTAGTGCGTCTCGACGCGGCCGAAGAACGGGTGGTTCTCGATCGAGGGGACCGGGTGCGCTTCGACGTCGCTCACGCGGGGGCGCGACATCGCGGCCTCCTCGACGAGCTCGATGCCCGGGTCCTCGACGAGCAGCGTGGCGAGCTCGCTCCGGAACTTCTGCTCGGCCGGGTGCACCTGGCCGTCGGCCGCGATCAGCTCGTCGACCGTGTCGAGCAGCTGGTCCTGGTCCTCCTTGCCGAAGCTCTTGAAGATCTCGAAGCAGCGGAGCTTGAGCTTGGCGTGGACGAAGTCGGTCTGGTTCTCGCCCTCGGCGACCGATTCGGTGAACAGCTCGCGCACCTGGCGATCGATCAGCTCGAACACCTCGAGGAAGTGGGTGGTGTACTTGCCGATCAGCTCCTTTTGCAGCGCGGCGTCGTCGACCGCGCCCTCGACGCGCGAGGCGACGAGCTTGCTGATGTAGTCGCGGACGAAGGCCTTCTCGGACTGGTCGAAATCGCCGTCGATGTACCCGAACGTCGTGAGGTAGAAGATCACCGCACGCATCTGCTTGTCGGCGGTTTGCGGGTCGTCGCTGAAGCGCAGCATGGCGGGAGGATAGCCGGCTTTACGTGGGCGGGGTCTCGGGCGTCTCCGAACCGCCGGGGAGCGAGCGCGCGAGCTCGAGCAGGACGTCGACGTCGGGGACGTCGGCCACGTCGAGCACGGCGAACTGACGATTGGGCTTGCGCCGGACGACGAGCTGGCCCTGCATCAGGGTGACGTCGCGGGCGTCGGTCCAGGGCAGCGCGCGGCCGCGCACCACCACCTCGTCGGCGGTGAGGGTGACCGGACCGAACACGGCCTCGGAGCCCTCGGCGAGGGCGCGCCGATCGTCGGGGAGTCGCGCGCTCCGCCGGGCGGCCACGACCGCGTCGACGAGCGGGACGAGGTCGGTCCAGTGGCGGTCGAGGACGAGCGGCTCGCCGTCGGTGACGACGCGGTAGCGCCAGAGGTTCTTCGCCTTGCGCTCGCCGGTGATCTTGCGGAACGGGCTCGCGACCGCGAACGCCCCCGGCTTGCGCTCGAGCGTCTCGAAGCTGCTGCGCCAGCGGTGGATCGCGCGGATCTTCCCGAAGGGGATCGCTTGCTCGCGGCCGCGGCGGATCACGCGCAGCCCGTGCTCGTGGCGCTCGATGACGCCGCCGCTGCCCAGGAGCGCGAGCAACACCTTGGCGAGCGTGAGCACGTCGAACAGCACCGCGCCGCCGATGATGAGGATGCCGAGCGCGCGGTTGTAGGCGAGGGCGACGGCGCCGGCGACGACCACCGCGGCGCCGATGAGGAGGAAGCGCTGCTCCTCCTTGGTGGAGTATCGGTGCGTGGCGACGTGCTCGCCGAGCTCGGGGGTCATGGGCGTCGGCGAGCCTAGCCGTTCGTGCTACGTGCGCCTCGGTTAACGTGCGCGTCGGGGCCGTCGTCGCTGCTCTTTTCTGTCTCGCGCTGCCGCGCGCGGCGCGAGCCCACCAGGAGATCGTCGTGACCGCCGAGAGCGAGCGCACGTCGGCCTCCTCGGACGACATTCGCCGGCGCGACCTCGCGCTCCGTCCCCGGGTGCGGGTGGGCGACGCGCTCGCCGCGGTGCCCGGCCTGTTCGTGGTGCAGCACGCCGGCGGCGGCAAGGCGTATCAGTACTTCCTCCGCGGGTTCGACGCCGACCACGGCTCCGACGTGGCGATGTTCGTCGACGGCGTGCCGATCAACATGCCCACCCACGCCCACGGGCAGGGGTGGATCGATCCGCACTTCCTCATTCCCGAGCTCATCACCGGCATCTCCGCCAGCAAGGGCCCCTACGTCGCGCGCTACGGCGACTTCGCCACCGCCGGCGCCATCGACGTGCGGCTCGCGGATCACGCGCACGAGTCGAGCGCGACCCTGCAGGGCGGCAGCTTCGGCTCCGCGCGCGCCGTAGTGCTGTTCGCGCCCGACCTCGGCGACGACTGGAAGACGATGCTCGCCGGCGAGGTCGCCACCGCCAACGGCCCGTTCGTCAACCCCGAGCGCTTCCGCAAATACAACCTGTTCGGCCGCGTCACCCGGCTGTTTCCGCGGAGCTCGCTCGCGCTCACGGTCATGTCGTACGCCGGCCGGTGGAACGCGTCGGGCCAGCTGCCGCTGCGCGCGATGGCGAACGACCCATTCGGCGCGATCGACCCGACCGACGGCGGCCACACCGAGCGCCACCAGCTCAGCGGCTCGTACAGGTACCGCGAGGGCGCGCACGAGGTGAACGCGCTCGCGTACGCGGTGCGCTACCGCTTCCAGCTGTTCTCGAACTTCACGTTCTTCGCCGGAGATCCGGTGAACGGCGACCAGATCGCGCAGACCGACGCCCGCACGCTCGGCGGAGCGCACTTCTTCTACCGGTATACGCGCGGCGCGTTCGCCACGACGGTGGGGCTCCAGGGCCGGCACGACGAGATCGGCAACGGCCTCTTCGCGTCGACGGCGCGCGTGCTCCGCACCACCACGACCGCCGATCGCGTCTCGCACACCGGCCTCGGCGCCTACCTCGAGGAGGACGCGCGACTGCTCCCGTTCCTCCGCGCCGTCCTCGGGCTGCGGGCCGACCGCTACGACGTCCGCGTGCGCGGCAAGCGCCGGGACGACGCGCTCCTTGTGTCGCCGAAGCTCGCGGTCGTGCTCTCGCCTGCGCGCTTCATCGACCTCTTTCTCAACTACGGGCGCGGCTTTCACAGCAACGACGCGCGCGGCGCGGTCACGCTGCTCGCCCCCGCGGACTCGTTCGAGGCCGGCACGAGGGTGCGCGGCCAGCGGGTCGAGCTCTCGGCGGCGGTGTTCCGCATCGACCTCGCGAGCGAGATGGTGTGGGTCGGCGACGCCGGTACCACCGAGCCGAAGGGGCCGACGCGGCGGCTCGGCGCCGAGCTCGGGGTGCGCCTGAAGCTCGCCGAGTTCCTCTTCGCGGACGCCGACGCGACGTTCGTGCGTCCGCGGTTCCTCAGCGGCGAGCCCATCCCGCTCGCGCCGACGCGGACGCTGACCGCGGGGCTCGCGTTCAAGCACCGGAGCGGCGCGTTCGGCAGCGTGCGGGTGCGCGCGATCGCGGCGCGGCCCGCGGGCGACGGCCTCACCGCCGAGGGCTTCACGATCGTCGACGCGTCGGCCGGCTATCGCTACCGCGCGTTCGAGCTCGCGCTCGACGTGCAGAACGTGCTCAACAGCCGCTGGCGCGAGGTGCAGTTCGCCAACGCGTCGCGCCTGCGCGGGGAGCGCGAGCCGCAGACGGACATTCACTTCACCCCCGGCTGGCCGCTCACCGCGCTGCTGCGGCTCACCGCATATTACTGATCCACTCGCGGATGCGGACCATCGCCGCGGTGTCGACGGCCTCGCTCCCCACGGGCGGCATGTCCCAGATCTGATCGCGGCGCTCCATGCGCATGACGAGGTGGCTCTTGTCGGGGTTGCCGGGGACGACGCCGATGTACGGGTTGCCGGAGACGTCGGCGTGGGCCATGTCGACGTTGATCAACGTGCGGTAGGTGGGCGTCTCGGCCGGAACGGTGTCCGCGATGCGGAGGCGGAGGCGGAGCTTGCGCGCGTCGGCCCACCGGCCCTGGTCGCTGTGGCAGTAGCCGCAGTTGCCGTGGAGGTAGCCGAGCACGTCCTTGACGACGCCGGTGCCGGGCGGCTCGACGGCGGCGGGCACCTTGGCGAAGAGCGCGCCGAGCTTGTCGTAGCGACCGCTCCATTGGTGGGCGCCGGGGCCGATCACGCCGTCGCGCGTGCCGCTGTGACACTGATCGCAGTGCTCCTGCGAGGGGATGTCGTGCGTGGTGCCGAGCGCGTTCTTCACGCCGTCGCGCGCCGCCACCGCGCTCTTCTGGTCCTCGCTCCACGCGTAGGCGACGTAGCGAAACCCCCACGAGCCCTCGCCGGTCTTCTCGATGAAGCGCGTCTCGATGCGCTTGCCGCCGACGCGGAACTCCTTCCACGACTTGGTGCCCTTGGGGTAGGTCCAGTGGTCGGGATCGCTCGTGTCGATCGTGGTGCCGGGCGGCAGGAGCAGGTAGCGCGACTTCTCGCTGCCGTCGGACCAGAGCGGGAAGTTGACGTCGAACGCGACCACGCCGTCGGCGAGCGTGCCCGCGGCGAAGTCCTTGTAGAGGCCCGTCTCGGCGAGCGTGTCCGGCACCTTTGGCGGCGGCTCGGGCGTCGCGTCCGACGCTCCGTCGTGCGCGTCCGCGAGGTGGCTGTCGACGACCGCGTCGTGCGAAGAACTGTCGACGCCCACGTCCGCCACCGGCTCCGCCCGCGGCTCGCTGGTGCATGCCGTGAGCGAGACGAGGAGGAGCGCCCGGCGCACGACTAGTGCCCGTGCGACGGCGGCGCGCCGCCCTCGACGATGTAGTGGCCCATCATGCCGCCCTCCATGTGATCGGGGACGTGGCAGTGGAAGAGCCAGGTGCCGGCGTTGTCCTCGATCCAGTCGAACGTCGAGTAGGTGCCGGGGCCGAGGTTGATGCTGTCGGTCAGCACGCCGTCGGGGCCCGTCCACCGGTGACCGTGCACGTGGAAGGTGTGGAACTCCTTGCCGATGCTCACCACGCCCCAGCGCACCTTCTGGCCGACCTTCGCGCTGAACACCGGAACCCATTCCTCGTAGGCGCGGCCGTTGATGGTGTGCATGTAGCCGTGGCCGCCGCGGAACTCGCCGTCGGCGATGACCCCCGTGTCGCCGGTGGCGGTGCCGGGGAGCGATTTGTAGCGGAGTAGGTCCATGTCCATCAGCACGACGGTGTTGAACTTGTCGGCGCGGTTGTCCGGCGGGTGCACCACCAGCGCGCCGACGAGCCCCGCGGTCATGCCCTCGTGCTCGCCCTCGTGTCCTCCGGCGTGGTCGTGATACGGGAACGTGCCCGCGTACACGGCGTTCCACACCACCGTCACGCGGCCGCCGGCCGGCGCCACGCCGTGGTTGTTGTGGCCGTCGCCCGAGTCGACGCCCGCTTCGGCCGCGTGCTCGCCGACGCCGTCGCTGTTCTGATCGAAGTCGACGATGTGCGTGTGCGCCGAGTGCGGCTTGTCGGTCTGGTTGATGAGCGTGAGCTCGATGCGGTCCCCGGCGTCGACCTCGAGCACCGGGCCGGGGACCTGCCTGTTGTAGCCGACCGCCGAGTAGATCGCGCCGGGCGCGACCTCCCAGTCGAACGCGCTGATCGTGAGCTCGAACTTCTTGGTGACGCCGGTGGACGGATAGCGCTTGGTGTTGCTCGTGGACGCCGCGGGCTTCTTGCTCACCTCGCCGTCGCAGCCGCCGAGCACGGCGAGCGCGACGAGGAGGAGCGCCTTCACTTGCTGCACTTCTCGGCCGAGGGATCGGACGCGGCGTCGCCCCGGAACGTCTTCACCGTCCAGCAGTACTTGACCATCGTCCCCGGCGCGGCGCCGTCGTGCCAGTCCTTGGCGGTGCCGGCGAGCGCCTTGACCAGCGTGGCCGCGGCGCCGTCGTTGCTGCGCCACAGCTCGATCTTGGTGAGCGCGGTGTCGTTGGCCTTCCAGGTGACGTGCCACGCGCCGGCCATCGGCATCACGTTGACGACCTCGGGCGTCGCCGGCTTGGCCGGCGCGTCGACGGCGGCGCCGGTGTCCTCGACCGCGGCGCCGGTGTCCTCGACCGCGGTGCCGGTGTCGGTCGCGGCGACGCCGGTGTCCGTGGTGGTCGGGGTGCTGTCCTCGCTGCCGCAGCCAGCGAGGAGGGCGAGGGGGAGCGCGAGGAGGAGCGATTTCATGGGCGGTGGTTTAGCGCGGAGCGCCCGCCTTAATCCAGCGGGTGATGATTTCTACCTCGGCGGGATTCGCCTTGCCGCCCTTGGGCATGACGGCGTTCACGCCGCACTGCGGCCCACCGTTCATCTTGTTGAGGAGGTGGCTCGCCTCGGGCTGGCCCGGCCGTACGTACTTCTTCGCCGGAAACATCGCGAAATAGGGCGGTCCGCACTCCCAGGCGTCGAGCTGCGTGAGGCGCTCGTAGAGCGGGACGTCGGGACACCCCGTCGCCGTGCCGTCCTTGGGGTCGATCGACCCGAGCGGTGCGTCCTCGAGGGCCAGCCACCCACGGCAGCCCTGCTCCTTGTTCGGGTGGAACGCGACCCGCGAGTGGCAGGCGTTGTCGGCCGAGCCGCACGATCGGTTGAGGATGGGGACGATGTCCTTCGCGAAGGTCGGCGGCTCGGCCGTGGCAGCCGCGGGCTCGTTGCTGCTGCAGCCGAGCAGCGCGACGGAGAGGAGCAGCGTCGTCACGTGCGACATTACTTGGGACATTCCTCGAGGCCCCAGGTGCCCCACGCGTGCTCGCACCAGTGCTCGTTGTTGCTCGTGGCCGTCTTGGCCTCGCCGCAGAAGTAGAACCAGCACTTGTACTCCGGCGCGGTGAACGTGCCGCAGTGGTCGGTGCACTCCTTGTCGGTCTTGTAGGGGTGGCGCGAGTACTTCGCGCAGTTCTCCTTCATGCACGCGCAGTGCGTGACGCACTCCGCGCTCGGCGGGCCACCGTCCCACGGGTCGGGCCGGCCGGTGTCGGCCGCGCCGGTATCGGCGGACGTCTCCGCGACGGCAGCCCCCGTGTCGGTCGCCGCGTCGGCGGTGGGCGTCGTGGTCTCGGACGCCGAGCAACCGGCGAGGAGGACGAGGAGGAGGATCGCGCTGCGCATCTCGCCTACGTATACGCGATTCCGTCCGCTGCGCGACTCGGTCGGACTTGCGCAGCCGATTTCACAACTCGCGCAGCCGCTCTCCGCCGGCCCTGGAATCATCCAGTGAGAGGTGGGCGATCAGCCGTGATCGGAAGTGGAACGGCCCTTGCGAACCGGCACGTCCATGCCGCACTCCGCCCGCGCCCGCGCCCTCCACGTTGCGCTCGCATTCGGTGCCCTGCCACTCGCGCTCACCGCGATCTCGGTCGGCTGCCAGACCGCAGACGGCGGGTTCGCCGAGCGCCCGCACTACACGGTCGACGAGGGCGATCTCAACGCGAAGTGCGTCGTCAAATACGAGGATCCGACCGACACGCCGTCGACCGCGGAGTCGAAGTGGAGCTACACGGCCGGCCCCGGCACGCACCGCACGATCTACATGAACAAGTCCGGCGGGACGTACTACCCGGGCTCGAACAACTCCTCCACCAACCGCTCGAGCATCCCGAGCTTCACGGCCAGCGTCCCCGCGTACAAGAAGGGCGACGACCGCTGGAAGAAGCTCGTCGCGTGCGTGAAGGACAAGTTCTCGCGGTTCAACGTCACGATCACCGACGTCGATCCCGGCGACGCGCCGCACATCGAGGCCGTCGTCGGCGGGCGACCCGGCAACCTCGGGCTCGGGAGCGGGATCGGCGGCATCGCCCCGATGACCGGGAGCTGCTCGAGCGCGGTCGTCGAGCGCTCGGTCGTCTACATCTTCAGCGAGCAGTTTGGGTCCGATCAGGAGGAGTGCGCCGTGGTCGCGCACGAGGCCGGTCACTCGCTCGGCCTCGATCACCAGTACCTCTGCGAAGATCCGATGACCTACCTCCAGGGGTGCGGGGTCAAGCAGTTCCAGGACAAGGCCTCGAAGTGCGGCACCTACTCGCCGACCTCGTGCGGCTGCGGCTCGACGCAGAACAGCGTCCAGCACTTGCTCAAGTGGCTCGGGCCCGCGGGCTCGCCGCCGCCCCCGCCGCCGCCGTCGGA
>JALHOE010000221.1 GCA_022843175.1 Deltaproteobacteria bacterium
GAGCCGCGCGAGGCCGCGCCCCCGCCCGAGCAGGAACAGCCCGCAGCCCTCGCCGAGGTTCATGCCGTCGCGCGCCGTGCGAAACGGTCGCGGCGGCGGGTGCGCCGACGTCGCGCCGAGCGCCTCGAAGCCCGCGGCGACGAACACGGTGAGCGCGTCGTACCCGCCGGCGATCGCGTAGTCGACGTCGCCGGCCTCGAGCCAGCGCATCGCGAGGAGGATCGCCAGCGTCGACGCGGAGCACGCGGTGACCGGGTGCGTGGCGCGCACGACGTTCACGCCCTGCATGTGCGCGAGCAGCGCGCGGAACGGCGCGTGGTACGTGGCGTCCGCCGCGAGCGCCGGATCGCGCGTGCGAAACCAGCGCTCCGCCGTGGCCATGCCCCCGCTCGAGGTGCCGATCGCGACGCCGATCCGGCCCCCGGGAACCACCAACGAGTCGTACGTGGCGAGCAACAGCGCGGTGGCCGGATCGACGCCCTCGATCGGCGCGCGCGCGCAGAACGGCTTGCGTAGCCCCGCCTCGGTGAGCCGCGCGTCCGGCCCGATGCACGTGGCCGCGGGCGCGCCCACCTCGCCGATCGACCACGCCGCTTCGCCGACCCCGAGCGGGCTCCGCGCCGCGATGGCGAGCACGTCGATCATGGAGGGGCTCATATCACCCCTGATCCGGATCGGCGAACAGCGCCGGCGGCACCGCCTCGACGACCATCGGCGACGCCCCCTGCACGCGCACCACCATCGCCGGATCGGTCCCGACGTAGTCCACCGTCCGCGGCACGATCGCGCCGTCGACCTCGGTCTCCTCGCCGCGCGCGACCCCCGACAGCCGCCCCTGCTCGAAGAACCAAGCGCGCAGCTGGTTGCCGTAGCGTGCGCGGATCTCGCCGCGCCGCATCCACGCGGTGAACCCCTCGCCCGCGATCTCGCCGCTCTCGGTGGGGTGCCCCGACCGTGCGTACGCGAGGCCGCCGAACGGATCGACGAGCAGGCGCCACAGCAGGTCGACCGGCATCCCGCGCATCGTCGAGCGCGGCGTCGACGCGTCGCCGCGCGTCACCCGCGAAACGGCGGGGATCGCGACCCGGAACCGGCCGTCGCGGATCCACACGTCCATCGCCGTGGTGCCGCCCGGTCCGAGCAGGATCATCCGCAGCGCGTGCCGCGGCAGCACCGCGACCACGCCACGGCCGGAGAACCCGAGCCCGGACGCGACGTCGCGGATTTCGATCGTGATCTCCTGCTTGATGACCCGGGTCGGCAAGCGAAGGTCGAGCTTGCCGCGTGGGAGCTCGGCCACGTGCGCCGGAGAGCGCGGGGCGGCCTGGAGGGGCGGCCGCGAGCCGCACGCCGCGGCGCAGATCCCCAGGGCCGCGAGGAGCAGGCGCACGCGCATTCGCATACCACAGGAATCCGGGTGCCCTCCCGCAGCGTTCGACCCTGGAATACGCGCGGAGCGCGTGCTAACAGCGCACGCGCTCCGTCCTCGCGGAGTACCGAGACCGCCGTGACCTCCCCCGTCGTCGAGCTGCGAGGCCTTCCGAGCCACATCGGAATCATCATGGACGGCAACGGCCGCTGGGCGCAGCTGCGCGGTCAGCCCCGGGCCGAGGGCCACCGGGCCGGCTCGCAGTCGGTGCGTCGCGTGGTTCGCGCCTGCCGGCGCCTCGGGGTCCGCGCCCTCACCGTCTATGCGTTCAGTGAGCAGAACTGGGAGCGCCCCGAGGACGAGGTGTCGGCCCTGATGGACCTCCTCAAGGAGTTCCTCATCGCCGAGCGGGGCGAAATCCTCGGCAACGGCATTCGTCTCCAAGCGGTTGGCAATCTCGGGCGCCTCCCTGGCTTCGTACGGGCAGTGCTCGACCCTCTCCGCAACGAGAGCGCCGACAACCACGAGATGACGCTCACCCTCGCTCTCAGCTACGGCGGCCGCGAGGAGATCGCGATGGCCGCGCGCGAGCTCGCCGCCGACGTCAAAGCGGGTCGCATCGGCGAGGCCGACATCACCGCCGACGCGCTCCGCCTCCGCATGCCGTCGCTCGCCGTGGGCGATCCAGACCTCGTCATCCGCACGGGCGGCGAGCAGCGCATCTCGAACTTCATGCTCTACGGCCTCGCGTACGCCGAGCTCGTCTTCTCCGACAAGCTCTGGCCCGACTTCACCTACGAGGACCTCTACAGCGCGATCGCCTCCTATCAGTCGCGTGAGCGCCGATTCGGCCGCGTGGGCAAGCCCGCAGTCAACGTCACGAGCACCGTGCGAGCCTGACCGTGTCCAACCTCGCGGCGCGGTTCCTCGTCGCAGTGGTCGCGGTGCCAGCGATCCTCGCGCTGCTCTACGTGGTGCACCCGATCGGGTTCTACCTCCTGACCCTCGCCGCCGCGATCGTCGCGGCACTCGAGCTGTTCGCGATGGTCGCCCCCGACGACAAGCCGTCGCAGTGGCTCGGCACCCTGCTCACGGTCGCGGTCAGCGCGTCGATCTGGTTCTTCGGCAAGGATCCGCGCGTCTTCGTCACCGTCGCGATCGCGGTCCCGCTCGTCGGCGTCCTCATCCCGCTGCTCCGCCTCGGAGACATCGCCACCGCGGGCCTGCGCTCGGCGACGTTCGCGTTCGGCCCGCTCTACTGCGCGATCCCCCTCGCCTTCCTGGCGCTGCTCCGCCGCGACTACGACCCCGGCTTCGTCGTCCTCGCGCTGATGCTGTCGTGGTTCGGCGACACCGGTGGCTACTTCGCCGGCCGCTTCCTCGGCAAGTCCAAGCTCTACGAGGCGGTGTCCCCCAAGAAGACGCGCGCCGGCGCGGTCGGCGGTCTCCTCGGCTCGGTGCTCGGCGCGGTGTGGGCCTCGCTCCACTTCCTCAAGGGCAAGCTCCCGCTCCACCACGCCATCCCGCTCGCCCTCGTCGCGGGCGCCCTCGGTCAGTCGGGCGACCTCGCCGAATCGCTCCTGAAGCGCTCGGTCGGCGTGAAGGACAGCGGAGGCATTCTCCCCGGCCACGGGGGCATCCTCGACCGCATCGACGCGCTCATGTTCACCGCGTCATCGGTGTTCCTTTATCTGCTCTGGCGCTGACGCAATCGCGCAACATTTTCGCGGGCTTGCACGACGCAGCGCGTGATGGCGGCGCCGTACGCACGCGTGCTAATCACCCGCCGAACCAACCCTCGGATGGATGGAGTGAGCATGTCGACGATCGGCCCGCAGAGTGCGACGACGGAGAAGTCCCATCAACACGGCGACGAAGTTCGCTACGAGTTCTTCAAGGTCATCCAGGACTACCTCGACCAGGCCGCGAAGGTCATCAACCTCGAGCCCTGGGTCGGGCAGCTGCTCGCGCAGCCGAAGAACGAGATCATCGTGCACTTCCCCGTGCGCATGGACTCCGGCGAGATCCGCGTCTTCAAGGGCTACCGCATCCAGCACAACAACGTGATGGGTCCGTTCAAGGGCGGCATCCGCTTCCACGAGTCGGTCTCGCTCGACGACCTCAAGGCGCTCGCCGCGATGATGACCTGGAAGTGCGCGCTGATGCGCATCCCCTACGGCGGCGGCAAGGGCGGCATCAAGTTCAACCCGCGCGAGGTCTCGCGCGCCGAGCTGCAGCGCATCACGCGCCGCTTCACCCACGCCCTCGGCTCCAACATCGGCCCCGAGTACGACATCCCCGCGCCGGACGTCGGCACCAACGGTCAGATCATGGCGTGGTTCATGGACACGTACATGAACACCGTCGGCCACGTCGAGAAGCAGGCGGTCAAGGGCATCGTCACCGGCAAGCCCGTCACCTCGGGCGGCACGCTCGGTCGCGAGAAGGCCACCGGTCAGGGCCTCGTGCACTGCATCGTCGAGTGGGCCAAGGACAACAAGTTCGACATCGAGGGCGCGACCTACACGGTGCAGGGCTTCGGCAACGTCGGCTCGCACGCGTCGGTGCTGCTCGCGAAGCTCGGTGCATCGTGCATCGCCGTCGGCGATCACAGCGGCTACCTCTACAACCCCGAGGGCTTCAACGCCCACAAGCTCCAGGACTGGGTCGCGGCCAAGGGCTCGATCGCGGGCTACCCGGGCGGCAAGTCAATCACGCGCGAAGAGTTCTTCAGCACCAAGGCGGACATGTTCCTGCCCTGCGCGCTCGAGAACCAGGTCGGCGAGATCGAGGCCGGCCTGCTCGACGTGAAGCTCATCGGCGAGGGCGCCAACGGCCCGCTCAACCCCGAGGGCGAACGGCTGTGCCTCGCCAAGGGCATCTCCATCCTCCCCGACGTGCTCGCGAACAGCGGCGGCGTCACCGTCAGCTACTACGAGTGGGTCCAGAACAAGCGCAGCGAGTCGTGGACGCTCGAAGAGGTCGACCAGCGCCTCGAAGCCGCCATGAAGCGCGCGTACCGCGAGGTCGTCACCTTCGCCCGCGAGAAGGGCACGAGCCTCCGCGTCGCCGCCTACGGCCTCGCGCTGCAGCGCATCGAAGCCGTCTACCGCGAGCGCGAGATCTTCCCCTGATCCGCGTGCACTGAACGCCACAAACGGCCCCCAGAGCCGCGACCGTCAGGGAGCGGGCTCACCAGAGCCGCGACCGTCAGGGAGCGGGCTCACCCCAGAGCCGCGACCGTCAGGGAGCGGGCTCACCCCAGAGCCGCGACCGTCAGGGAGCGGGTTGTCCCGAGCCAACTGAGCTCGACAACCCGCTTGCTCACGCTCGCGGCTCCTTCGTTTACAGCGGCCTGCGGTTCCGCTCCTGCAACTGGGGATCCCAATGCCCCCCACCTTCCACACGCCGCCTCGTCAGCACACCGAGGACGGCCAGCTCCGCCGTGTCGGCGTCGAGATCGAATTCGCGGGACTGCCCGTGGAGAGCGCCGTCGCGATCGTCACAGACCTCTACGGCGGCCAGCCCGAGGCGAAGTCGCGCTTCGAGCACAGCGTCAAGAACACGCGGTTCGGAGACTTCCGCGTCGAGATCGACAGCAAGCCGCTCATCGCCGGCAAGCACTTCCGCATGATGAGCCTCCTCGGTCTCGAGGACGAGCGCGCGCGGGACGTGATCGACAGCACGCTCCAGCGCCTCGCACAGGTGTGGATCCCGTGCGAAATCGTCGCGCCGCCGATCCCCTTCACCGCGTTGCCCGAGCTCGAGGCGCTGCGCTCCGCGCTCTGCAACCAACAAGCGCGCGGCACCAGGGCGTCCGTGCTCTACGGCTTCGGCTTCCAGCTCAACGTCGAGGTCCCCGCGCGCGATGTCGAGACGCTGCTCAGTCACCTCCAGGCGTTCCTCGTGCTCTACGACTGGCTCGCCGCCGTCGTCGACGTCGACGTGACCCGTCGCCTCGGCCCGTTCATCAACCCGTTCCCCCTCGACTACCGCAAGAGAGTGCTCGATCCGAGCTACGCCCCGACCATCGACGGGCTGATCGACGACTACCTCCTCGCGAACCCGACCCGCAATCGCCCGCTCGACATGCTCCCGGTGTTCGCCACGCTCAACGAGCACAAGGTCGCCTACGTCGCGCGCGACTTCGAGAAGGTGAAGGCGCGGCCCGCGTTCCACTACCGTCTCCCCAACTGCCTGGTCGACGATCCGGCCTGGTCGATCGCGCTCGAGTGGAACCGTTGGCTCGAGGTCGAGCGTCTCGCCGCAGATCCGGCGCGGATGCGCGAGCTCGAGGATCTCTTCGCGGCGCGCGCCGCCGGCGATCTCGGTCGCAGAGCCTGGATCGCCGAGGTCGCCGATGTGATCGGCTGATGACCACACGGGTGGGTGTGACCGGGCCCGATCGCGGCGGCGCCGTGGCGTGGGAGCTCACCCGCCTCGCGCTCCGTCGCGCCGGCGCGATCGCCGTGCGGATCACGCCGACCAGGCCGCACACCATCGACGAGGTCGACGCGCTCGTGATCGGAGGTGGCGCCGACATCGACCCCGAGATCTACGGCGAGGAGCCGGAGACGATCGCCGCGGTCATCGAGGGCACGACCAAGAGCGTCCGCCGCCATCGCACGCCGGCGCTCTCGCTCTTGCTCGCTCCCGGCATCTTCATGATGCGAAAGATCTTCGAGCGTCACACCGCCGTCGGCCACGACTTGGATCGCGACGCACTCGAGATGATGTTGATCGACGACGCCCTCGCCCGCGAGAAGCCGATCCTCGGGATCTGCCGCGGCGCCCAGCTCCTCAACGTGTGCCTCGGCGGCTCGCTCCACCAGGACGTCGGCAACTTCTACGTCGAGAAGCCGCAGCTACGCAGCGTGCTACCGCGCAAGGTCGTGCAGATCGAACCGCACAGCCGGCTCGCGCGCGTGATCGGCGCGGCGCCCTGCGCGGTCAACGCGCTCCACCATCAGGCGATCGACTGCGGCGATCTCGGCCGCCGCGTGCAGGTCGTGGCCCGGGAGGAGAACGGGGTGGTGCAGGCGATCGAGGTGGAGGGGGCGCGCTTCGCGCTCGGGGTGCAGTGGCACCCCGAGTACATCCCGCAGCATCGGAGGCAGCAAGCGCTGTTCGAGGCGCTGGTGGCTTGCGCGGGGTGAGACCGCGGGTTTCATGCCCGCGGGTCCTCGGGTTGGGCGCTCGCTTACGCGCGCGCCTATTTGGGGCGCCGCCTTGCGCGCGCGCCTGTCCTAGGGGTTAGGCGCGCGCGTAAGCGAGCGCCTGGTTCGGCGTTTGGGGTTACTTCGCGACGAGCTCGCGCGGGGGCACGAGGAAGAGCACCGTGCGGCGGTCGAGCTTCACGCTGCCCGGCATGCCGAGCACGTCGATGAACGCGTTGAAGAACTGGGCCGAGGCCTTGGGCTTCACCGTGGTGTTCATCTGCGGGACGACCTCGAAGCACACCGGGGTGCCGACGACGACCGCGGTGAACATGTCCTTGTAGCCCTTGCCGCCGCTGTCCTTCGCGGCGTGGGGCGGGCAGCCGTTCTTGACGTCGCCCTCGTCCATCGCGCGCAGCTGCTTGATGAACTTGACCGCATCGACCGGCATGCCGTCCTCGCCCGGCGCGTTGGTCGCGTCGTTGGAGGGCACCGCGGTCACGTCGAACTGCGAGCCGACGCTGATGGCCTGGATGGCGCGGACGATGGAGGTGCTGACGCCGCTGCCGCCGCTGTGGAGGAAGTTGAGGCGACAGGTGCCGCCGGGGCCGGTGGCCGCGCGACAGGCGCCGCTCGCGCCGGTCGGGCACTGGCCCGCGGGGCACGCGGTGCCGAACGCGCCGGAGGGGATGTTCGACTTCGTCGCGTCCGAGAGCGTGTTCGCCTGCGCCTCGTCGAACGAGGTGACATCGACGAAGCGAGCGTTGTTCTTGGTGAACTCGGTCGTGAGGTTCGCGATCGACGGCGGGGCGGTGACGCTGGCGCAGTACGGGTTCGCGCCGCCGGGCGCGTCGTGCCACGCGACGTCCGTGATGAGAACGACGACCGGGAGGCTTCCGGGGCGGAAGTCGACGCCGCCGAAGGTGCCGGCTGCGGGCACGTGCTTGGCGACGGAGCCGCCCGACCAGGTGAGCGCGTCGCCCGTGAGCATGTGCCACATCGAGGGGACCTGCGACTCGGGGCCGTCGGCGCCGCCGCTCGCGACGTACTTGGTCGTCGCGTCCTGCGCCTTCTTGAGATCGGTGGTGACGATCTGGTGCACGCGCACCGGGAAGTCGGTGGAGCCGCCGTGGCTGCACACCGGGTAGTCCTTGTGATCGACGACCGCGAGGCCGACCGAGGGGATCGCCTTCACGAGCTCGGGGAACATCGTCGTCGACAGGTTGGTGCGGAGGTTGGTGACCGACCCGCTCATCGAGCCGGTGGTGTCCATGTTCACCGCGACGTCGACCTGCTTGATGTTGGTGCCGAACTTGAGGATGTCCTTGTCGGGATCGGGCGGCGCCATGTACGGCACCGTGAAGAAGAAGTCCTTCTTCTCGCCGCTCTTGCGGAGCTGGATGATCGTGAGGTTGGCCGCGCCGCTCTTGCCGTCGGCGGTCGCGTGCACGACGGTGGTGACGCCCGTCTTGCCGCCGGGGAGCGTGGTGACCGACGTGAACGAGGGACCGGCGAACGTTCCGAGCGTCGTGTCGTCGAGGCTGAACGCGGCGCTGCTCGATACGTCGGCGCTGCTGCCGTCGTCCTTGTTGAGCACGGCCTTGTAGGTGAGCTTCGCAGCCGTCGGCGGCGTGGTCGTGGTGTCGATCGTGACGACCGCGTTGCTCGGCTGCAGCTCGAGGCCCGAGAGCGTGGGGCCGCCGTCCCCGGGGTTGAGATCCGTGTCGCCGATGGTGATCCCACCATCGTTGCCGCCGCCGTCCTCGGTCGGGTTGAAGTCGTCGCTGCCGACTTCTTTCGACGCGCCGCAGGCGAGGACGAACACCGAAAGAAGCGGAAAGAGCACGCGGATGCGAGCGAGCGACATGGAAGGACTCCTCAAGGTGAGTAAGTGCGGCGAGATCGACTCATTGTTCGATCGGAGACGACGTCATTCAAGGACAACGACGCGTTACTTGGCGGCAATCTCGCGCGGGGGGACGAGGAAGAGAACTGTGCGACGATCGAGCTTCACGCCGCCGGGCATGCCGAGAACGTCGATAAACGCGTTGAAGAACTGGGCGCTGCTCTTCGGCTTCACGGTGTTGTTCATCTGCGGAACCACCTCGAAGCACACCGGCGTACCCACGACCACGGCGGTGAAGGTGTCCTTGTAGCCCTTACCCCCGCTGTCCTTCGCGGCATGCGCCGGGCAACCGTTCTTGGTGTCGCCCTCGTCCATCGCGCGCAGCTGCTTGATGAACTTGGTCGCGTCGACGGGCATGCCGTCCTCGCCCGGCGCGTTGGTCGCGTCGTTCGAGGGCACCGCGGTCACGTCGAACTGCGAGCCGACGCTGATCGCCTGGATCGCTTTGACGATGCCGGTGTTGACGCCGGTGCCGTCGTAGTTGCTCTTGAAGTTGAGGCGGCAGGTGCCGCCGGGGCCGGTGGCTGCGCGGCACGCGCCGCTCACGCCCGTCGGGCACTGACCCGCGGGGCAGGTCGAGCCGAACGCCGCGGCGGGCACGCTGCTCTTGGTGGCGTCCGACAGCGTGTCGGCCTGCGTCTCGCTGCTGCTCGTGATGTCGACGAAGCGCGCGTTGTTCTTCACGAACGCCGCCGTCATGGTGGCGATGGTGCCGCCGACGATGCCCGACGAGGCGTAGTCGCTCTCGGTGTGCCAGTTGACGTCGGTGATGAGGATGACCACCGGCACGGAGCCCGGTCGGTAGTCGATGCCGCCCCACGTGCCCGCGGGCGGCGTGTGCTTGGGGACCGAGCCGCCCGACCAGGTGAGCGCCTCGCCGGTGAGCATGTGGAACATCGAGGACATCTGCGACTCGGGGCCGTCCGCGCCGCAGTGGGTCTCGAGCTTGTTGGCGGCGTCTTGAGCCTTCTTGAGGTCGGTGGTGATGACCTGAATGGTCCCGTGCGGGAGATCGCCGGGGAGCCCCTTGCCGCAGCTCGCGCTACCGAAGCTGCCGACCGGGAAGTCGTCGTGATAGCTGACCGAGATGCCGACCGACGGGATCGCCTTGGCGAGCTCGGGGAAGATCGTCGTCGACAGGTTGGTCTTGAGGTTGGTGATCGAGCCGCCCATCGAGCCGGTCGTGTCCATCGTGACGCCGACGTCGACCTGCTTGATGTTGGTGCCGAACTTGAGGACGTCCTTGTCGGGATCGGGCGGCGCCATGTACGGCACCGTGAAGAAGAAGTCCTTCTTCTCGCCGCTCTTGCGGAGCTGGATGATCGTGAGGTTGGCCGCGCCGCTCTTGCCCTCGGCCTCGGCGCGCACGATGGTGGAGAGCGCGGTCTTGCCGCCGGGGAGCGTGTCCACCGAGGTGAACGTGGCGCCCGCGAAGGAGCCGACGGTCGAGTCGTCGATCGTGAGCTTCGCGCTGCCGCTTACGTCCTTACGGCTGCCGTCGTCGGCGTTGAGCGTCACCTTGTAGGTGACGACGGCCTTCGTCGGCGGCGTCGTGGCGGTGTCGATGGTGACGACCGCGTTGCCGGGGACGAGCTCGAGGCCCTGCAGCGTCGGTCCGCCCTCTTGGTTCGCGTCGAGGCCGACCTCGAACGAGCTGCCGGGGCCGGTGTCCTCGTCGATGAAGGACTCCTCGCCGACGTCTTTCGTAGCCCCGCAACCGAAGCCAACAGCAGCGAGCGCGAGAAGCGATGCGAAGCGAAGACGAGCCATGTGAGCTCCGTGCCGCGAGGTGCGGTCGAGAGAAGTTGCGGAGGGGCGCCTCCGCTCTGAAGCGGGGCTCGTCAGTGGCGGTATTGTTCGCTATGGGCGGACCGAGTCAAGCCGTCCGCAGCGTCATGTTGGTGTGACAGTGCACCGCGGATTCTCCGCTGCGTGGAGTCACGTAGAGTGCACCCATGAATTGGTCGGAGAACGCGCGACTCTACGCGCTCGCGGCCGTGCTGTTCGGCGGCCTCGGTTACGTGTTGTTCCGCAAGGACTACCTCGGCCCCGCGATCCTCTTCTGGGGTGCCGGAGCCTGCTTCGCGGTCGTGGCCTCGCCACGCGGCGCTTAGCGCGGGACGGGATCGGTCGGGGGGACCATCACGACGATGCTCCTCGACTGCAGGGTCTTGCCGCTCGAGGTGACCACGTCGACGAGCACGCGATGGAAGCTCGCGCGCTCGCCCGCCGTGACGACGACGTTGGTCACCGGCCGCACGTCGAAGCAGAGCGCGCGCGCGGTCGCCGGCGCGACGAAGGTGTCGGCGATGCCGTCGCCGTCGCTGTCGCGCGTCGCCTGGCCCGACTCGCACGCGGGCGGCTCGAGCTTGGGGAAGCCCTCGGCCATCGCGCGCACGGTGACGAGCTTGCGCGCGTCGACCCCGGGCGGGTTTGCGGGGTCGTTCTTCAGCGTGACGCTCACGTCTGCGCCGCCCGCGGTCTCGACGCGGAAGATCTCCTTGTCCGGCGCGGGCGCAGCGCCGTGCGGCGACGAGAACAAGAAGTCCTTCACCGCGCCCGTCGTCCGCAGGCGCACGAGCGTGAGCTTCGCGCGACCGCGGTCGCCGCTCTGGCTCGCCGTGACGACGAACGTCTTGCCCAACCCGGCGAACGGCGGCGACGCGTTGATGTTCAACGTGTTCGCCACGAAGAGGCCGAGCCCCGGGTCGTCCATCGCGAACGTGGAAGTGAACGTGATGTCGGCGCCGTCGCGCTGCACGCGGTAGGCGAGCTTCTGCGCGACGGGCGCGTCGGTGTCGACCGTCAGCGTCCGGTTGGCGGGCTCGACCGTCAGCTTCTCGGGCGGCGTCTCCTCGACGGCGTCGACCGCCGTGTCGGCGGCGATGCCCGCTTCGGCCCCGACGTCCGGCGAGCCCGACGGGACCACCTCGCGGTCGGCGCCGCAGGCCACGAGCAGGCACGAAAGGAGGGCGAGCCGCGTCATCGCCCCCTCTGCATGCGCGCTCCCCCCGGAGGCCTTCACAATTACTTCGCGACGATCTCGGCCGGCGGAACCAGGAACAGCACGTTGCGCTGGTCGAGCTTCACCGAGCCCGGCATGCCGAGCACGTCGATCTTCGCGTTGAAGAACTGGGGCTGCTTGGTGGCGGGGACGAAGTTGTTGTTGGCCGGGACGACCTCGAAGCAGACCGGCACGCCGACGGTGACGCCCTCGAACGTGTCGTCGATCTTGTCGCCGTCGGTGTCGATGGTCTTGGCCGCGGGGCAGCCCTGCGCCGTGTCGCCCTCTTTCATCGCGCGGAGGTGCTTGATGAACTTGGTGGCGTCGACGCCGTCCGGGTTGGTCGGGTCGTTGGACGCGGCGGCGGTGACGTTGAAGTTCGAGCCGGCCGAGAGCGCGGCGATCGCGCCGACGATGCCGGTCGACACGCCGCTGCCCGACGAGCTCGCCTTGAACGAGAGGAGGCAGGTGCCGCCGGGACCGTCCGGCGCGCGGCCGGCGCCCATGCTCTCGGTGCAGCACTGGCCACCGCACGCGCCCTTGAACGCGGCGGGCGGCACGTAGGAGCCGCTCTCCTTGCACAGCTCGTTCTGCTGCGGCATCGGATCGTAGGTGCCGCCGCCGCCGAAGCCGGTCGAGATGCCGACGTGGCGCGCGAACGTCTTCTTGTAGGCGGCGATGACCTCGTCGCGGCCGTGCGGCTCGGGGGCTCCGTCGCGGATGTCGGTGCAGCCCGAGCAGGTGCCGTGATAGTCCTCTTTCGGGTGGAACGAGATGTCGGTCGCGTTGACGACGACCGGCAGTGAGCCGGGCCGGAAGTCGACGTAGCCGTAGGTGCCCGGCGCGTTCGTCTTCTTCTTGACGACGCCGCCCTTCCACTTCACGCCCTCGCCCGTGAGGATCTGGTAGACGGCCTCGTACTGCGACTCCGGTCCGTCGTTGCCGTTGTGGAGCGCGAGCGCGTTGACGCCGGCCTGCGCAGCGGTGACCGACGTGGTGACCGTCTGCAGCAGGTAGAACGGCTGGTCGGGATCGCTCCCGAACGGGTTGACCGGGAAGTCGTCGTAGCCGCTCGCGGCGACGCCGACGTTCGGGATCGCCTTCTTGAGCTCGGGGATGATCTTCGTCGTGAGCTCGCCCTTGAGCGCCGTGAGCACGCCGCCCATCGAGCCGGTGGTGTCGACCGCGAACGCGACGTCGACCTGCTTGATGTTGGTGCCGAACTTGAGAACGTCCTTCGAGGGCGACGGGGTGCCGTTGTACGGCTCGAGGAAGAAGAAGTCGCGCTGACTGCCCGTCTTGCGGAGGGCGATGAGCGTGATCTGCGCCTGCCCCGTCTTGACCTTGCCGGTGTTGTCGGTGACGTCGACGTTGAAGATCGTCGCCTGCGGCTTGCCATCGGGCAGCGCGGCGACCGACGTGAACGTGCTCCCGGCGAACGCGCCGAACTTCGCGTCGACCATATAGGTCGCGGAGTCGGTGACATCGGTCTCGGTGCCGTCGTCGTGGCGGACCTTCACCGTGTACTTCTGCGTCGCGGCGCTCGGCGGCGTGGTGGTGAGGTCGATCGCGAGCACGGCGTTCGACGGCGTGATGGTCACGCCGCTGAAGACGCCGACGTCTTGACCGGTGCCCCCGTCACCGAGCTGCAGGCCGCCGTCGTTGCCGAGGTTGCCCTGGTTGCTGTCGCGATCGCTCCCGGCCGAGCAGCCGAGGGCAAGGGACAGAAGGAGGTACGGAAGGAAGGATCGTGACGTCATAAAAGCGCCTCACTGGTCACGGACGAGCCGCGCGAGAGCATGTCCCTACATCGGAGCCCTCGCAAAGACCATTGAGGCCTGTTGCGTCCGGATTCGATTCTGGTGGGTGGTCGGGTCCGCGATATCCGGTGCCGGCAGGCATCGAACAGGGCTCGACCCGACGAGAACCATGCGCGCAGCGACCCTCAAAGCCCCGCTTCCGGCCGAAAATGATTGCGAATCGGCCACCGAGGCGCGGAGCTCCATGGAAGAGCCATCGAACGCGACCGGACCCCAGCGAACGCTCGAGGCGAGCTCGTTCGCCAACCTCGGCGCGCCCCCTCCCGTGAAAGACGCAGCCTTCGACGCGCTCCCGGTCGCCGCGATCATCTCGCCCCGAGACGGTGGCGACCTGGTCCTCAACCCGCTGGCGCGGACCCTGCTCGCGCTCGGCGAGGCGGATCGTGTGCGCTCGATCGAGGAGTTGCACGTGCACGCGGTGCTGGTCCCGGCTGCGGGCGAGCCCTCGGAGTCGCCGCTCGCGCGCGCGCTGTTGGGCGAGCGCGTCACCACCACGGTGCGCGCCCGGGTGCACGACGGAGACGAGCGCTGCTGGGCGATCGAGGCCGCGCCGATCCGCCACGGGGAGGCGATCGTTGGCGCGCTCTGTCTGATCCGCGACGTCACCGAGCGCCAGCTCGACGAAGAGATGGGCGACGATCTCCTCGGTCGCGCGTCGCACGACCTCCGCACCCCGCTCACGGCGCTCAAGGCCAGCGCACAGCTCATCGGCAGGGGGTTCGAGCGACTCGACGAGAACGCGCGCCGACGCACGCTCGGCCTGCTCCTCGCCCAAATCGACAAGCTCTCCGCTCGGATCGACGAGGTGATGGACGCGTCGCGCATTCGCCGCGGCCGCATCGACGTCGAGCCCGAGGAGCTCGACGTGACCGCCGTCCTTCGCGACGTGGCGTCGGAGCTCGCGCTGATGGCGGGCATGCCGAAGTGCGAGCTCATCGTGCCGGACGCGCTCACCGCCCGGGGTGACCGCGCCCGCCTGCGCCAGATCGTCAAGCGCCTCGCGACCGACGCCGCAACGCGCGGCACCGAGCGGATCGTGATCGAAGCCACGCGCACCGGCGCGACGGTGACGATCGCGATCGAGATCATCGGCGAGCGGCTCGACGAGAGCCGCAGTCGCACGGCGCGCCGTCTCGCGAGCCGGATCCTCGAGCGACTCGGTGGCACCGCGCACGACGAGCGTGCGCAGCGGTTGGTGCTCACGCTCCCGACGTCCGCATAGACGTCTCGCCCGCCGGGTCGCGCGGCACTAGCCTCCACGGCGGTTTGGAGCTGCAGAGCATTCTTCTCCTGCTGACCGGCGTCGCGCTGGCCATCTTCGCCGCGCGGCTGCTGCGGGCGCCGATCAAGCTGGTGTTCGACTGGTGGATCGCGCTCGTCGTCATCGCGGCGATCGCGGTCACCGCCTGGTTCGTCGCCCCTGCGGAGGCCGGTCTCATCGCGTTCGCAGCCCTCGTCGCGCTGCTGTTCGCGCCGCTCCGACTCGATCGCGCCGCGCATGTGGCCGCGGGCGGGGGTTTCGATCGTCGCGCGACGCTGCTCGCGGGCGTCGCGCGCGCGCTCCATCCCCTCGG
>JALHOE010000222.1 GCA_022843175.1 Deltaproteobacteria bacterium
AGGCGCAGGCGCAAGCGCAGGCGCGGGCCCGGCCGCAACCGCAGGCCCCGGCGCAACCGGCACAATCGAGGGATCCACCGCCAGCCCCACGATCAACGCCGCCGCGTGGGCGACATCCTCGCAGGTCGAGGCGTCGAGCGTGCGCTCGCCCTTCGCGCCCTTCACCTCCGTGGCGACCGTCGCGTGCACCGTCGAGTCGCGCAGCTCGATGCGGATCTCGGCGCGCACCGAGCCGGTGGCCTTCGCGACGTATCCGGCGATCTCGGACTCGATCGTCGCGCGCGAGGGGCACGACGGCGGCGCCACGTAGACCAGGTCGACCGCCGCCATTCGGCGCGACCATACAGCAAGTCCCGTGCTCCCTCACGGCGCGCGACCCATCGCGCAGCTACAGGTCGATCACCTGGACCTCGCGCGGGCCGTCGCCGAGGAAGCGCGCGGTGACCTCCGCGAACGAGCGCGGCCGGTCGGTGACGAGCAGCTCGATGTCGCCGCGCCCGGTGCTCACGAGGCCGCGGTCGCGGAGGAGCTGCGAGAGCTCGGCCGCGGTGGCGTGGGCGCTGTCGACGATGCTCACGTCGCCCATCATGTCGCGCGCCTCGGCCTCGATCATCGGACGGAGCAGCGGGTAGTGGGTGCAGCCGAGGACGATGACGTCGACGTCGGCGCGCGCGAGCGGCTCGAGGTACCGACGGATCGCCAGGCGCGGCACGTCGCCCTCGAGCCAGCCCTCCTCGACGAGCGGAACGAGCAGCGGCGCGGCGTGCGCGATCACCTCGGCGCGCGTCGAGAGGGAGAGCACCGCGCGCGGGTACGCGCCGGACGAGATGGTGCCCGCGGTCCCGAGGACGCCGATGCGGAGGCGCCGCGAGGCCGACACCGCCGCGCGGGCGCCCGGCTCGATCACGCCGAGGACGGGCAGGTCGAGGTCGGCCCGCAGCACGTCGATCGCCACCGCGCTCACCGTGTTGCACGCGACGATCAGCGCCTTGACCCTGCGCTGCACCAGCGCGCGCGCGCACGCCTGCGCGTAGCGGACGACGGTGGCGGCGCTGCGGGTGCCGTAGGGGACGCGCGCCGTGTCGCCGAGGTAGAGGATGCGCTCGTTGGGCAGGGCCGCCGCGATCTCGCGGGCGACCGTCAGACCGCCGAGCCCGCTGTCGAAGACGCCGAGCGGGAGGCTGGGATCGAGCGCCATGCCCTGAGTGGTAGCACCAAGGTTTCCGCCGGCGAAAAATCCACGGTAAGGGGGGGCCCGTGCCGCTGATCGCCGACCCGCCGAAGCCCCTCCGCGACGTTCACCTCACGGGGCCGTTGCTCGGCATGGCGCGCCTGGTCGCGATCGTCCGCGTGCTCGGCGGCCTGATGCTGGCGATCACCTACTTCCAGGTCTGGCAGGTGATCTCGAACGTGCCGTGGACGGGCTACCAGATGTCCGGCCGCTCGCCGCTCCCGGTGCTCTTCGCGTTCGGCATCGCGGCGCTCGGCGTCTACCTGCTCCTCGCGCCGTCGCTCGCCCGCGGGATGCTCTCGGCCGCGGGCTCCATCGCGCTCGCGCTCCTCACCTACCGGTTCACCCACAACACCTCGACCGCACCGATCGCCGAGATCCAGCTGAAGGGCGCGCAGGTGCTGTTCGGGTTCACCTTCATCATCCTCACCTTCACGGGCTTCGCGGATCTGATCTTCCACCCCATCCTGTACATGTGGGCCCGCCGCGAGGAGACCTAGGGCGCTCTGACGGCAATGGCGTTCGGATAAGAGGACCGGTCGCCAGGGAGAAGAGCCTCACGCCAAGGCCGCCCGAGATTTCCCGGGTCGCAGCCCAGGGGGGCGCATCGACGGGTCCGCTGCCGTTTGCCGCGACGACGTCTCGGCGAGCATCGGCAGACGGCTTCGCTCGCGGGCGTTCCTGGCGTGAGGCTCTTCTCCCTGGCGCCCGGTTTGTCGCCGCGCGGCGGTAACCGAACGGCATTGGCTCCGAAGGCGGCGCCAGGCAGAGCGGCGGTCAGTGGACTGACCGGAGGCGGTCGCACAGAGATGACTCCCTCGCGCGATCGAGCGACAAATCAAGCCCGAATCTCGCTGGCGCGGGGGTTGCTCAGCGGGGCGCGATGCGTCGCGCACTCCTCGCCGTGCTCCTGCCGATCGCGTGTGTCGCTCCCACCGCGGAGCAGCCCGTCGAGCCGATCGGCACGACGGCCGACGCCCTCAAGGTCTGCGCCGACGGCGGCGTCGTGCGCGGCGTCGACGTGTCGCGCTGGCAGGGTGCGATCTCGTGGCCGAAGGTGAAGGCCGACGGTCGCGTGTTCGCCTTCATCCGCGTGAGCGACGGCACCAAATACCCCGACTCGTATTTCGCCTCGAACTGGTCGGGCGCGAAGGCCGCCGGCATCGTTCGCGGCGCGTATCAGTTCTTCCGGCCCGGTCAGGATCCGACGGCGCAGGCGAAGCTGCTGCTGTCGCGGATGGGAACGCTCGGACCGACCGATCTCCCGCCGGTCATCGACGTCGAGGCGAGCGACGGCATGTCCGACGCGACCGTCATCGCTCGCGTGAAGACGTGGCTCGCGGTGGTCGAGAAGGCGACCGGTCGCAAGCCGATCATCTACACCGCGGCCGGCTTCTGGGGGACGCTCGGCAACCCCGACTTCAGCGGCTATCCGTTGTGGGTCGCGAACTGGGGCGTGTCCTGCCCGAGCCTCCCCGGCGGCTTCAAGGACTGGAAGTTCTGGCAGTACTCCGACTCCGGATCGGTCAGCGGCATCAGCGGCGGCGTCGACGTCAACCAATTCAACGGCTCGCTCACCGAGCTCAAGGCGTTCGGCGGCGGCCCCGACAAGGACTCCGACGGGATCCCGGACTCGACCGACAACTGCGATGCGGTGAAGAACGCCGATCAGAAGGACGCCGACAAGGACGGCAGGGGCGACGCCTGCGACACCGACGACGACAACGACGGCGTGCTCGACACCAAGGACAACTGCGACACCGCCAAGAACGCGGACCAGAAGGACACCGACAAGGATGGCCAGGGCGACGCCTGCGATCCCGACGACGACAACGATGGGATCGTCGACACCAAGGACAACTGCGATCTCGTCGCCAACAAGAACCAGGCCGACACCGACAAGGACGGCAAGGGCGACGCGTGCGACGACGACCTCGACAACGACGGGATCCTCAACGAGAAGGACAACTGCAAGCTCGTCAAGAACGGCGACCAGAAGGACACCGACGGCGACGGCATCGGCGACGCGTGCGATCAGGACGACGACAAGGACGGCGTTCCGGACGCGACCGACAACTGCAAGACCGTGGCGAACGCCGATCAGGCCGACACCGACAAGGACGGCAAGGGTGACGCGTGCGACGACGACGACGACAACGACGGCGTCCTCGACGCGACCGACAACTGCGATCTGACGGCCAACCCCGACCAGAGGGACAGCAACGGCAACGGACGCGGCGACGCGTGCGACTTCGACCGCGACGGCGACGGCGTCATCGACGAAGAGGACAACTGCCCGGCGAACGCCAACGCCGATCAGGCCGACTTCGACGAGGACGGGTTGGGCGACGTGTGCGACGACGATCTCGACGCCGACGAGGTCCCGAACGCGACCGACAACTGCCCCAGCGTGCCGAACGGCGATCAGGCCGACACCGACAAGAACGGCAGGGGCGACGCGTGCGAGGACACCGAGGGGCCGCCGAGCGGCAGCGACGCGCAGCAGGCCAACGGCAAGCTCGACGGCGAGGAGATGAGCGGCGGCTGCTCGACGTCGCGCGGGGCGGGCGGCGGCGCGGCGCTCGCGATCGTGCTCGTGGCCGGTCTCGCGCTGCGCCGTCGCCGTCGATAGACTCGGCGCGTGTCGTCACGGGAGAAGAGCGGGCGGCGCCGGAAGACCGACGCCGGCACGCACGAGGCGTTCAACGCGCGCGTCGGCGAGGCGATCCGCCGCGAGCGGCTCGCGCGCGGGTGGACCCAGGTCGAGCTCGCCGAGCGGGTTCAGATCTCGTCGAACCACCTCGCGCGTCTCGAGCGCGGCGAGGTGGGCCCGACGTTCTACCTGATGCACAAGATCGGCGCGGTGCTCGCGATCGATCTCAGCACGCTCTCACCGAGCTCGCGCCGCACCGGCTAGAGCATCCACGGCACGGTCACCACGAACGTGCGCGCCGGCTCCGTGGACCCCGCGTAGCCCCCGGCGAGGAACGCGACCTTGTTGTTGCCCGCGGGCACGAGCGACCACACCTGCTGCTGCTCGATCGCCGGGAGCGCGATCCACGCGACCTGGGTGAACGTCGTGACGTCGAGGAGCCTCAGGGTTGCGGTCTTCTTGCTCTCGCCGAACGCGCGCGGCGAGACCATGAGCACGCGATTGGGGTTGGTGGTCGGGAGGATCGCGCCCTTGTACGGCAACACGCCCGCCTTGCTCGGCTTGGTCGGATCCTTCACGTCGACGACCTCGCCGTTCATCCCGAACACGAAGTTGTTCCCGTAGACGATGTCGTTGCTGTAGCCCGAGACGAGGCTCGCGAACTCCGACTGGGTGAGCCCGTCGGCGGCGACCTTGATCGAGTAGAACTGAAAGCCGCTGCTGCCCTCGTTGAACCCGAAGAGGAAACCCGGCGGGCCGCCGGTGAGCCGCGACGCGCCGGTGTGGCCGGGCAGCTGGACGGGGCGGAGCACGCCGTCGTCGAGGACCACCGAGCCCGCGTAGCTCGGGCTCGAGCCGACGTAGTGCATCGACACCGCGACGCTCTTGGGCGCGCCGGGTAGCACGACCATCGGGCCGGCGTAGGCGGAGCGCCCGGTGCTGTCCTTGGGGAGCGTGGTGGATGCGCCGGGGACCGGCGTCGCGCCGGTGAGATCGACCTTGCGGATCGCGTACGAGCCCCGCAGACCGGCCCACAGCGTCGACCCGTCGTCGGAGATCGCGAGGGAGGTCGGCTCCGAGCCGATCGCGACGGACGTCTTCACCGCGGCCGTCGCCCCGTCGATCACCACCAGCTCGTTGGCGTACTTCAGCGCGCCACCGACCGCGGCGGTGTAGACCAGGCCGCGCTTCGCGTCGGACGCGAGCTGCGTGCCCGCGACGTCGAGCCCGATGACGGTGGTGGTGCACGGCGAGCAGCCGCCGTCGCCCGGCGGCGCCGAGTCGGTGGCGGCCGAATCGACGGGCGAGGACGAGTCCTCCTCGGAGGCGGTGTCCTCGGGCTCCGCGTCGACGTTGGAGGTGGGGACGAGGATGCGTCCGGCGTCCGGCTCGGGGGCCGGGACCGCACGTTCGGAGCCGCTGCAGGCGGCCAGCAGGGAGAGCGAAAGGAAGGTGAGTCGCGCGTGCACGCAGCAAGTGTACGCAAGCGGAGAAGAAAGTCAGGCCGGCCGGAGTGAGATCTGCGTTGGGCCAACAGGGGGTAACGCGGCGGTCAGGCGTGGGAGCGGCTCCGCCGGCGGGCCGGGGCCCGGGCGACCTCGTCGCGCTCGCGCCAGAACTGGGCGATCTTCGGCCACAGCGACTTCGACGCCGCGCGCGACACCATCGCCCCGACGTGACCGCCCTGGAGGTGCAGCCACTCGGTGTCGGTGGACCCCACGCGATCGACGAGCACCTTGGCGCTCGCCCACGGGACGATGTTGTCGTGCTCGAACGTGATCGCGAGGGTGGGGCAGGTGATCGCCCCGAGCCGCGCCGGCTTGCCCGACAGCGTGAACGTGTCGTCGAGGAGGTGGTCGCCGCGATAGAGCTCCTCGATGTAGCGGCGGTAGGCCTCGCCGGGGAACGCGACGGCGTCGTTGCCCCACGTCTCGAGCGCGAGGAAGCCGTCGAGGAACTCGTCGTCCCACGCGCGGTGCACGAGCCCGACGGCCTTCGCGACCTGCAGCGTGGGCCGGAGCAGCTGAAACGCGCCCTGCATCAGCTGCCAGGGCACGTTGCCGTAGGCGGTGGTCATCGCCCGGACGTCGAAGGTCTCGGTGCGCGACCACCGCGAGAGCAGGCCGTCGTCGGTGAAGCGCATCGGGGCCGCGACCGCCGTGAGCGAGGCGAAGCGCTCGGGGTGCGTCGCCGCGTGGATGGCCGTCATCAGCCCGCCCATGCAGTAGCCGAGGACGTGCGCGTTCGTCGTGCCCGCGGTGCGCGACGCCACGCGGAGCGCGCGCCCGAGGTAGCCGTCGACGATCTCGTCGAACGTGAGGTAACGGTCTTCGTCGCTCGGGGTGCCCCAGTCGATGCAGTAGACGTCGAAGCCCTCGCGGACCATGTGCTCGGCGAACGACTTGCCGGGCATCAGGTCGAGCACGTAGTGCCGGTTGATCAGCGAGGGCACGAGCACCACCGGCGTGCGCGCCGTGGGCGAGCCCCGATAGCGGAGCAGGCGCCACTTGTTCTCGCTGTGCACCACGTCGGCCGGCGTCGCGCCGACCACCGGCTTCTTCTCGCGCATGAACAGCCGCGCGAGGTTGGTCCAGCGCTTCCCCTCCTTGGCGTCCATCTCAGGCGCTCGCCGACATCATGGGGAGAGGAGCGTAGAGCGCCTCGAAGTCCGCGCGGAAGGTCTCGTAGACCTTCTTGCGGCGGACCTTCAGCGTGGCGGTGAGCAGGCCGCCCTCGACGGTGAGCGGGCGGTCGAGGACCACGAAGTCCTTGATGGACTCGTACGACGCGAGCGACGCGTTGACCTTGTCGATTCGCTGCTGCACGAGCGCGCGGACGTCGGCGCCGGCGGGCACGGTGGCCGGGTTCACCCACACGCCGGCGACGAGGTACTTCTTGGCGTCGCCGTAGACCACGACGTGGAGGAGGTACGGATCGTCGGCGAACCGCTGCTCGATGTTGGCCGGCGGGACGTTCTTGCCACCGGCCGTCACCAGGATGTCCTTCTTGCGATCGACGATCTGGAGGAAGCCGTCGTCGGTGAAGCGGCCGACGTCGCCGGTCTTGAACCAGCCGTCGTCGGTGAAGGCCTCGGCGGTGGCCGCCGGATCCTTGTGGTAGCCGCCGAACACGTTGGGCCCGCGCGCGAGGATCTCGCCGTCCTCGGCGAGCTTGAGCTCGACCGACGGCAGCGGCTTGCCGACGCTGTCGAAGCGGAAGGCGTCGGGCCGGTTGAGGGTGAGCGTGGGCGAGGTCTCGGTGAGGCCGTAGCCCTCGACGATGAGGACGCCGCAGGCGTGGAACAGCTCCTTGACCTCGCGCTTGAGGCCGGCGCCGCCGGACAGACAGAACTTGAGGTTGCCGCCGGTGACCTCGGCGAGCTTCTTCGGATCGCCGCCGCTCATCACCGCGAGCTTCTCCCACACGCTCGGCACGCTCATGAACACGTGCGGGCGGACCTCGGGGAGCCGTTCGACCACGGTGCGCGGGTCGACGAGGTAGGAGGTGAAGCCGAGGGTGTTGCCGAGACACGCCTCGCCGAAGCCGAAGATGTGGCTCATGGGGAGCCACAGCAGATCGATCATGCCCTCTTCGACGAGCGGCGCGTTGCACTTCAGCCAGTCGAGGCCGTTGACCGCGATGTTGCGGTGCGTGAGCGGCACGCCCTTGGGGTTGCCGGAGGTGCCGCTGGTGTAGAGCATCAGCCCCGGCTGATCGAGCGAGACCGCGTTCATCGTCGCCTCGAACAGCCCCGGCTCCTCGCGGTCGCGCGTTTGGCCGATGGTCTGGGCCTGCTGCCAGGTGAGGATGATCCGCTCGACGTCGGCGTAGGGCGGAACATCGCCCTTCACGCTGGCCAACACCGCGGGGACGTCGACGTCGCCGAGCAGCACGATCCGCTCGACGTGGTCGTAGCTGCCCCAGCTCTCGAAGACGCGTGCGAGGAGTGGCGCGCTGTCGACGAACACCACCTTCGCGTCGCTGTGCTTCACCACGTACGCGGCCTGCTCCGCCGTGCTCGCGGGGTAGATCGGGACCATCACGCCGCCGGCCGCCTGGATCGCGAGCGCCGCCGAGATCCACTCCACGCGGTTGCCGGCGAAGATCGTCGCGCGATCGGTCGACCGCAGGCCGGCGGCGCCGAGGAAGAGCGCGATGTTGCGGATCTGCTCGGCGAACGCGCCCCAGGTGACGGCCTGCCAGTCCTTGCCCTTCGGCAGGAGGAAGCGCGGGCGGGCCTTGCGGGCTTCGAGCGAATCGAAGACGGCGCGGGGGGCGATTTTCAGCTCGGTGAAGGGGGTGATGTCCATGACTGCGACTCCGAGTGCGACCGCCGGCTTACGCCCGCGGCCCCGTGGTTTTGGATTGGGCGGCGTCTGCTCGGGATTGTTCGAGCTTCTCCTCGAGGTCGAGGATGCGGCTCTGGAGCTGGTTGAGGAGGTGGAGCGTGCGCTCCTGATCGCGCTTGGTCGGGAGGCCCATCTCGGACCACCACAACGTCTTGGCCTTATCGGTGGCGGCCTTCCACTTCATCATCGCGGTGAGCATGCTCCCCGAGGGCGCGAGGACGAGCGGGCTGCGCAGCCACTGCTCGAGGTACTTCGCGGTCGCGTCCTCCCAGACATCGAAGGACTTCTTCCATTGATCGAACGTGAACATAGGGCCTCTCCATTGGTGTAACGGGGAACCGTCTCCCTCTCCCTCCGGGAGAGGGCTGGGGTGAGGGCAGTGCTCCCTCACTCCTCGGTCCCCTCTCCCGAGGGGAGAGGGGAAGATCGACTTTGAGTCTTCCATCATTGGCCGAGCCTGCGGAGCTCGGCGGCGGTGGTGAAGTCGGGGTTGGGCTCGTTGTCCTTGCTGACCACGTGCACGACCTCGCCGAAGCACTCGGCGAAGAACGAGACCTGGCGGCGGGTGACGGTGGCGCCCGCGCTCGGCGCGACGGTGACGCGGGTGCGCACGCGGTGGACCTGCTCGAAGGTGAAGTCGTGGAGCACGAGCTTGCCGGCCGCGTCGTCCTCGACCTCGTAGGTGTCCCTGCCGGCGTAGGGGAGGCCGCGCACGGTGCCGCCGGTGACGTTGCCGACGGCGACCCACCTCATGCCCACCGTGAGCGGGAAGCGGACGACGGCGACCGGCTCCGCGTACACGAGGAGCGTCTTGCCGTCGGGCCCGCTCTCGGACTTCGACGCGAGCCCGAGGAGGAAGAGCGCCGTGTCGTCGTGACGGTAGATGCCCTCGGTCGTCCCCGCTGCGTCGATCGCGGTCACGAACTCGCCGGTGGGAAAGCTCGCCGAGTACCACTTGCCCGCGAGCTTCGTCGCGGTGAGCGTGAGCGCCTGATCGTCGGCGAAGTCGACGTCGAAGCGGAACACCCGGCGCGCGCCCTCCATGCGGCCGACCAGATCGACCGTGCGGTCCCTGCCGACGGGGTTGATGAGGTACTGCACCGGGGTGTCGGTCGCGGGCGTGAGCTCGTGCGCCTCGAGCTTGCCGTCGAGGTTCGGCGCGCACGCGAGCGGCGCCGAGTCGCCGCCGACGAACGCGTCGCGCGACGGCGCCGGCGTGACGTTGTCGCCGCAGCCCCCGAGGAGCGGGGCGAGGAACAGGGTGAGGAAGAGGGTGCGCATTAGAAGTGGAACATCAGGCGAACGCGCAGGAGCTGCGCCGGTTTGGCGGTGAGGCGGGACTCGAGGTTGTTGAACGCGCTGCCGGGGAAGAACATCGCACCCTCCACCGCGACGCCGAAGCCATCGTGGCTGACATACGAGAGCGTCGGGTCGATCTCGAAGCCGAGCTGCGATTTGCCACCCGGGGTCGAGGAAGCATGGACCGCCCACGACGCGATCGCAGCCGCCGACACCTGGAGCGTGCCGGTCCTCATCTTCCACAGCGCGTAGCGGGCGTGGGGGCGGAGGTAGACCGCGTCGGTCACGGTGCCGACGATCTCGCGGAACAGGATGCGGTCGATGCGGTAGTCGGGGTGGAAGCGGAAGTTGTCGACGGTACGGTCGTAGGGGAGGTTGGCCTGCGGGCCGTCGAGGTCGCCGCGGCGGGGGGCGGGGCGGAGCGGATCGTTGGACGCGCCGAAGCCGGGCGCGCTGTCGCCGCTGGCGTAGCCCGCGTCGACGCCGGCGCCGCCGAAGTCCTGCGGCGCACCAATCTCGGTTTGCAGCGCAGCACCGAACTGCTTGGACGTGACCGGGTGGTTGGAGGTCACGCCGGGGATGAGCGACGGCTGCTCGACCCGGGCGAGGAGCATCGCGCCCTCGAGCTCGATGCGCCCGTGGGGGAACACCAGGCGCAGCCACGCGTCGAGCACGGTCGCGGAGAACCCGCGCGCGGTGACGGTGGTCGAGGTGGGGCGCGCGCCCTCGGCGATCGAGAGGTACTCGTAGGGCGCGTCGCTGTTCTGCCAGCGGTGGGCGACGGTGGCGCCGTAGTTGAACGTCGTCTTGCCGGCGTTGCGGCGGCGGGTGTGCGCGAGCTCGTCGTTCCACCGGAGGAACGCGAACGTGGCGCCGTGGACCTGCGTCGACGGCGCGTAGCCGATGCGGCGCACGCCGTCCTTGCGGTTGGCGAGCGGGCCGCTCCACGCGAGATCGTAGGCGGCAGCGAAGATGTGGCCGACGAGCGGGGTGATGAACGCGACGCGGTCCTGCGCGTCCCCCGAGTCGCAGTCCGCGCAGTCGCCGCCGTTGGCGAGCATCCCCATGCCGAAGTGCGCGCCCATGCGCCCCGCGGCGAGGACGCCGAAGGGCAGGAGCACCTCGCCGTACGCGCGCTTGATGCGGAGCGCGTCGCCGCCGCTCGCGCGTTGGGTGGTGCTCGCCGAGGGCACGCCCGCGGCGCTGCCGCCGAGCGCGATGTTGTCGAGGACGTCGATCCGCGTCTTGACCGCGACCGCGCCGCCCGCGGTGTACATCGCGAGATCGGTGCGCAGGCGCATGTCGCCGTAGGTGAGCGTCTGCGCGGTGGGGTTGCCCTCGGCGATCGGGAACAGCGCCTCGCCGGAGGGCGACAGACCGCGATCCAGATCGAGGTTATGGAGCAGCTCGCCGCGCATGCGGAACGCTCCCTCTACGTGCACCTCGCTCTTGGGGCGCGCCTTGAGGTCCTGGCCGACGTCGGTCCAGCCGGTGGCCCGGGCGTTGGCGGCGCAGGTGAGGATCGCGAGCGCGACGGCGAACCTCATGGCGCCCCGGGCTTGTTCGGCGCCGGCTCCGGCTCGAGGAACGCCTGCAGATCGCGGGTCGACGCCGCGGCGGCCTCGATCATCGGGAAGTGCCCGCACTGCGGGTAGACGACGAGCTTGCTGTTGGGGAGGTCCTTCGAGAGCCGCTCGCCCGCGCCGAGCAGGGTGACCTCGTCGTCGCGGCCCCACAGGAGCAGCGCGGGGTTGCGCACCGTCTTGTAGCGCGCCTCGAGCCCGAGGAAGTGCTGCCCGCGCGTCGCGGCGAGCGCGGCGGCCTTGGTGCCGGGGCGGTCCATCGCGGCGTCGACCGCCTCGACCAGCGCCTCGGTGACGAAGCGCTTGTCGAAGAACGCGTGCGCCATCCGCTCGTCGCCGCGCTCGGCGTACCACAGCGAGAAGAGCGCCTCGCCCACGCCCGGCGTGCGCGCCCAGAGGAAGAAGGTCGGGAGCTGGTCCTCGTAGACCCACGCGTCGTAGAGCGCGAGCTTGTCGACGCGCGCGGGCTCGGTGAGCGTGGTTGCGAGCGCGACCGACGAGCCCCACGAGTGCGCGACGAGCGACGCGCGCTCGATCCCACGCTGCTTCATCAGGCCGAGCACCAGCTTGGCCTGCGCGGCGGGTGAGTAGTCGCCCTCGGGCCGGTCGCTCCAGCCGAAGCCCTTGAGGTCGAGAGAGAGCACGCGGTGGGTCTTCTCGAGCTTCGGGGCGACGGTGTCCCACGTCTCGAGGGACGAGGCGAAGCCGTGGATCAGCACCACCGCCGGGCCCTCGCCCTTGTCGTGGTAGCGGAGGCGCACGCCGTCGACGTCGGCGTAGCTGGCGTTCGGTGGAGCGCCGGGGAGCGGGCCGCGATGGAACGACAGACAGCCCGTTGTTGCGATGCAACAGGCGATGCCGGCGACTCCGAGCTTCACGGCGCGAGCCTGCGCAGCTCGGCCGCGGTGGTGAACTCCTCTTGCAGCTCGTTGGGCTTCGAGCTGACCGTGGCGATGGTGCCGTAGCACTCGGTGACGAACGCGAACGAGCGGGTGACCGTCGTCACGACGCCGACCTGACGGGTGAGCACGGTGCGGACGCGCTGCACGTCGAAGGTGCCGAAGGGCGTGACGAGCTCGCCGCGCGCGTCGACCCGTGCGTCCCACGTCTCGCTGTACGCCGAGAGGATGCCCGACGCCGTGCCGGTGACGTTGGAGGTGACCTTCCATGCCGCGCCGGCTTTGAGCGGGAACTGCAGCGCGGCGGGCGGCGTCGCGTATTGGAGCTCGGTCCTCGTGGCGCCGTCGGTCGGCGAGACGACACCGAGGAGCAGGAGCCCGGTGGCCGTGGTCTTGAACACGCCGAGCAGATCGCTCGTGAGCGAGAGCTCCGTCGCGTGCGAGGCGCCCGGGAACTTCGCGCCGTACCAGGTGCCCTCGACCGAGCGCGTGGTGACGAGCGCGTCCTTGTCGCCGGCGAACGCGACCGAGAGATCCCACTTGCGCGAACCGTCGCTCCTGGCGGTGCCGGCGGTGGCGAACGCGGCGTTCTCTGCGACGCGGAACGTCGCCTTGAGGCCGGGCGCGATCGGGACCTCGGCGCTCTCGATGACGGAGTCCTTGTTGGGGGTGCAGCCGGTCTTCGGCGCGTCCCCCATCGCGGTGTCCTCGACGACCACGCCGGTGTCCGCGAGGGGGGCGGTGTCGACGCCCGCGTCCGTCGCTTTGGCGACGCAGGTGCCCGAAGCGGTGCACGCGCCGGACGCGCAGTCCGCGCCGACCGAGCACTCCCGATCGCTCGTGGCGGCGCAGCCGATGAGCGGGACGAGCAACAGGAGCAGAGGGCGCATGATCAGGCGAGGACCGGGGCGGAGGTTTCGGCCTTGCGGTCGCGAAGACCGAGGGCCGGGACGAGGATCGCCAGGTGAGCGACCGCGAGGAGCCCGATCGCGGCAGAAAAACCGCGGGCCTGCAAGGCAGCGCCCGCGAGCGCGGGGAGGAGGAAGCCCCCGGCCTGGCCGATCAGCATCAGGAACCCGAGCGCCGCGCCCGCCCGCTGCGGCCCGATTCCCTCGATTTCGGCCGGCATCGCCATGAGCAGCGGGGCGAAGCAGCCGCCGCCGATGGCCGCGACGCAGAGGAAGAGGATGGGGCTGTGCGGCGCGAGCGCGAAGAGCGCGAGCGACACGCCGGCGAGCATCGCGCCGAAGACGATGAACGGCTTGCGGCGTCCGAACCGGTCCGACAGCGTCGGCCCGACGAAGTTGGCGATCGCGGCGACCACGAGCCACGCGGCGACCGCGAGGCCGACCCGGGGGAGCGGCATCCCCGTCTCGGCGAGCGTGCGCGGGAGGATGCCGAGGAGCGCGAGGTAGCCCCCGAAGAGGAGGAAGTGGATCATCCCGACGCGCCGCAGCTCGGGGAAGCGGGCGAGCGCGAGGACGTCGCGGAGGTTCGCGTGCGGCAGCTTGACGCCACGGTCGCCGAGGAGCGCGAGCCACGCGCCGGCGGTGAGCGCCATCGCGACCCCGGCCGCGATCATCGTCGGCCGCCAGCCGCCGAAGAGCGGGGCGAGGAGCGTGCGCGCGGTGACGACGGCGAGCGCCGTGCCGAGCGTGTAGCAGAGGATCGCGATGCCGTTGGCGCGACCGAGCTTGGCGAGCGGCACGTCGGCCACGAGGGCCTTGGGGATCGCCGGCGCGACGAAGCCGACGTGCATGCCGAACAGGAGCATCATCGCCGCGAGCGAGGCGCCGTTCCACGCGAACGCGCGCAATGCGCAGGCGAGGGCGCCGACGAACATGGCGAAGCCGGCGACCCGGCGCGCGCCCCAGCGGTCGACGGCGGCGCCGCCGAGGGGAGCGGCGAGGGCGATCCCGAGCGAGGCCGAGCCCCACACGACGCCGCCCATCGCGTGGGAGATCGCGAGGTCCTTGGCGATGTTCGGCATCAGCGGCGGCAAGAGCGACCAGCCGAGACCCCCGCCCACTCCCTGCATCGCCGCGCAGAGCGCCACCGTTCGCACCGACCGATCCATCTTTCCGCCTCCGGATGTTGCACTGCACTCAGTGCGTGGGCGGTGGATTACGACCAGGTGACGGCCCTGTCAAGGCGATCTTTGTTGCGGTGCACAACGCTGGACGTTCCCGCTGGACGTCGTACGCTCGCACTGCACCATGCTGGTCAAGAAATACGGGAACCGCCGCCTCTACGACACGGAGGCCAGCCGCTACGTCACCCTCGAGGAGCTCGCCGAGAAGGTTCGAGCCGGCTCCGACTGCCGGGTGATCGACGCCAAGACCAACGAGGACCTCACCCAGTCCACGCTCACCCAGATCATCCTCGAGAGCCGTGGGGCAGGGCGTTTGCTGCCGATCCCGCTATTGATTCAGCTGATCCGCCTGGGCGACGACGCGCTCGCCGATTTCATGGGCCGCTATGTGAGCTGGGCCCTCGAGATGTACCTGCAGACGAAGCAGGTCGCCTTCGGCCCGTTCAGCCTCTCCAACATGGTCAACCCCTTCGCCCGCATGATGGGCATGGGCGGAGGCTTCCACCCGGAGCCCCCGCCTCCCGCACCGCAGCAAAGCGTCGCCAGCGAGATGGCCGACCTTCGCCGCGAGCTGGAGGCGCTGAAGAAGCAGTCCGCGCCGAAGCGGCGCAAGCGTTAAACGTCGTATAGGCGCTCGCTGACGCGCGCGCCTGCTGG
>JALHOE010000223.1 GCA_022843175.1 Deltaproteobacteria bacterium
ACGGGGTGGGGGGCGCGAGGGGCGCGCGCGGCGTCGGCTCCGCGCTCGCCACCTCGACGGCGCGCGCCTCGCGCAGCGGGAAGTTCACCCGCGAGAGACCGGACACGACGCGCGCCGCGACGAACGTCGCGAGCAGCGCCGGCACGATCACCACGAGGAACCATCGCATCGGTCGCCGAGAGAGCGAGCCGCGTGCCAGGCGACAAAAGCGCGAAACGCAGCGGGTCTCGCTGCGTTTCGTCCGCTTTGCGCTGCCAATTCGTCAGCGCGGCCGCGCGTGGGCGGTCACTTCGTCGCGACCACGGTCTTCTTGGGCGGCACCGCGTAGAAGGTGGCGCCGTACTCGCCGCCGCTGTTCCACGCGAGCCAACCGACGCCGCCGCCGTTCTTCGCCTCTTTGATCTGGTCGGCGATGTACTGCGGACCGAACGAGGTCGTCTTCCACGGGAAGGCCTGGACCCACGGGCGGATCACCGTCTTCTCGCCGATCGCGGCCACCTCGGCGAGCGCGCGCTTGGTGCCGATCGCGACGACATCGGCGTGGTCGCCCGGCTTCTCGTAGCCGTTGAAGCCGTCGGCGAAGTGCGACGGGTAGACCATCGGGGAGAGCGCCTCGATGTGCGGGGCGAGCAGGCGGAGGTCCTGGCCCGTCGCCTCGATGTCGCGCTTGTCGCGCCACGCGACGACGCCGAACACGTCGAGCGAGAGCGCCGCGTTCGCCTTGCTGGTGTGCTCATGGACGCGCTTAACGAAGTCCGTAATGACCTTGGTGGTGGTGAGCCCGCGCTCCTTGAGCTTGAAGTCGGCGTCCCAGATGCCCTCGGTGGGGTAGCGCACGTAGTCGAGCTGGATCTCGTCGACCCCGGCGGCGAGCGCCTCGTCGACGACGTCAAGCAGGTAGCTCTGCACCTCTTCGTTGGCCGGGTCGAGCCAGTCGATGATCTTCGAGGGGGCCACGTGCGCGCCGCCGCCCTTCTTCTGCACCGCGAGGTCCTTGCGGGTCGGGCCGACGTTCTCGTCGCGGAAGCAGGTGACGCGCGCGACCACCCGGATGCCGCGCGCGTGGGCGAAGCGGACCACGCGCTCGAAGCTGCCGATCGTGGTGTGGCGGTTGGCCTTCACCGCCAGCGCGAGCGGGATCTTCGAGGGGTAGGTGAAGTAGCCGGTGACGTCCTTCACGTCGAGCACCAGCGCGTTCATGTCGCGGGCCGCCATCTTGTCGAGCATGCCGGGGAACGAGGGGTGCCCGGCCATGGTGGCGTTGGCGTAGATGCCGCGCAGCGCGCCGTTGTCCTCCTTGGGCCAGCCGAGGCGCGCGTCGTTGCCCGCCTTCGGCACGTCGGTGACGACGTTGGGGATGCGCAGCTTGAAGCCGGGCGTCAGCACCCCGAAGTGCGCGCCGGGGTTCTGCTTGAGGAGCGCGCCCATGAACTCGCCCTCGCCGTACATCGTGGTGAGGTCGATGTACGCGGCCGCGATCGCCTTGAGCGTGTCGCCCTTCTGCGCGGTGTGCGTCACCACCACCGCCGGGCCGTCGTCGTCGACGGCGCCGCCGGTGGGCACGTGCGACGAGAGCCAAGAACGGAGGAGCTCGCGCGGCGTCGGCGCCGGCGCGGCCTTGGGCGCCTCGACCACCTTCGCGGCGGGCTCGGCGGTGGCGACGGGAGCGGGCGGGGCGACCATCACCTTGGGCACGTCGCGCTCCGCCGAGCGCGCGCAGGAGAACGCCGTATCGGCCGCCGAGATGTCGAGTCCCGGCAACAAAATGACAGCGGCGAACGCGTAGTGGAACGTCTTGTGCGACATCGTGAGTGGATCGTGCGAATTGCGATCCGATCGGGCCAACAATCGGTCGCTCGTACCCTAGGATGGATCGGGTGAGCGACGAGGTCGAAGAGAGACCGCCGTGGGACTCCGGCGGTCCGGCCGTGCTGGCGACCCTCGAGCGCATGGCCCAACGCGGGATCGACCCGGAGCTGGTCAGCGAGATCGTCACCAGCGTCTCGCGGATCACCGCCGAGGCGCTGGCCGGGGCGAGCGGGCGGGCCGGCGTGATCGGGGTCATGCGCTCCGTGGTCGGGCTCGCCGGCCAGGTGGTCCGCGGCGCCCGCGATGATGCGGAGCGTCGGAGGCTCCCGGTCGCGCAGACCGCCTGTAGTGCGGGGTGCGCCCACTGTTGCGCGCTCCACGTCTCGGTCTCGCCGCCCGAGGCCATCGTCCTCGCCGCCTTCCTCCGAGACACCCTCGGTGCCCACGAGCTCACGTCGTTGATCGCGCGCGTGGAGTCGTTGGCCGCGCGCGTGGTCACGATGGACCACGACGCGCGCATCGCCGCGAAGCTCGATTGCGCGCTGCTCGTCGAGGGGCGCTGCATCGCCTATCCGGTGCGCCCGCTCGCGTGCGCTGCGGCCAACAGCCTCGACGCCGCCGCGTGCGCGCGCGGCGACGAGATCCCCATCGAGCCGCTGCAGCTGTGCGCGATCCGCGCCACGCAGATCGGCCTCGCGGTCGCGTCGGCGGCGCGCGCGCTCGACTTCGAGCGCTACGAGCTCACCAACGCGCTCGCCGTCACCCTGCGCACGCCCGACGCCGCGGACCGCTGGCTCGCGGGCGAGCGCTTGTTCCGCAAGACGCCCGGCGATCCCGCGCTGGGCGACGCGACGCACGCGTTCGTCGCTCGCGATCCGCACCTCGTGCGCGTGTCGGTGCTGCGCTGACGACGAGTCGACGATCTTTGTGAATCGCGCCCACGGGCCGCTTTCTGTTGCCGCGCTCGGCTCCGCGTCGACCTCAACGAAGATATTGTCCAGCTAACGTACGGATGGGGCTTGCGGCTGGGCGGTTGGGCTCCAGAGAAGAGCCATGCGTTGGATCCTTGGAGCTCTGTTGACGACGGCGGTGGGTTGCACGACGGGTGAGATCGACGACAGCGATTTGGACGAGCCGAAGACTCCCTCGCTCACGCCTCCGCCTCCCTCGGTGCTCCCCGACCCGCCGTCCTCGGCCTCCTCATCGGCAGGACCGAGCGAGTCCGCGCCTCCGCCCGAGTCGGAGCCCGCCGCGGCGCCCGCGCCGGCGGGCAAGAGCGTCGAGCTGACGTATTACTGGGTCGCCGAGCGACCCGAGGGCGATCCCGACCACGTGCGGATCAACGACTGCGACGGTGCGCTGCTGACGTGGGCGTCGAAGGAGTTTCACGCCGCCGTCGAGATGGAGCGAACCGCGCGCGCGATCTCGCCGTCGGGCAAGAAGATCACGTTCAACGATGTCGGCGGTTGCTTCCGTGTCCTCGACGCGAAGTACCCATGGGGCATCGGCGTGACGAGCAAGACCGAGGGCCCGTATGCGCTCGTGCCGTTCCGCTCGATCGCGGTCGATCCCACCGTCTTCGTGATCGGGCGCTGGTACTACGTGCCGGAGCTCGTGGGAAAGACGACGCCCTCGCCGTCGGTCTTCACCCACGACGGCTGCGTGCGCGCGGTCGACGTCGGCGGCGCGATCAAGGGCGCCCACATCGACTTCTTCCTCGGCGACGCTACGGCCCGCCCCTCGTTCAAGCTCAACACCGTGACGCTCGAGGAGGCCGGCACGCGCTGCGGCGCCGCGAGCTAGCGCACTACCCCTCGCGGTGGTCGACGTGGACGTTGCCCGCGTCTCCCGTTGGAAGCACGCCCGAATAGGCGCGCGCGTAAGCGAGCGCCTACCGGTGTGGGGGCGAATCACCGAGGCGCTCGCTGACGCGCGCGCCTATGGGTCGGCACGGTCGACGGGCCCGCGTTGAACATCGAAACCGGAAAGTGCTTTACCTAGCGTGATGAGAGCGTGAGGAGGTATTCGCTGCCGAGCGAGCCGTCTGCGAAGAGGTTGATGCTGCGCGACGACGTGGCATCGAAGTCCCAGTACGTGACCTCCATCCCCCGGTAGTCGTAGACGGGATTCCCCCGATACTCGCCCGTCCTCTCCAGCGGGATCTCCCATCGCCGCGGGTCTCCGAAGATCTTGCGGAGCACCACCCGTCGCACGCCGATCGCCCGGCAGCGCGCGAGGAACGGCTCGAGCGCCGCGGCGTTGTCGTGGTCGAGTACGCAGGACACCTTCACCGGGATCGTCGCGCGACGAAGGATCTCCGCGAGGTCGGGCACGTGTCGCGACCCCATGTGGCGCGCGTAGACCTCTGGCTCGAACGACGGGAACGAGATGCAGGCACGGTCGTAGCGATTGAAGGCCGAGAGCTTCTTCAAGGCGAGCGCCCCATTGGTGTGCACCGAAACCCGCGCCGCCGGGATCCGCGCGCGCACCAGATCGAGCAGCTCCACCTCGTAGCGATACATCTGGGGATCGGTGGTGGTGCCGGTGAAGACGATCTCGCGGATCGCCCGCGCGTTGACCTCGGCGAGGAAGGCGTCGAGCCCGCGCGGCGGGAACTCCCCGAGGTTGTTCACGTTGACGCGCTCGGGTAGCTGTTTGCCGATGCAGTAGAAGCACCGGCGATTGCAGGGGCCGCCGAAGAGCACGTTGGCGAAGTCCATCGGCTACTCCGCGGCGACCGTGAGCGCGAGCTTGCGGTTTCGGTGCATGTCCTCGGCCTGCTCGGGATCGCGCTCGACGAGGTAGCGCTGCACCGAGGGGGCGAAGAAGAGGGCAATCACGCCGTTGAAGTGCCTCGCGCCCTCGGCGGTGAGGCCGAGCGTGCGTCCGTCGTCGACCATCAGGCCGCGCGCCTTCACGAAGGCGACCTCGTCGGGGAACGCGTCGTCGACGCTCACCCCGAACTTGGCGTGGAACGCGGCGCGATCGATCTCACCGAAGTAGAAGGCGACCGCGACGAACTTCGCCATCATCTGGGTCGCCGGCAGCTCGTAGAGATCCTGCAACGGAAGCCGCCCGGCATCGACCGACCGGAAATATGGCGGCAGGTTCTTTCCGACCGAGCCGTCGCCGTACGAGATCGTGGTGTGGGTGAACGACTGCGCGCCGAGGCCGACGCCGAGGTAGGGCATGCCCTCGACCACCCGCCGGGTGAGGTATTCGCTGGTGCCTGCCTCGGGCAGACGGCTGTAGGTGTTCTTGCCGGGGCGCGCGGTGTAGCCGGCCTCGCCGAGCATCTGCTTGGAGAGCGCGGCCTGCGCGCGCACCGCTTCGAGCTGCACGCGGTTCGCCTGGTGGGAGATGCGCGTGAGCTTGTAGCGCATGCGATAGAGCGTGATGTACTCGGGTCCGAGCGCGATCGCGTGGGCCAGCGTGGCGCGCCAGCTCTCGAGCGACTGGTCGGCGAACCCGTACATGACGTCGACGTTGAGCCGTTCGAAGCCGGCGGCGCGGATGTTCTCGACGGCGCGCGAGTGCTGCTCGACGCCGTTCTCACTGCGGTTGAGCACCCGCAGCAGGTCCGGCTGGATGACCTGGATGCCCATGCTGATTCGCGCGATGCCCGCCGCGCGATAGGCGCGGAGCTTGTCGCGGTCTGCGGCGGCGAGCTTCGGTGTGGTCTCGATGCTGATCCCGTAGCCGGAGGGGTGCATTCGCGCCGGATCCGGCGGCGCGAGGCGGAACATGCCGTGCACCTTCTCGACCAGCCGAGTGATCCGACGTGCGTCGACGAACGACGGCGTGCCGCCGCCGATGTCGAAGCCGTGGAGCGTGCCGGAGACGATCGGCCGATAGAGCTCGAGCTCCTGCTCGAGGCGATCCATATACGCCTCCGTGTGCTCGAGCTCCTTCTGGCCCACCACCGTGTACTCGCAGAACGAGCAGCGAACCTCGCAGAAGGGGATGTGCGCGTAGAGGCAGAGGTCGTCGATTCCGCTCCACGCGCGCTCGACGACCGCGCGCTGCTCGGCGCGGGCGACTCGATAGGGACGCCACGTGAGGTCGTGCGCGATCGGATACGCGGTGTTGGAGATGTGGTGATTGCGCTCGCCGGCGGCGAAGACGTCCTCGGGGGGCAGGCGCGTGCGATCGGCGGCCGCGGGGGTCATGAGCGCTCCCACGCCGCGAGGCCGCCGGCGAGGTTGAAGGTCTCGCGAAACCCGTGCTGCGCGAGGATTCGCACCGCGAGCCACCCGTGGCGTCCGGTACCGCTGAACGCCACGGTGGGGAGCCCCGGATCGAGCTCGCCCAGTCGATCGCGGAGCTCGGTGATCGGGATGCGCTTGGCGCCGGCGATCGCGTCGCGGGCGTTCGGATCGGAGCGCACATCGACGAGCTGGTATTGCCCGCCTCGCACGTCACGCGCGCTGATCGAGCGTCCGAGACCGGCGCGCTCGGCCGAGGCGGCGGTCGCCACGACGTTGAGCGGGTCGCGCGCGGCGGCGTAGGGGGGGGCGTATCCGAGGTCGAGGCGCGCGAGCTGCTCCAGCGTCATTCCAGCAGCGACTGCGCAGGCCGCCGTATCGATCCGCGTCTCGACGCCGTTCACGCCCGCCGCTTCGACCCCGAGCACACGACCGCTCGCGCGATCCCACAGGATCTCGAGCGTCATCGGAGATGCGCCGGGGAAGAACGAGTCGTGCGACGCGGCATGGACGATCGTGCGCGCGGCGTTGGGGGCCTCGTCCGCGGAGAGCCCGACGCGGCCGACGGTGAGATCGAGCACTCGAATCAGCATGGACCCGACGAAGGGATGGATCCGCTCGTCGCCCCCGGCTGCGTTCGCCCCGGCGACCTGCGCGGTCTTGTCCGCGATCGCCGCTTGCGGCCACCACACGGCCTTGCCGGTGATCGCCTCCGGCACCGACGCGCAGCTCCCGCACGCGAAGATGCCTTCGGCCGAGGTGCGCGTGCGCTCGTCGATCACCGCGCCGCCGTCGGGATGAAGGGCGATCCCGGCCGCGGCGAGGAGCGAGGTGCGCGGCTTCACGCCCGTCGAGAGGACGACCCAATCGGTGTCGATGACCGACCCGTCGGACAGCGTGACCTTCGTCACCCGCCCGTTCGTCGCCGAGCATCCAGTGACGGTGACGCCGAGGCGCACGTCGACGCGGGCGGACAGCGCGCGGTGTGCGAGCGCGGTGATCTGCTCGCCGAAGCGCGGCAGGAGTGACTGGGAAACGAGCGTCACCTCCGCGCCGCGACGCACCAGACCGTCGGCTGCTTCGAGGCCGAACGAACCGCCGCCGAGGATGAGGAAGCGGCGTGCCCCCGCGTCGATGGCTGCGGCGATCGCTTCGAGATCGGGGAGGGTGCGGAGCGGGCGAACGTTGTCACCGACCACCGTGGTCGGACGGATCGTCTCCGCGCCGGGGGCGTAGACGAGGGTGTCATACCGGAGCGCATCTTCCTTACCGCCGCTCCGCAGCGTGACGTTGCGCGCGGCGGGGTCGATCGCGACCGCCTCGGTCTGCTTCTTGACCTCTACGCGGTAGAAGGCCTCGAAGAACCCGCGGTCCTCGCGGTCGAGCGAGTCCATCGCCGGGACCTCGCCGCTCAGGTGATAGGCGAGCGCGCCCACCGCGTAGCTCACCCGCACGTTCCGCTCGACCAGCACGATGCGAGCCGCATCATCGAGCTCGCGCGCACGCGCCGCTGCCGTGGGTCCCGCCAACGCGCCGCCCACCACCACGATCGTCCGCCCCATGGTTGCCTCCCGACTAGTTAGAGCATCGCGTGCCCAAACATGGGTACGCACCACGATAAAAGCAACCCCCGCGCGGCTTGTCGCTGGCGTCCAACGATTCCGGGGACTTCGCGGAGGGTCGGCCAGGGCTCGCGCCGGGACACCGCTTGCGAATCACCCCTGCGGGGTGATTCGCGAGCTCGCGCTTCGTGTTTTCGTGACGCTTGGTCGTCGCGACCAAGGAGGGCGATATGCGAACAGTATTGGGGCTCGGCGTGGCTGCGATGGTGCTCGGGGGTGTGTCCGCGGACGCGCACGCGGAGACCGTCTCCGACCGCGTCTACAACGACGTTCGCGATGTGATCGAAGAGCTCATCACGCGGCAGGTCTCCGAGAGCGTCGTCCCCGCGGTCGCGTGTCGCGCCGAGCGTTTGATGACCTGGTATCCGCGGAGCCTGCAAACTGTGTACGACCGGCGCTTCGGTGCGCTGCGCGACGCGCTCACCGACGAGACCGTGGAGCTCGCGGCGAACAAGGTCTTCGCGTTGCTCCAGAAGACCGAGGCGCCGACCACCAACGAGTCGGGGCCCGCGCTGAAGGTCGTGCCGAAGTCGAACGGCACCGTGAGTGACGTCCCCACCGTCGGCGGAGGGAAGACCGACGCGGCGGTGGAGGCGTGCATCGCGACGAGGTCCGCCGAGTTCAAGCAGCAGGCCCACCTGTCACCGAAACTGCATCCACTCGACGAGGAGTGCGCCAAGTCCAGCCTCTCCCTCAGCACGCATTACTCGTGCGAGGTCGCATTCGCCGTGCGCGCCACGCTGCGAAACAAGGCCGCGCTCGCTCAGGATCACCTGCTCCGCGCCGTCAGCGCAGTGGTCACTGCCTTCATCGCGCGCGAGGGCGGGCTCGAGATCAAGGAGCAGACGAAGGTCTGGGATGAGGTCACCATCGCCCTCCGCGAGTTGACGAACGGCAGTGCGAAGACGGATCCCATTCACGAGATCTCCGTCGCGGTCGCGGAGGTGCTCAGCGGTACATCGCCGCCCGACGAGGGCGTCGTGCGAGCGTGGGAGTCGCGCCTCATGGACCTGGGCGTGGCGATGCGTCGTCTGCGCACACAGTGGCGGGTGGCCGTTGTGGATGGCCACGTCGACGTCACCGAGTTCCTCGACGTCGTCGTCGGTGCAACGAGCGCGGTCGCCTCGATTTGTTCGGGCAAGACACCGCCGGAGGTCTGCAAGCAGGTCGATGCGTCGAGCGTCTTCCGTATCGGTGGCTCCTACGCATCCCTCGCGCACGCCGTCGGCGCCAGGGACTACAAGGAGATCGCGACGACCGCGGTGCGCACGTTCTTCCCGATCCGCGACAACTGCGGCGCGAACGTTGACTGCGACAAGACCAATATCTACGCGCGCTTCACGGAGAACGTGGTCCTGTATGTGCTCGAGCTCGCAGAGAACGGCGAGGCGACGATCGGCACGCGGACGGCCTTCAAGTCGGCCGCCGTCGACGTCATTCACGAGAGCGAGTCCCGGTCGGGGGTTGGACTGGATCGTCCGTGGCTCGAGAAGTTGATCGTGCCGGATCTCGTGCTGCGCTACGGCTGGAGCAGCTCGTTTCTCAACGAGTCCTCCGGCGATGGCTCGCGCGCGTACGCGTCGATCGATGTCGTCAACTTCCGGACGCCGATTCGTCACTCGCCCTACGCCTACGTTGCGACGCAGGTTTCGTTTCTCGACTTGCTCGGTGGCGTCTCGGAGATCGCGCTCCGTCGCAACGCGGACTACGAAAAGGTCGGCTCGACCTGGTACGCGATGCTCCACCCGCGCCTCGAGCTGCTCTATGGCGCGCCGGCTCTCTCCAAGAAGCTGGTGCTCTCCGTCGGCGTGGGCCTGCGCGGCGCGATTCCCTATATCCGATCCAACGGGACCGCGGTCTACACGCGGCTCTTCTCGAACGATACCGGCGAGGACCCGCACAACTACGGGATGCGGTTCCTCGATTTCGGGATTGGTGTGCGGTACACGCTCTGAGCGACCCTCGCGCCGGTCGCGCGTACTCTCGGGGGGTGAAGCGTCTCCTCCCCGTGCTCCTCCTCGCGGCGTGCGGCGGTCGCTCGGGCCTCCGCGTCGACGAAGCCGCGTCCGTCTCGCCGACCGCCCTCTATACGAAGGACGACAAGGGCTGCCCGTCGAGCCAACAAATCGGCGACGCACGGGAGCAGCTCACCATTGCGCAGTCCGGTGAGGGCGTCGCGGTGGTCGAGGTGTTCTTTCAGGAGGAGTGCACCGGCGCCGGCGGCCAATACATCCTCGCGCGCGAGATCGATGGCTTTCGCGCGTTCTGGATCGGCGCGCACGCGTGCTGGACGCTCGATCGCCTCCCGACCGGCCGTCACTTCGGCGTGCTCCGCTACAGCCAGACCGCGGCCCTGTTTCGCATCGACGAGCACCTGTGCATTGGGTTTCCCGACCTGCCGCCGGGCGCGACGAGCGATGTGCATGTGCGGGCCGTCGCGCTGTTCGCGACGCTGGCCGACGCGCGGGCTTTCGCCGCGACGCTGCGCTGAATCGGAGGTCAGGGCTGCGGGATGAGCATGGTGACGCTCATCGGGGGCATCGCGTAGCGGAACGCATTGGTGGCCACGGCCGTCACGTCGGCGCCGGGCATGATCTCGGGCGTCGCGCCCTGGAGCGCCCACACCTTGAGCCGGCCGAAGTTGCTCGAGTGCGCGAGCGTGATGGCGGCGGTCTTCGCGGTTCCGGACTTGTTGATGGCGAGGATCGTCATCGCCGCGGGGAGATCCTTCTCGATGGCCGCGTAGACCGAGGCGACCGCGTCGTCGCTCGAGGCGGCGGAGACCAGCGTGTCCTTGAACCAGCCGCCGGCGCCGTCGTAGTTGGTGAACATGCGGATGGCGGCGCGGTTGAACGGCTCGTCGCCGTGGAGGAACCACAGGGTGGCCACCGAGACGCCCTCGCGCGCGAAGACGCCGAGCGCGTCGGCCGCGGCGACCGCGCCGCTGATGTGATTGCCGCCGCCGTAGTTCCACTCGGTGATCGCGAGGCCGGTGCCGGGGTAGCTCGCGGCGATCTTCTCGAAGTAGCGGGGGAGCAGCCGGATCGGCGCGTTGAGGACGTCGTTGGCGATCCAGCTGTTCTCCTTGTAGGTCGCGTCCCACAGCGACCGTGGGGCCTGCACGCGCGCAGCCGCGGCGGTGCCGTCTCCGCGCTCGGTGATCCGCACCGAGCCCTCGCGCGCCTCGGAGTACCAGTGCAGGTCGAGGTGATCGATGAGCCGCTTGCCGTTCGCGGCCTCGGCCTCGTTCATCTTCTTGAGGTAGTAGTCGGTGAACTCACCCTTGCCCGCGCGGTCGGGCGCGTCCTGCAGGGTGGTGTAGCCGGCGTAGCCGTAGCTCACGAAGCCGAGCGTCTGCGCCTCGGGCCACACCGCCTTGATCGCCTTCGCGTAGTCGATGTTGCGCTTGACGAGCTCGTCGTACGACACCTTGCTCGGGTGGATCTCGGCGTGCGTGTCGGCCCACAGGTCCGGCTCGTTATCGAGCGAGAAGAGGATGCGCGGCGCACCGCCCCACTTGGCCTTCACGAAGCTCACGAACTCGTCCTGGTAGACGAACGCGTCCGCGAGGTCGGGCGTGAGCGAGAACGGCGCGCCCTTCTGCGGCTTGTTCTGCTTGAAGCGGGTGGACAGGTAACTCGCGCCCGACTTGCGCACGTCGCCCACGCACGAGGGCGGACCCGCGCCGCCGTCTCCGTTGTCGTTGGTGTCTGCGGCGACGTAGTCGACGATCGGCACCGTGACGATCGCGTGCGCGTTGTGCGCCTTGGCGGCGTCGAGCAGCGGACCGACCGCGTTGCCCGGCGTGTTGGGGCCGCTCGAGGGGACGAAGGTGCGATCGTTCTGGAAGCAGTAGTCGCTCCCCGCGTTGGAGCCGTTGTTCTCCCAGTTGTACGCCGTCAGCCGGTTGCCGCCGGAGCGCACGATGCGCGGGCGGTTCTTGGCGAGGTCGGGCGCGCCGTTGGTGCCGAAGATCAAGCGCGAGAGCGTCTTGTGTCCGGTGTCGGCGCGCACGGTGAGCTTCACGTCTGCCGCGCCGGGATCGCCCGGCGTGAGGATCGTGCCGACGTCGACCGGGCCGGAGTCGGTCGAGGAGTCCGTCGGCGGCGTCTCCGAGACGACGGCGGCGTCGGTCGGCGGAGCGTCGCTCGCGCTCTCGGAGCAACCGATCATGATCGCAGGCACGACGAACGCGAACCGCATCCGTCAGTGGTAGCACTCTGGAGATTCTGCGACAGCCCGGTGAGCAGGCTGTGCGCTTCGTGAAGGCGGTCCCGAGGGCGCCTCGGCGCGCGTCGAGGTCCGTCCCTTCGTCTCCACGAGCACGTCGGCCTCTCCGAGCAGATCGATCCGTTCGTATCGACCGGTCGTCCGCTTGGGCATGGAAAGGAACGCTTGCTTGACCAAGCAGGCCCGCTAGTAACGAGGTCTTTACTATCGCGAAGCCTTGTCCAAGCTCGCGTACCGAGCCGCGCGTCGCGCGCGACCGGTGCGCACGGAGGTCGTTGACGAGGTGTTTCGTGAGGTGGTTCGGCGCTACGTCTCGATCCACTGGGCCGCGGTGCGCGCAAATTCGCGCAGATCGTCGAAATCGGTTCCCACGATCGACGCGAGCCGGTCGAGATCGATGTCGGCGTAGTCATGTACGAGCAGGTTGCGCAGGCCGACTGCGCCGCCGAGTCGTTGCGCGAGTGCCTGATCGAGCCGGCCGTGGCCGGCGAGAGTCATGAATGCAGCCCGACCCGTCGCAGGCGGCGTCCATCCCTCGGTCGCGATCACGTGGTGGGCGACGTCAACGCACACTTCGATGGCGACCTGAATCCAGCGCTCGACGGCCGCACGAAGCACGGCGTCGGCACGCAGTTGCTTCGCGTCGCGGCATTCGGGACGCTCCAGGTTTGTGAGTGCCTCGCTCAACGCGAGGAGGCGGCGGGCGACGACGTCCGCGTCGATCACGTTGCTCCCCATCGGGCGCGTGCTGCGCGGCGGTATAGCGCGCGGCGTGGCGCGTCGTCGTCGTACCGGCGCGCGATCAAGACCTCGAGCAGCCGTCGCTCGCGCTCGTCGCGCGAGAGGACGCGCTCTCCCTGGATCGCCTTGAAGGCGACTGCGGGGTCCGCCTCGGCCAGGTCAGTCACGTCCACGCGCTCACCCAGCGCGCCGAGCTCATCGGTCAGCGCGCCGACGATAGCGAGCAAGGTGCGGTGCTTCGCCCGGGCGACGAGGGTTACGTCGAGCGCGACGGCGAGGTCGAGATCGCTGTCGGGACGGGAGGTTCCCGAAACCGTCGACCCGAAGACATACGCGACTCGCACCGCCTCGAGGGGGCTCAGCGCGCGCACGATGCGGTCGAGGATCGCGCGGTTCACGGCGCGATTATGCCACGCTCCCGCGAGCGGTGCTCACGCGCGCCAAGTTCGACGTACTGGTCTCCGCTGAGCTCACAGTCGCTCTATCCTCGCGACCCATGCGCCTCCTCGTCGCACTCATGCTGGTCGCATGCGCCACCCCGAAGCCCGCGGAGCCCCCGAGGCCGCCGCCGAAGTCGGAGATGACCCCCGCAGAGATGTGCGCGAGGGTCGGCGCGCTCTCGAAGGACTTCTCCGACGCCGATCGTTCCGCGTGCCTCGAGAAGACCACGTCGATGAGGCAGGTCGATCCGACGCTCTACGCCTGCCTCGGCCAGTGCCTCGAGATCGAGAAGACCGAGGCGACCGCCGAGAAGTGTATGAAGGCGTGCCTCCCGCCGAGCAAGACGGCGAAGGACGAGGCCGAGGCCGAGGCGCTGCGGATCCTCGGATCGATCGAGACCGGGGCGACGGCGAGGTTCCAGGAGGAGACCGACCTCTCCGGGAAGGGGCTCGGCCCGTTCGTGCACACGCTCTGTCCCGCGACCAAGGAACCGATCCCGAAGGAGCTGCCGGCGGCGGGTGCGAGCATCGATTCGACCGGCGCATGGGATACGCCGACGTGGAAGTGCCTGCGAATGTCGTTCGACGGACCGCTGTTCAATCAGTATTCGGTCGGAGGCAACGGCCTGAACGGAGCCGAGGCCACGTTGTTGGCGCAGGCGAGGCGGCGTCTTCCGAACGGCAAGCTCCACGTCATCCGCCTGACGATCCAGGGCACGGCGGCGGGCGACACGCAGCGCGTCTCGCTGATCACGACGGACGAGTAGCGCGCGAGGAGAGTCGTCGTTCGTCAGGCCCCGGTCAGCTGCGCCGAACGGTCGAGGATCGCGTCGAGGTACTCCTCGACCGCCTCGCGCGCGCCCCTCGCCGCGCGTGCGGCGTCGAGGTGGGTGGCCGCGTGATCGTGCCGCGCGCGCAACGCAGCGCGGAGCGACATCGACGGATCGATCGCGAGCGCCACGATCCATCCGGCGGCGAGGACCCGCTCGAGATCCCCGCGGTCGAGATCGTGCGCCTCGGCGAGCGGCGTCGTGGCGTGGGTGGTGACGACGCGCAGGGCCTCGGCGCGGTCGAGCGGAGGGACCGAGAGCTCCACCGTCGCGACCGAGAACGCGCTGGCCTCGGGCGCGGGGAGCGCGGCGGCGACGTAGCGCACGACGTCGACCATCGCGCCGCCGAGCTTTCGCTGGTTCTCGACCGCCTCGAGCTCCGCGACGCGGATGAGCTCGAGCGCCGGCGCGTCGACGCCGAGTCGGGTGACGAGCGCGTCGAGCGCCGCGCGCTCGGCGTCGTCGACGCCGTCGCTCGCCGCGACCTGCCACGCGCCGCGGAGGATGGATTTTGCTTTTTTCGAATCGAGCTCGGGCGCCTCCATCGCGGAGATGGGGATGGGCGGCTCGGCGCGGAGGACCCGCGCCTCGGCCTCGGGGACGCCGAGGGCCTCGATGAGGAGCTCGAGCGCGCGCAGCTCGCCGGGCGAGAGGGCGCCGTCGGCAGAGGCGACCGCGCGGGCCACGCGCACGGCGAACACACCCTCGGCGAGGA
>JALHOE010000224.1 GCA_022843175.1 Deltaproteobacteria bacterium
GATGGCGCGCTCGAAGCCCCGGGCTCCGCCGAGAGCGGCGGCTGCGGGTGCTCGACGCCTCGACCGCAGCACGCGCCGGCCGATCTCCTCCTCGGCGTCGGCCTCGCGCTCGCGCTCACACGACGGCGCTCGCGCGAATAACCGGCTAGCCTCGCCCGACGATGGACTACGTCGCCGGCCGTTTCGCCGCACCGGACTCGCCCGAGGGGAGCTTCGAGCTCCGAAGCCCCGCCGACTCGAGCGATGTCATCGCCACCGTCGCCTACGCGCGCGCGTCGGTCGATCGCGCGATCGCCGCCGCGCGCTCCGCGTTCCCTGCCTGGCGAAGGCTCGGCGACCAGCGTCAAGCGCTCCTCCGCGCGTACCAGGCGCGCGTTCGCGCCCACGAGGCCGAGCTCGCGAGGACGATCGCGCGCGAGATCGGCAAGCCGCTGTGGGAGGCGAAGACCGAGGTCTCGGCGATGATCACCAAGGTCGATCTCTCGATCGGCGAGGGCGCGTCGTACGTGCGAGACATCGTGCTCGCCGATCTGCCGGGCGAGATCCGGCATCGCCCGCTCGGCGTGTGCGCGGTGGTCGGTCCCTTCAATTTTCCCGGGCACCTCCCCAATGGGCAGATCGTCCCGGCGCTCCTCGCCGGCAACACCGTGGTGTTCAAGCCGAGCGAGAAGGGCGCCGAGACCGGCCGTCTCATGGCGCAGTGCTACGACGAGGCCGGCTTTCCTCCCGGCGTGTTCAACGTCGTGCAGGGCGAGGCGTCGGTCGCGCAGCACCTCGTTCGCCACGCGGGCATCGACGGGATCCTGTTCACCGGCTCGGTCGCCGTCGGCAAGGCCATCGCCGCCGCCAACACCGACCGACCGGGACGGCTCATCGCCCTCGAGCTCGGCGGCAAGAACGCCTCGATCGTGCTCGACGACTGCGATCTCGAGCGCACGGCGCGCGAGGTCGCCTTCTCCGGGTTCGCCACCGCGGGCCAGCGCTGCACCTGCACCTCGCGCGTCATCGTCACGCGCGGCGTCGCCGACGCGCTGATCCACAAGCTCGCGGCGGCCGCGCGGTCGGTGCGGGTCGGTCATCCGTTCACCGACGGCGTGTTCATGGGACCGGTGATCTCGCGCGCGTCGCGCGACGCGATCCTCGCCGCGCAGAGCGCCGCGCGTCGCGCGGGGTTCGACCCGGTCGCGCCCGGCGGCGTCGTCGAGGTCGGCCACGACGGTCACTACCTGCAGCCCGCGGTGCACGTCGCGCCCTCCGGCACCACGCGCGCCGAGGGGTACACCGACCGCGAGCTGTTCGGCCCCGACCTCGCGGTGTTCGTCGTCGACAGCCTGCAACAGGCGATCGAGCTCGCCGAGGACACCCCGTACGGGCTCGCCGCTGCGGTCTTCACCGCCTCGCGCGACGCCTTCGAAGAGGTCGCCGACAGCCTCCGGGTCGGCGTGCTGCACTGGAACCGCTCGAGCGCCGGAGCGAGCAGCCGCCTACCGTTCGGCGGCGTGAAGGACAGCGGCAACCACCACCCGGCGGGGATCCTCGCGCAGGCGGCCTGCTCGTATCCGATGGCGGTGCTCCTGCCGCCGGCGAGCGCGCCGGCGCTCCCGTCGTGGCCGGGAATCTCGTTCGAGTAGCGAGGCGTTGAGCCGGTGATGCTGCTTCGCTCGCGCGGCCGTGGTCGCGGGTACTCGCCGCTCCGGGGCGCGATCGAGACCGCGCTGCGTGCCGCCTACGTCGGCGATTGGCCGGCGCGCCTCTGGTCGCGGATCACGACCGAGGTCCGCCGCGTCGACGTGACGCTGCGCGCGCCGGTCAACCTGCGCATCGGCTTCGCGTCCGACCTCCACCTCGGACCGACGACGCCCATGCGCACCCTCGAGCGCGCGTTCGCGATCCTCGGGAGCGCCGAGCTCGACGTGCTCGCGCTCGGCGGCGACTACGTCTTCCTCGACGCGACGAGGGCCAAGGCCCGGGCGCTCGCGGCGCTCGTCGCATCGGTGCCCGCGCGGGCGAAGGTCGCGGTGCTCGGCAATCACGACCTGTGGACGGAGCACGCGCTGCTCGAGGACGCGCTGCAGAGCGCGGGCGTGCGCGTGCTCGTGAACGACGCGGTCGAGATCGACGGCGTGTCGCTGATCGGCCTCGACGATCCGTGGACGGGCGCGCTCGATGCCGAGCGGGGGCTCGCGCGCGCGGCATCGGAGACCAAGATCGTGATCGCGCACGCGCCCGAGGCGCTGCCGGGCGTCGCGGGCCGGGTTCGCGCCATGCTCTGTGGCCACACCCACGGCGGCCACGTCGCGCTCCCACGGGGGCGTCCGATCGTCGTGCACGGGCACGTCGGCCGCCGATTCCCCCACGGCGTTCACGACGTCGACGGGACCACGCTGATTGTGTCGCGCGGACTCGGCGGCATCGAGATCCCGCTCCGGACCTTCGCGCCGCCCGACGTGGTCGTGCTAACACTTCGCGCGTGAGCGCGCTCCGCTGGCTCGAGGACAAGCTGCCGGCGATGGAGGAGCAGCTCGCCGCGCTGGTCGACGTCAACAGCTTCACCGACAACGTCGACGGGGGCCGCCGCGTCGGATCGCTGCTCCGCGAGGTGTTCGGCGGCTTCGATTGCCAGGTCGTGGCGAGCGCACGGTACGCCGATCACCTGGTGTTCGGCGCCGGCGGGCCGCCGTCGATCGCGCTCGTCGGGCACCTCGACACGGTGTTCCCCCCCGGCACGTTCGAGGGCTACCGGCGCGACGGCGAGCTGCGCCGCGGCCCCGGCGTGCTCGACATGAAGAGCGGCCTCCTGGTCGTCGCCTGGGCGCTCCGCGCGATCGTCGAGACCGGCGGCGCGCTCCCCCCGCTGCGGGTGGTGATCGTCTCGGACGAAGAGGTCGGCTCGCCCGAGGGGCAGGGCGTCATCCGCGCGCAGATCGCGGGCGCCGAGGCGTGCCTGGTGTTCGAGTCCGGCCGCGCCGGCGACGCGATCATCACGCGTCGCAAGGGCACCGGCATGATCCGCGCGGTCGCCCGCGGTCGCGCCGCCCACGCCGGCAACGCGCACGCCGAGGGGCGCAACGCGATCTGGTCGCTCGCCCGCTTCGTCGACGCCGCGGAGGCGCTCACCGACTACGCGCGCGGCATCACCGTGAACGTCGGCACGATCCGCGGCGGCACCTCCAAGAACACCGTCCCCGCCGAGGCCGAGGACGGGGTCGACCTCCGCTTCGAGACGGTCGCCGACGCGAACGCGCTGGTCGATTCGCTGCGCGCGATCGCCCGCGAACGCGCGCTCGATGGCACCACGATCGAGCTCGACGGCGGCGTCGCGCGCTTACCCATGGAGGCGACGGCGGCGTCGCGCGCGTTGATGGAGCGCTACGCCGCGTGCGCGCGCGCCGCGGGCCTCTCGGCGAGCGAGGCGCCGTTGATCGGGGGCGGCTCCGACGCGAGCACGGCGTCGGCGATGGGCATCGCGTCGATCGACGGTCTCGGGCCACGCGGCAAGGGCTTCCATACCCACGACGAGCACATCGAGCTCGCGACCCTGATCCCCAAGACGGCGGCGCTCGCTTCGTTTCTGCTCAGCGTTCGGTGAGCGGGGGGAGCACCCGCAGGTCCACCGGCCCGTCGAGCGGTGGCCGCTGCATCTCGCCGAGCGCGGAGACGCGCAGCCGCGGGAACGCCGCGCGGACCCGGGCCTCGTAGCGCCCGGCCACTCCGATCGTCGCGAGCTCGGCGATCTGCAGCCGCGCGATCGCCTCCTCGACGCTGGCGACGGAGGCGATGACGAGGACGCGGCCGGCCGGGGCGAGCGTCGCTCGGGGCAGCTCGAGGATCAGGTGCTCGCTCCCCTCGAGGGCCCGCCCGGCGAACGACGCCGCGTCGCGGCTCTGGAGGAGCGCCGCGGTCTCCGCCGGCTCCAGCGTCCGGCGCGGGATCTCGTCGCCGACGCTGGTCAACGCCCGGTGGAGCGCGTCGACCGCGGGGCCCGTCTCGCCGATCACGAGCGCGAGCCGCGGCGATAGACAGCCTGCCTGATCGAAGAGCGCGATGTCCTCGGCGATCTCCGTCGCGGCCGCGACGTAGTCCTCGGGGCCGCCGATCATCGCGCCGAACCCCGGCCCATGGAGCTCGAGCGCGACCCCGGCGCGCGCGGCGATCGCGTCGAGCGTCCGCTGCGTACCGTAGGCGTGGATGGCCGCGCCCTCGGGGAGCGCGAGCTCGGCGATCGCGTCGGGGTCGACCTCCGCGAGCTCGAGCTCGAGCGCGGGCGCCGCGGCCACGAGGGCTCGCGCGAACGTCGGCGCGCGGCGCGACGGCCGGACGATGACGCGATCGGACTGGGCGAGCGCCCACGCGATCGCGCGCAGCGGCGCCAGGAAGACGTTGGCGGCGAGGATCACCATCACCGCCGTGCGCTGCGGCGCCCGCGCGAGCATGGCCTCGAGCTGCGCCTCGGTCGGCGACAGCTCGAGCGCACGGTCGAGCGCGCGCTCGACGTTCGACGGGTGAAGCCCGCTCTCGGCCGCGAGCGCCTGGATCAGTGCTTCGTCACGCCCCGGGCCGAAGGTGCGCCGCGCCGCCACGATCAGGGTCTCGACCCGCAGCCGCGGCGGCATCCTCATCCGAGGAGCTCCTCGATCGCGAGCGAGCAGCCGCGCGGGGTTGCGCCGGGCAGTCGGCCGAGGATCTCGACGCGGTCGCCGCGCACGACGACCTCGTCGGCGGTCTGGATCGCCCACGCCGACTCGACGTTGCCGAGGTCCTCGAACCGAGCGATGCCTCGCGCGCCGTCGGGCAGGGGGGCGAGCGTCTGCGGATCGCACGCCACGACCCGCATCCACGGCGGCGCGCGGTAGATCCACGCGTCCTCGGTGCTGCCCGTCTCGGGCGTCGCCCACAGCTGCGAGGTGAGCTCGGTCATGCCGTACTCACCGACCACCTCGGTGCGCGGCAGCTCGAAGGTCGCGCCGATCATCTGGCGAAGCACGTCGGCCGGCACCTCGCGCGTCCTTCCCTTGAAGCCGCCGGTCTGCATTGCGCGGGAGCCGCGCGGCAGGGCGAGCGCGCGGCCCTGCAGCGAGTCGACCAGATGGACGTAGGCGAACGCGGTCGCGAGGAGCAGCACCGGCGCTCGGGTGTCCGACAAGAGCTCGATCGCCGGGCCGAGATCGTCCGGCGACACGAACCGCGAGCCCTCGTCGCCGCGCTCTGCGAGGAACCAGCGGAGCATCTGCGAGAGCGACGAGTCGGGGGCGTCCGGCGCGATCGCCAGCATTCGCACCCGCGCGGAGAACGGGGCGAACAACGGCTCGGCGCCACGCATCGCTGCCGCGTGGTAGGTCGCGAGCGTCCGCATGGGGTGGCTCCCACGGGCGCCCGCGGTGGTGCCCGAGGTGAGGAACACCGCGGCGTCGAGCGACGCCGGGTAGCTCGCGACCCTCGTGATTCGGAACGCCTCGGTGGGGACCGCGGGCAGGGCGCGCGGCGGATCGTGCGCGGGATCGACGCCGCGAGCCGCGCACAGCCGCGCGTACCCGGGGATGTGCGCGTGCTGAAACCGCGCCAGGTCTCGCGCGAGCACGTCGAAGTCGCCGCCGTGCGCGATGAGGCCGCGCACGCGCGCGTGGAGCGCGTCGGCCTCGGCGATCACAGCTCGCGTACGGAGGCGAGCTGCGCGAACCGCTCGACGAATCCCTCGAGGAGCTTGCGCGGGATGGTGAGCGGCGGCGTCACCGTGATCACGTCTCCGGCGCCGCCCGTGAGGACCAGCCAGCCGGTCATCAGGAGATCGCGGACGAGCCCGAGCGCGCGCGGACTGCCGCCCTCGACCTCGATGCCGATCATCAGGCCCTTGCCGCGGATGTCCTTGACCTTCGTCTCGGGGCCGCACGCCTCGCGGAGCATCTTGAGGAGGTTGTCGCCCTCTTCCTGCGCGCGGACGGCGAGCTTCTGCCCGAACACCGAGTCGAGGACGGCGATCGCGCACGCGCAGGCGAGCGGGTTGCCGAAGTGGGTCGCGGTGTGGATCGCCTCGCCGTGCAGCCCGCCCTCGGCGAGCTCGGGGGAGACGCCCTTCGGGTTGCGCCACGCCTCGAGCACCGAGCCGCGTCCGATGCACGCGCTCATCGGTAGCCCGCCGCCGAGGCCCTTGCCGAGGCACACCAGGTCGGGGACGACGCCGTCCTCGACGCTGCGCAGGATCGCGCCCGAGCGCCCGAGGCCGGTCCAGATCTCGTCGGCGATGAGCAGCGCGCCGGAGCGGTCGGCGATCTCGCGGAGGCCGCTGAGGAACTCGCGCGGCGGGACGTGCACGCCGCCGCGGCCGAGGATCGGCTCCACGACGATGGCGCCGATTTCGCCCGATTTCACCGCGTCGTTCACGGCGGAGAGCGAGGCGTCGAGATCCGCGGCGCGCTTGGCGTAGGGCGCGAACCGTACGTGCTTCGAGATGTGCGCGGCGAACGGCGTGCGGTACTCGGGGCGCAGCCCGTTGAGCGCGAGCGGGCCGGTGGCGAGCCCGTGATAGCCGCCCTCGAACGCGACGATGCCGGGGCGCCCGGTCGCGAGCAGCGCGGTCTTCATCGCGGCGTCCATCGCGTCGGCGCCGGAAAGGCCGAGCATCGCGCGCGCGCCGGGCTCGGGGAACAGCCGCGCGAGCCGCTCGGTGAGGGCGATCTTCGAGTCCGAGGGGTAGACGTCGCCGAGGCCGAAGATCAGGCGCTCGCTCTGCATCTCGATCGTGCGCGCGACCCTCGTGGACCCATGGCCGAGGAGCGCGGCGCCGAAGCAGGCGATGAGGTCGACGTAGCGATTGCCGTCGAGGTCGGCGAGGTTCGAGCCCTTGGCGCTGACGAGGACGATCGGCGACTCGTCGAGGCCGGAGATCGCTGCGCGCCGCTCTCTGCGCGCCTCGGTCCACGGCGCGTCGACGCCTGCGAGCCGCGCGAGCCACGCCTTGGACATCGAGCCGGGCGGCAACGCGCGGATCAACGGCAATTCGGCGCCGGGCTCACCACTCTCCTCGTCGATCGGCGGCGGAAGCTCGGATAGGGCCATGGTGTTCTCGGTTCTCTCGGGAGCGCTCTAGAGCGGGGGGATGATCTCGAGCCGAAGCTTGCTGCGGACGGCTTGATGATAGGCTTGTGCGCCCTCGCGGAGGCGCAGCGTGCGGAGGTGGGCGCGGAGCGGCTTGGCGACTTCGTCGTAGGGCTGCTTGGCGAACATCGGCAGCTTGTTGTGCGCCGCCCGGAGCTCGGCCTCGTTGGGCTCGTAGACCTGGCCGGTCGCGACCTCGAGGTAGAGCTCGGCGCGCGCGCGGCGCCGGAGGATGGTGTCGAGCTCGGCGCTGCCGCCGGTCGTGCTCCCCGTCGCTCGGGCGAGCGCTTCGCGGAGGCGCGCCTCGCCCCCGACGGTGACCTCGAGCGAGAGCTGCGCGTCCTCGCGCGCCCGTGCCACGCGAGCCTCGATGGCGGGAGGGAGCGCTCGGGTGCCGAGCACTGCCTCGATGACGTGCCGCTCGAGCGCGATTCGGAGGGTTTTGTCGTCCATGCTGGGCGTGCCGGCCTGCGCGCGCTCGTAGGCCACGAGCCAGCCCTCGATCACCAGCTCGCGCATCATCACGAACCGCAGCGACGCGCTCTGATCGCTCGCTTCGGGGTCGCTGAACCGGGCCACGGCGCGGTCTGCCACCAGCGGCGCGGCGGTCGCCGTCGTCGTTGCGAGCAACGCGAAGCCGGCGACCAGCGCTCTCACTTCTCCTCCACCTCGTCCTCCGGCGGCATGGACTCGGCGGGATCGTCGACCTCGGCGCCCTCGGCGCCCTCTGCGCCCTCTACGCCCTCCTCCGCACGCGCGGCGCGGACGACCCGGCGCGCGCGGAGGAAGTCGCCGAACGCGCAGAGCACGTCGAGATCGCGCGGACCGAGCGACTCGGCGACGTCCCGGAGGTGGCGGCGGAGCGCGTCGGCGTTGCGACGTTTGACGTCGCGGACGCCCTCGCGGGTGACCATCGGCGGCGCTTCGCCCGAGGGCGGCACGTCGACCGGGCTCCACGCTGGACGCGGCACCGCGCGCAGGCTGTGCGCCACGAGCCACGCGTCCATGAACGTCTTGAGGCGCTCGCTGCGGTAGGTGAACCAGCGCTCGCGCTCCTCGGCGTGCGCCATCAGCGCGTCCTTGAAGCGGCGAAACGCGCCCTTTCCGTCGATCGCCTGGTGGAGCCGCCCGCGCAGCTCGAGGTCGTCGACCATCGGGATGAAGCGCTCCATCCAGCGGTATTGCTCGCGAGAGCTCACCGGATCGACGCGCAGGTAGCCGGCGTCGGCCGCGATGCGCGCGTGCATCTGCGGATCGGCGACGCCGTCGACGACGCGGATGACCTCGCCGGTGGCGATCTGCAGGTAACTGTGGACCTCGGGGGCGTTGTTCTCGAACGCATCCTCGAGCGCCTCCCAGTCAATCGGGACATCGCGCAGCGGGGCGTCGGGCGCGCTCTCTGCGGGCGTGCCCTCGACGCCAACGGCGGCGGCAGGGGTCTTCATGGACATGGCTAAGCTCCGGCGCCCCGCGTGGCCGCGCGGGAACGCATCGATCCTATCACTGTCGGTTGCTTTCGAGGGTCTCGTTTAGATGCCGCTGCGAGTCCTGCGCACCGCCGCCTTCCATGCAGCGCGAGCGTGCTCCACGGTGGCCCCATCCAGCGTCGCCTCGACCGTGAGGTCGGGCGACGACCAGCCACGGAGCGCGTCGAGGTCCTTGACCATTCCCACCCCGAGTGCCGCGAGCATCGCCGCGCCGCGCGCGGTCGTCTCGATGTCGCGCGGGCGCTCCACGCGCAGGTGCGCATAACTCGCCTGTAGCTCCAGAAGGAGCCGGTTCTGGCTGGCGCCGCCGTCGACACGCATGCGCATGGCGTGGGAGGTGACGCCGGCGTCCGCCGCCATCGCCTCGACGAGGTCCGCGATCTGCTGCGCGATCGCGTCCAGCGTGGCGCGGGCGAGGTGGGCTCGCGTGGTGCCGCGCGTGATGCCGGTGATGAGCCCGCGTGCGTCGGCGTCCCAGTAGGGCGCGCCGAGGCCGACCAGGGCCGGCACGAAGACCACGCCGCCGGTGTCGTTCACCATGCGGGCGAGTGGCTCCATCTCGGACGCCGACGTGATGACGCCGAGCCCGTCGCGGAGCCACTGCACCGCGGCGCCGGCGATGAACGCCGAGCCCTCGAGGGCGTAGACCGGCTCGCTCCCCTCGCGGAGCTTCCAGCCCGCCGTGGCGAGCAGGCCGTGCTTGGACTGAATCGGCGTGCTCCCGACGTTCATCAGCACGAACGCGCCCGTGCCGTAGGTGCATTTCACGTCGCCGACCGCGAAGCAGGTCTGCCCGAAGAGCGCCGCCTGCTGGTCGCCCGCCATCCCGGTGATGGGGATCCCATCGGGGAGGCCGGGGACGCCCCTGGTCCGGCCCACCTCCTCGGCGCACCCGACCACGCGCGGGAGGATCGAGCGCGGCACCTCGAGCATGGCGAGCATCTCCTCGTCCCACGCGAGCGACGACAGTCCGAGGAGCAGCGTCCGCGAGGCGTTGGTCACGTCGGTGACGTGCGCCGCGCCGCCGGTGAGCCGGTGGACGAGGAACGTCTCGATGGTTCCGAACGCGAGATCCTTGTGGCGCGCGCCGCTCACGTGGTCGAGCAGCCATTTCACCTTGGTGCCGGAGAAGTAGGGGTCGAGCACCAGGCCGGTGCGCGCGCGCACGCTCGCTTCGAGCCCGCGGGCCTTGAGCGCGGCGCAGGTGTCGGCGGTGCGCCGGTCCTGCCACACGATGGCTCGATGGATCGGCTCGCCGGTGGCGCGGTCCCAGAGCACCGTCGTCTCGCGCTGGTTGGTGATCCCGATCGCCGCGATGTCGTTGCCCGTGGCGTTCGCGCGCTCGAGCGCCTGGCCCACGGCCTCGAGCTGGCTCGTCCAGATCTCGTTGGGATCGTGCTCGACCCAGCCCGGCTTGGGGAAGTGCTGCGGGAACTCGACGTTGGCGCGTCCGCGCACCTCGCCGTTGCGGTCGACGACCACGGCCGTCGAGCCAGTCGTTCCCTGATCCATCGCGAGAATGAGGTCAGCCATCGCGCGCGAGGATAACGGACCGTCAGCGCGCCGGGATCGCCGTCTTCGCGACCACCCCGCGGTCGGATAGCCCGAGCAGCGCCCGGATGGCCAGCTCGCGCCGCACCGGATCCTGCAGCGTCTTGAGCGCGGAGAGCAGCGCGTCGGCGGCGATCCGATAGCCGGCGGGCTCGAGCTCCTCCATCGGCGCCCGCCGCGGCGCGACCGCCGCGAGCGTCTGCAGCGCGAGGACCGAGCGGTCGACCACCGGATCGGAGACGGTGCGCGCGAGCACCTCGAGGGCTGGGCTCGGATCGCTCACCATGGCGATGGCCCGCAGGGCCGTCGCGCGGTCCTCGGTGCTTGCGTGCTCGTTGCCGGCGACCTCGGCGAGCTTGTGCACCCCCTCGAGGTTCGCGAGCCGCGCGAGCTCCAGCGGATCGCCGCCGCGGGCGTCGACCCAGGCGCGCTCGGGCGACGACCCCTCCAACAACACGGACGTGGACGGGACCGGGACCGGCGGCGCGGCGTCCCCGGCCAGCGCGTTCCCCGGCTTGCGGCAGCCGAGGAGCAGCAGGGCGACGAGGGCGTGGGCGCGCACAGCGCATCCTTGTCCTCCGAAATCGGCCCCGGCGGCAAGGCCCCCAATCCCCCAGAGCTTGATCCCCGGCTCGCGGCGGGTAACATGCCGCCCACCTCCGGAAGGGTGTGGGTCGCGACCCGCCTCTTCCGTGAATGGGAGACCCGGGCGGGCCCCCTACGGGACCCGCCTTTTTTTCCGCGAAATGACCGATCGATAACCAAGTTATGTTTCCCGAGAGCGACCTGAAAGACCCCCCGCCGCCGGCCGACCCGGCGACGCCGCGGCGTGGTCCGGTCGCTCGAGAAGCCATCCTTCAGGTGGTCGAGCCCGCGGTCGCGGCGCACAAATGCGAGCTGGTCGAGCTCGAGTGGCGCCGAGAGCCCATCGGTTGGGTGATGCGCCTCTATGTCGAGCACCTCGGCCACGACCCGCGGCTGACGATCGGCGGCGTCGGGATCGACGAGTGCGCGCGGATCAGCCGGGACGTCTCGCTGGCCCTCGACGTCGCCGAGCTCATCGACCACCACTACAACCTCGAGGTCTCGAGCCCCGGCCTGGAGCGCCCGCTCACGAAGCCGCAACACTACCGGCGGTTCGTTGGGCTCCGCGCGAAGGTGCGGCTCTCGGAGGCGATGGATTCGCGCAAGGTGTTTCGCGGCGAGATCCTCGGCGGCGACGAAGCCGCCGCTCGACTCCGCGACGACGAGGTCGGCGAGGTGAGCCTTCCTTACGATCGGATTCAGCGCGCAGCGCTCGTATATGAGCCCAAGCCCGTGACCAAACCCGGCAAGGCCAAGGCCAAACCGGGGGATGGCAAGGGCAAGGGCAAGGGGACGGAAGTCACAACCCGCGACTCGCGGGACGGTTCGGAGCAGGAACGATGATGAACACTTCGCAGGGAACGCCGAGCGGCGACGTCACGCTCTCGACGATGATCGACGCGGTCGCCAAGGAGAAGGGCATCGACCGCAAGGTGCTCGTCGAGACGGTGGAGCAAGCCATCCTCAAGGCGGCGCAGAACGCGTTCGGCGAGGACCGCGAGCTCGAAGCGAAGTTCTCCGAGGAGACCGGCCAGGTCGACCTGTTCATGTACATGACGGTCGTCGAGACCGAGGTCACCCGCCCCGGCAGCGAGATCACCATGGAGGACGCGAAGAAGGCGGGCCTCGAGGCGGACCTCGGCGAGGAGCTCGGCTTCCAGATCTTCTACCTCCCCAAGGACATCGAGAAGGCGCGCCAGCAGGACAAGGAGTTCGGCCGCATCCTCAAGATCGAGATGCAGCGCGCGCAGTTCGGCCGCATCGCCGCCCAGGCCGCCAAGCAGGTGCTCATCCAGCGCCTCCGCGACGCCGAGCGGGACCTCGTTTACAACGAGTACAAGGACCGCAAGGGCGAGCTGATCCGCGGCATCGTTCGCCGCTTCGAGCGCGGCAACAACATCATCGTCGACCTCGGGCGCACCGAGGCCGTGCTGCCGTATCGCGAGCAGACCCCGCGCGAGACCTACCGCGCCGGCGACCGCATCGTCGCCTACGTCAAAGAGATCGACCGCAAGGGCCCCGGCCCGCAGATCATCCTCTCCCGCGGCGACGCGCGCCTCGTCGAGAAGCTGTTCGAGGCCGAGGTCCCCGAGATCTACGAGCAGATCGTTCAAGTGAAGGCGGTCGCCCGCGAGCCCGGGGCGCGCACCAAGATCGCGGTCGCCTCGCGCGACAACGACGTCGACCCGGTCGGCGCCTGCGTCGGCATGAAGGGCTCGCGCGTGCAGGCCGTCGTGCAGGAGCTCCGCGGCGAGAAGATCGACATCGTCCCCTGGGACAAGGATCCGGCGCGCTTCGTGTGCGCGGCGATCCAGCCCGCCGAGGTGCACAAGGTCATTCTCGACGAGGCGGATGGCCGCATGGAGCTCGTCGTCCCCGACGAGAAGCTGTCGCTCGCCATCGGTCGCAAGGGCCAGAACGTGCGCCTCGCGGCCCAGCTCACCGGCTGGAAGCTCGACATCATCAGCGAGTCCAAGTTCCGCCAGATGGAGGACGAGGCCGTCGCCGCGCTCCAGCAGATCGCTGGCGTCAGCGAGGTCATCGCCAAGTCGATGTACCGCCTCGGCTTCCGCTCCGTCGAAGAGGTCGCCGAGGCCTCGGCCGAGGAGCTCGCGGGCATCCCCGGGCTCGGCGGCGTCGAGACCGGCGAGCGAATCCGCGAGGCCGCCGCCACCACCCTCGAGTCGATGCGCGACGCGCACCTTCGCACCGTGATGGGCGACGGCAAGGCGCTCACCCCGCGCGATCGCTTGATGCTCTGCCGCGGCGTCACCGACAAGACCGCCGAGGTCCTCGAGCAGCACGGCTACAAAACGCCCGAGGCGATCCTCGCCGAGGGAGAGGACAAGCTCGCGGTCAAGACCGGCCTCGGGATCAAGAAGGCGCGCGCGATTCGCCAGGGGGCCGAGCAGTTCGTCGCCGCCGAGCAACGCGTGAGCAAGGAGCCGCGTGCGTCGCGGGAAGCCTGAGAGAGCAATGCAAGTAACGCCTCACGAGAAGCAGAGCACGCCCGAGAGGACGTGCGTCGGGTGCGCCAAGCGCAACCCGGCGTCCTCGCTCGTGCGTCTCGTTCTCAACGAGGCGGACGGCACGGTCGTCGCCGACGCCAAGGGCGGGAGCTTCGGTCGTGGCGCGCATGTGCACGCGAACAGGGCCTGCCTCGAGCTGGCGGCCAAGAAGGGGCTGCCGCGCGCGTTCAAGCGCGAGATGCGCGTCGACGTCGACGCGGTCCTCCGGCAGATCGGCGACGCGTTCGAGCGCCGCATCGAGGGCTTGCTCTCGGGCGGCGTTCGCGGCGGTCACGTCGTCTATGGCACCGACAAGGTCGTCGACGCGCTGCGCGCCGGCGAGGCGAGGGTGGTGCTCCTCGCCGCCGACGCGCGCACCGCGGCGGCGCGCAACGAGGTCAAGATGGCGACGGGCGAGGGGATGGTGTTGGTACTTCGTGGGGATCGGATGCGGCTCGCGGGCGCGCTCGGTCGACACGGTGACGTCGCCCGCGAGGGCGTCGCGATTTGTGCGGTGACGAGCGAGCCGCTCGCCGCCGAGGTGCGGAGAGCGTGGCTTATGGCGGGCGGTACGGCTCAGGTGGAGAACGCGGAATGAGCAAGGTTCGTGTCTACGAGGTCGCCAAGCAGCTCGGCATCGACGAGCAGGCCGCGATCACCCTGCTTCAGCAGCAGGGTGCGCAAGTGCGCAATCGTCTGAGCGCCGTCGAGCAGGACGTCGCCGATCGTGCACGTCGTGCGCTCGAGCGCGCGAAGGCGCCAGCAGTCGTCGAGGAGCGCATCCGCCCGACCGTCGTCCGCCGCAAGGCCACGAAGGTCGAGGAGCCGGCGCCCCCGTCGGTGGCCGCCAAGGCCAATGGTCATCACGAGCCAGCGGTCGAGCCGCTGCGCGCGCCGCCCTCCGAGCGGATGCCCGTGGTGCAGGCCCGCGAGGCCCGTGAGGCCCGTGAGGTGCGCGAAGAGCGCCCCGAGCCCGTCGCGCCGCCGCCGCCGCCGCCGCCGGTCGAGATCGCGCGCCCCGAGCCGGAGCCGGTCCGCGAGGCGAAGAAGATCGAGACCCCGGCGCCGAAGAAGCCCGAGCCGGTCGTCGAAGCCCCGTCCGCCGCTCGTGCCAAGGAGCCCGCTGCACCGGTCGAAGCGAAAGAAGCGAAACCGGTCGTGGAGCCGCCGCCGCCCGCCGTCGAGGTCAGGGAGCCCAAGCAGGACACGCCGCCTCCGCCCGCGCCGCCGCCGGCCCAGGTCGCTCACGAGGAGTCGCCGGCGCCGAGCGCGCC
>JALHOE010000225.1 GCA_022843175.1 Deltaproteobacteria bacterium
GGCGTGTGGTGGGGCACGCCGGGCAGCGCGGCGATGCGCGCCTCGGCGACGCCGCGCGCGACGGTGGTGATCCGCGCGCGCATCCGGGCGCGGAGGGCCTCGGCCTCGGCGCGCTTCTCCGGCGGCGCCGGCGGCGGCACCTCTCGCTTCAATGCGCGCGCGACGTCCACGCTCTCTCGCAGATCGAGCGCGGCCGAGAGCAGGCTCGTCGCGCCGCGCGGCTCGGCGCGGACCGCCCCGGGGTTGCCACCCTCGCTCGCGACGCGGCGGGCGAGGCGGCCGAGCGGGCCTTTCGGGATGAACGTCACGGACGCGCGTGTATCACTATTCGCGCGTGAGCACGAACCACGCGTCCATGTCCTTGCCCTTCTTCGCGGCGCGGCCGATGGACACGTGGTCGCTCACGCCGCGCATGAAGTCCTGCATCTTGTCGTAGACGAGGCGGCTGAGCCCGGACGAGTTCTGCTTGATGTCCGGCCAGGTCTCCACCTTGCCCGGCGGCACCTGGTAGTAGTCGATGACGACCTCTTGGGGATCGGACTGGCGGGTGACGAAATACCCCGGGCCGACGGCCCACTTCATCGACTGCTCGTTGTAACCCCAGAGCTCGTCGGTCTTGCCCTCGGGGCGACAGAACCGCTTCTGGAAGAAGTTGAAGGCGGGGAGCGTGTTGCGGCCGTGGTGGATCACCTCGGTCATCGTCGCGGTGCTGCTCGGAACGAAGTCCTCGAGCGTGACCGGCTTGAAACCCTTGGCCGCCTCGAACAGCCGCGCTTGCTCGCGCCCGCCGATTTGCCTCGTGGCCTCGAGGCGCGCGGGGTGATCGAGGCCGTCGAGGTAGGCGCGGAGCCCCTCGAGATCGACGGTGTCGGGCTTGGCGAAGAACTGATGGATGGGGTGGCTCATTAGGCTGCAATCGCTTGGGAGTTGGCGAGTCGTTCGGCGGCGCGAAAGACGACCGCCATGATTGAATGCTGGGGGTTCACGCCGAGATTCGTCGGGAACACGCTGGCGTCCATCACATAGAGATCGCGCACGTCGTGGCATTGTAGATCGGGTCCGACCACGCTCGTGGCCGAGTCGCGCCCGGCGACCGCCGTACCGAACAGGTGCGACGCCATCATGTGCAGGTCGGACTGCTTGATGTCGGCCTGCTCGATGAGGTCCACCTCGGAGATGTGCCGCAGCACCTGGGGCAGGCGCGCGATGCCGGGGAACACCTCGGTGGCCCCGACCGTGAACATCATGCGGCAAATCAGGGCCAGCGCCTCGCGCATGGTGCGGAGATCGCGCTCGCCGGGGGTGTAGCGGACGTCGGCGTCGTGTTGGCCGAACGCGGGGCGGACCGTGCCGTGCGCCCGCATGCGGATGAGACCCGCCCACTGCGCGTAGTGATCGAGCTCGGTGAGCATCTGCTGCCAGGCGGGCCCGGCGCCGGGGAGGCGCGTGGCCAGCATCTCGGGCGGCAGCGTCAACGACTCGATCTTGAAGCCGCGGTCGCGCATCGGGATCTCGTACGCCTGGGTGGCGCCGACGCCCATCGTGATCGGCTCGGGGAACCGTGCGACGACGGCCGACCCCGGATGGAGCTGGAGACGATCGCCGACGAGGCCCGAGAGCCCGCTGCGCCGCAGGAGCACCGGCGTCCAGATCACGCTCGCGGCGACGATGACCGCGCGGCGCGCGCGGACGCGGAAGCGCCCGAGGTTCTTGCGCGTGTCGCGGTCGAGCACCCAGCCCTCGACGCCGACGGCTCGCCCACCCTCGATGAGCACCCGGCTGGCCTGACACATGGCGTGGAGACGCGCGCCGTCGCCGATCGCCTTCGGGATGTAGCTCACGTCCATGCTCTGGCGCGCTTCGAGCGCGCAGCCCTGCAGGCACTCGCCGCGGCCCTCGCACTTGCGCGAGTTGCGATGGATCGCGCGACCCGGCAGGCCGAGCGCGCGCGCGGCCTCGGCCATCTTGCGGGCGTTGTTGCCCTGGATCTGCTCGTCGGTCTCGACGACGTCGAGCTCCTTCTCGATGACGTCGAACGCGCGCTCGAGCCCCTTCTCCTCGACCAGCTCGTCCAGCCCGAAGCGGTCGATCCAGTCGAGCCGCACGTCCTCCGGGAGGCGCCAGATGATGCCCGAGTTGATCGCCGTGCTGCCGCCGACCATGCGGCCCTGCAGGAGCGGGAACGGGTGGGCGCCGCGCGTGGTGAACGTGCCGAAGTCGCGCATCGACTGCTGCATCGCCGGGAGCAGCTCACGCGGGCGCTCGTCGGTGCGGAGCTGCGGCCCCTCCTCGAGCATCACCACCGACAGGCCGGCGGCGGCGAGCACGCGCGCCGCCGTGGCGCCGCCCGCGCCCGTGCCGATGATCACGAAATCCGCCTCGTCCTCGATCATCATCTTGGCCATCGGTGACTCCTAAGGAAAACGAAGCTCAGGCAACGCCGGGGTTCGAAGCACGATCGGGGAAGAGCACCGGCAGCGCGCGCGGCTTCTTGGCGGCCGGGCGGGCGAGCACCGGCTCGACGTGCGGGGCGGGCTTGCCGCCGCGGCGGTCGTAGCCGCTGCGCGCGCGGATCGACCGCGTGCTCATGAGGGCGAACGCCGCGCTGATCTTGATGAGCAGCGCGAGCTCGCGCGGGAGGAACGAGGAGGAGTTGAGCATGCGGTCGAGCACCTCCGCGCGCTTGGCCTGCGAGAGGCCCGCCATGGTCGCGAACGCGACGCCCATCCACATGGGCGCGAGCGCGACGACCCACAGCGCGGCGCGGATGCCGATGCGCGCACGGTCGGTGCTCGCGTTGGCGACGGTGAGGAACGCGCTCACGTAGTCGACCTCGCCCTCGAGCGGCACGAGGCCGCCCTCGGTGGTGGTGGGCGCGAAGCCCTCGAGCGTGGCGCGGACGAGTCGATGTTCGATCGATAGGAGCTTCATTCGACTTCCTCTTCCTTTTCGGCTTCGGGCGCGGTCTCGACGACGAGCGGCGGCGGGGCGCTCGGGTGGGTGAGGGTGGCGAGGCGCTGGAGCAGGCCGCGATCGAACGCGCCGATGAGCCTGCGGGTGAACGCGCGCGCGGCGTCCGCGTCGCGCGACTCGATGAGGTCGACCATGCGGCGGTACACGGTGATGGTGCCCGGCGGGTCGAGGAAGAACGTGAGCGCGATGCCCTGCTGCCCCTCGAGCACGCGCAGGATGGTGTTGGCGAGGAGCACCAGCGCGAAGTTGCCGGTGGCGCGCGCGAGCAGCCGCGCGTAGTGGAGATCGGCGCGCACGTATTCGTCGGGCTTCTGGAGCAGCTGCGCCTGGTGCTCGACGTGGGCGCGGAGCTCGGCGATCTGCTCGGGCGACGCGCGCTCGGCGGCGAAGCCCACGGCGGACACGGCGGCGAAGCGGCGCAGCTCGAGGAGGTTCGCGAGGAGCGCGATGCCGTGATCGGCCGAGCCCTCGCCGCCGCTGGTGGCGATCGCGAGGAGGTGGCCGAGCAGCTCGACGCCGCCGGTGTCGCGGAAGTCGAGGACGCGGTTGCCCGACCCATGGACGGGCTTGACCAGCCCCTCGGCCTCGAGGCGCGCGAGCGCGGCCCGCAGCGTCAGCCGGCTCACGCCCAGGCGGGTGGAGAGCTCGCGCTCGCCGGGCAGGTCGCTCCCGGCGGGGTAGACTCCGCGGAGAATCCCGTCTCGCAGTTGGTTGGCCGTCTCTTCGGCGGCGCGCTTTTTATCGCGATGGGTCATGGGCAAGCTCGGCGCGACAAGTGGTACTACCAGTTAGTGGTAGTACCAGTAGCAGCGCGTAGGTCCTTACGCAAGGGCTGGCTGCGAACTTTCTTTCGCACCACCGAATTGGTGAAGGCGGCCGATACGGCCGCGCATGGAGCGGTCGAACTCGGAGGAACCGCCCCATGACGAAGCTTCTCGCCACGACCCTTGCGCTTGTTGTCGTCTCGCTGCCCGCGCTCGCCTCGGCGAGCATGCCCGCCTCGGCGTGGGGCGACGTCGAGGAGATCGCGTTCGAGCCCGACGCCAAGGACGCGAGCACCGCGACCCGAGTCGTGATCAAGGGCGTGTTCGCGCGCTCCAACATGGACGCGGCGTTCCCCACGTACGGCAAGCCGCAGCGCGGCTTCTTCTATTACGAGTGCCCCGCGGGGAAGCTCGATCTCTGTCGCCTCGAGTGGAAGGACATCGCCGCGTCGATCGGCACGACCAGCTGCGCAGGTTGGGGCGACGGCGCGAAGACCGCGGGCACCATCCATCCGTGGTGCGAGACCAAGACGACCGCGGAGAGCTATCCGATCCACATGGGCGTGCAGCGGACGCCGTGGGCCAACGGTACGTGCGACGGTCTGAAGGCGTTCGCCGCCGCGCCCGTGTGCGGAGCGACGGACGCGGGCGTCGACAGCGGCGCGACCGACACGGGAACAACCACGACCGATACGGGAACAACGGCGACCGACAGCGGTTCTCCCGTCACCGACACCGGCTCGCTGCCGGTCGCGGACACCGGGACCGCCGCAGCCGACACGGGCACGGGCGGAGCTCCCGCTGCGCCCGCGGGCGCCGACGACAAGAGCGGATGCAGCATGGGTGGCGTCGGATCGACGAGCGCGCCGTTCGCGTTCGCGATGATCGCGCTCGGTCTCCTGCGTCGTCGTCGCGCCCGTTAGGGAATTACGCGCGCAGGGATGTTTGCTAGGGGCAACAGATGCCCCGCACGCACGCTCCCCGCGCGCTGTTGATTGCCGCGATCGCGCTCGTCCCGATCGCCACGATGATGGACGCGGGCGCGCAGCCCAAGACCCCGAGCGCCTCGTCGGCGAGCGCCCCCCCTGCCCCGAGCGCGAAGCAGCCGCCGCCGGTCGGCTCGGCGAGCACCGGGAGCGGCGTTGGCGCACCGAAGCTCGCGCCGGCCGCCAAGGCCGGTCCGCCGCCCAAGCCCGAGGACGTGTGGGTCGGCGCGACGACCGACGAGTTCATCACCCAGCTCGAGAAGCGCGCGATCCGCGACGGCCTCGCCGGCGGCAAGAACGCGATCGGCGCGATCATGGCCATCCCCCAGCTCGCCGACGAGGCGCGCGGCGGCCTCGGGCGCGCTTCGCTCGGGCGCATCGTCGCCGCGCTCTCGGCCGACAAGAACAGCAAGGAGCTCGCGTCCGACGCGGCGATCATCGCGCGCTCCATCGCCGCCGACGCCGGCCTGCCGTCGGGCCGCGTCGAGGACGCGAAGCTCGGCGTCGTGTCCGCGTGGCGCGTCGCCGGCCCGTTCAAGGACACGAGCGGCACCGGCCTCGAGCGCGCCGAGGGCCCCGAGGTCGCCGCGCCGAAGGAGAACACCAAGCCGCTCTCGATCGCGATGTTCAAGCAGCTCGACGTCAACTGGGACGACGGTCCGTTCCAGGTCGAGTGGCGCGCGATCCCCGCAGACTTCGTGTCCGCGCGCGGCACCCCGCTCGAGGTCTTCATCTACCCGCGCAAGGAGAGCTGCAGCTACCTGGCCACCGCGGTCACGCTGCCGAACGACGGCGCCATCGTCGTTCGCGTCGCGTCGGCCGGCGCGGTCCGCGCGATGTTCGACGGTGCCACGATCGGCAAGAGCGACGAGCTGCACCAGCTCGCGCTCGCCGACCGCCTCGCGGCCAAGGTCGAGACGAGCAAGGGCCAACACCTCCTCGCGCTCAAGGTCTGCTCCGGCCCCAACGCGGACACCGGGCGCTTTCGCGCGCGCATCACCAACGAAGCCGGCGAGGGCATCGGCGCCACGTTCAGCGACGATCTGTCGAAGCTCCCCGCCAACGTCACGCCGCCCAAGAGCACGCCGGTCGTCACCGCGCTCGGCAAGGCGCTCGCCGTCAGCGAGAAGGGCGCCACCGTCGACGAGGCGCTCGCCGCCGCGCTCGCGCGTCGCCTCGGCGGAGCCGACGATCTGCGGAGCCCCAAGACCCAGGGCTTCCTCGACGTCGTCGTCAACCAGAACCCCCGCCCCGACGTCCTCGCGCTCGCCGGAATCCTCGCGCCCGCCCGCGGCAACGCCACCGGGTGGCTCAACGCGGCGATGGATCGCAGCGGCACCGACGCCGTCTACGCGCCCGTCGCCAAGTTCGCGCGCCGCTCGCTCGTGCACGCGCGCCTCGACGCCGGCTACACCGACTGGGCGGCGACGACGATCGCCTCCTCCGAGCTCAAGACCGCGCAGGACCTCGACGCCAAGCTGCTCCGCGCGCGACTGCTCGACGCGCTCGGCCACGACGAGGCTGCGTTCGGCGCCTACAAGGCGATCTGGGACGCCGAGGGCGCGGCGACGCCGACGCTGATCCTCCGGTCGATCGCCGCGCCGAAGTTCGGTCGCCCCGAGGCCACGGCGAAAGCGCGCGCGCAGGCGCTCACCATCTGGCCGCGCGAGTCCGCGCGCGACTTCATCTCGAGCAAGCGCACCGCCGGGCAGAACGAGGTGAAGGCCGCGACGATCGCGAGCTTCCGCCTCGTCGCGTCGGCCGACGACCTCGACGGCATCGCGGCGCTGATCAAGGGCTACGGCCTCGAGCCCGAGCACCGTCGCTACCTCGGCCTCGCGAGCTCGCTCGCGCCCAACAAGAAGGGCATCTTCGAACAGCTCACCCAGGCGCTCGCCGCCTCCAAGGATCCGAAGGACAAGGCGATGGCGAAAGAGGCGCTGATGCGCGCTCGCTCGCTCGATCCCGGGTCGCCCTTCCTCCGCGCCGAGGAGACGCTCGCGTTCGGCGAGCAGCACCCGGACGACGAAGCCTTCATGCCCGAGCCGAAGACGTTCCTCGCGCGGAGGCTCCCCAAGGACAAGCTCCCGACGAACGCGGACGCCAAGCTCGAGGTCTACGACCGCGAGCTCAACTGGCTGCGGGTCGTCACCGTCGACGACGCCGGCCGCGTCATGCAGCTCATCCACTACACCCGCGAGATCGTCAAAGCGCCGAAGGACTCGAGCGATCTCGACGAGCCGCACGTGCCGGCCGAGGGCGACATCGTCGAGGTGGTGCGCGCGCGCGTGCACCGCGCAGACGGCACCGTCGCGGTGCCGCAGGAGATCGACGAGGGCGAGTCGCTCCGCATCCGCTGGACCGACCTCAAGCCGGGCGACGTCGTCGAGGTCGCGACCCGCGGCTACACCGAGCTCCCGATCGGCGACCGCGGCGCGCCTCCGTTCTACTTCATGGACTACGCGGGCGGCCCCACGACCCACCCGGTCCTCTACAACGAGGTCGTCGTCCGCACCCCGAAGAAGCGCCCGCTCTACACCGCCATCGTCAACGGCGACCTCGACAAGACGATGCAGCACACCACGTCGGTCGAGAAGGGCACCGGCCGCAACGTCGAGCGCTACGTGTGGGCCAACCCGATCTCGCTCCCCGAGGAGCCGCTGCAGCCGCGCGGCAGCGAGATGTTCCCCACCCTCATCGGCTCGCAGTTCAAGACCTGGGACGACTTCGTCACCTGGTACAAAGCCGGCGTCGAGTCGTTCGCCAGCGTCGACCCCCGCGTCAAGCGCAAGGCCGAGGAGCTCACCAAGAAGGCGAAGACGCGCGACGAGAAGATCAAGGCGATCTTCAACTGGATCGCCGACCAGGTGAAGTACGTGAACTACGTGAGCGCGGAGCAGTGGCTCCCGAACCGTCCGCAGAACGTCCTCGATCGGATGCAGGGCGACTGCGACGACAAGGCGATGCTGCTCATGACGATGCTCAAGGCGATCGGCATCACCGACGCGCAGGAGGTGCTGGTGCAGACCCGCTACACCGGCATGCCGAGCGTGATCACCGCCAAGGGCGCGGTGGCGCCGATGTTCGACCACGGCATCGCGTTCCTCCCGGCCAGCGGCAAGACCAAGGAGCAGTACCTCGACGCGACGAGCCCCGAGTCGCGCATCGGGCCCCTGCCCGCGATGGACGCGCGCGCCGCGGCCATTCGCATCGTCGTGAGCGGCACCACCCCGGTGGTGGTGCTGCCGAGCAGCGATCCCAACGAGCACGGCGTCGAGGGCGTGTGGGCCATGAAGCTCGACGGCAACGGCGCCGCCGAGGTGTCGATCGACGAGACCCACGAGGGCGACTCGGCGTTCTTCCTCCGCACGTCGCTCAAGCAGGCGGCCAGCGCGGCCACCTGGCTCGAGCGCACCCACCCGATCGCCGAGCTCCCGCAAATCGAGGTGCTCCCCAAGGTCGACTTCAACGGCGAGCTCGACCATGGCCGCGCCAAGCTGAAGTTCCAGGCCAAGAGCGCGGCGCTCGCGCGCAAAGAGGGGACCGACCTCGTCGTGAAGCTGAACTACGGCGTGCCCTCGGTGCAGCGGCTCGCGCCGCTCCCCAAACGGTTCACGCCGATCGTGCTCCCACCACACCTCGCGCCCTCGCAGGACACGGTGAAGATCACCATCGCGGCGCCCGCCGGCTACAAGCTCGGTGAGCTCACCCCCGGCGGCGAGGTCAACGGCGGCGCCTACGGGCGCGCGTCGCTCGCGATCGAGAAGGGTCCGGGCAACACGCTGATCATCAAGCGCACGTTCGTGCTCGATCAACACGCGATCTCGGTGAAGGAGTACGACGCCTGGCGCGCGTTCCTCCTCCAGGTCGATGCGCTGTTCCGTCGTGAGGTTCGCTTCGTGAAGGGGGCTGCCTGATGCGCGCGCTTCTTGGGTTGTCGTTCGCGCTCCTCCTCGCTGGCTGTCCGAGCGGCGAGGGAGCCCGCACCGCGCGCGCCGGCGATCCGGCGGCGCTCGCCAAGTCGGTCACCAAGGCGCTCGAGACCGAGGCGACGCGCCCCGCGTCCGAGGCCCTCGACGCGTGGCTCGCCGTGCTCGCCGAGGCGCGCGAGGTCACCGGCACCCCGCTCGCGCGCGAGTCCGCGCTCGCGGCGATCGACGCGCTCTCCGGCCGCGACGTGTTCGGCCTCGAGGCGCTCGGCGCCGACGTCGGCCTCGCCCAGCGCGTGGTCGGGGGTCGCGACAAGGTCGAGGCCGCGCTCGACGCGACGCTCGAGGCCCCCGCCGGTCGCGATCCGATGGTGCGCCTGTACGCCGCCGATGCGCGCCAGCGCATGGCCAGCGCCAAGGGCGACAACGCCGCGCTCAAGAAGGCGCGCGACGCGTCGGGCTGCGCCACCGAGGCCACCGTGATCGGACCCTTCCCCGGCAGCGCGCTCGTCGCCCTGCAGGACCCCGGCCCCGCCGACAACGGGACCATCGCCGCGAGCTACGCCCCCGCGAGCCCCCTCGCCCTCGGCGCGCGAGCGCTCAAGTCCTCGGGCCGCGGCTGCGCGCTCGACACCACCGGCGCCGCGCGCGCCGCCGGCCTCCGTTATGTCGTCGTCGACGTCGAGGTGCCCTCGGCGCAGACGATCAAAATCGGCGTCGACAGCATGCTGCCCGCGCACGTGATGGTGTCGGGCAAGCGCGTGGCCACCGTCGCCTACGGCGACGCGATCAAGCGGATCACCCGCTTCGGCGCGGTCGAGGTCAAGGGCGCCGGCAGCGTGCGCGTGGTGGTCAAGCTCGGCGCCTGGTCCAACGAGTCGATCTCGATCGTGGCCCACGCCGAGGACGGCTCTCCGTTGAAGATGACCGCGCCCGCCGCGTCCGGCGCGCCGGCCACGCCGATCGGCAGCGTCACCCCCGAGGTTCGCACCAACGTCCCCGACTCGCTCGAGGGCCGCGTCACCTGGGCCCTCGGCGCGATCGCCACCGGCGACGTCCGCCTCGCCGAGGCGGCGATCGCCGACCTCGCGCGCCCCGGAGCGAGCAAGCCGTCGCCCGCGGCGGCGCTGGTCTACGCGCGCGTGCTCGTGTCCGCGCGAGACATCCCCATGCACCGTCGCCTCGAGCGACAGCGTGCGGCGATCGAGGCCGTGCTCGCCGCGTGGCCGTCGTCGTGGGAGGCGATCGTCGGTCACGCCCAGATCGTCGCGCTGCAGCGGCGCGGCGGCGCGGGCGAGGTCGAGGCCATCGCCGACGCGCGCACCCGCCGCGACGCCGCGAAGGACGCCGCCGACCCGCTCGTCGACGCCTACCTCGCGATCACCGGAGACGGCATCTACGGCGTGCGCGAGGACTCGCTCGCGCGCGTTCGGCCTCGCCTCGCCAAAACCTGGATCGGCTGGAAGCTCGACCGCGTCACCGCCAAGGAGACCGACGACCAGTCGGCGAAGGCCGACTGCGATCCCAGCCGCTTCGATCTCGGGCGCTTCGACTGCGCGAGCGCGCGGTTCAACCTCGGCGATCACAAGGGGGTCCTCACCGAGATCGTTCGCCTGCGCGCGCTCCTCGACCAGCCGAAGCTCGGCGCGGAGTGGGAGATCGCGAGCACGATCAAGGCGTCCGGCGCGGGCTCGGCGAAGTCGCTCTACGACGCCGCCGACCCGGGCGACCGCTCGGTGCGCACCGCCCTGGCCGTCGCCCCCGCGGGCTCGGCGGGCGTCGATTGGCTCCGCAAGGAGCTGCGCGTGCTCGACGGCGATCCCCGCTCGCTCCTCGACGCGATCAACCTGCGCCGCGCCACCGGCGACGGCTCGGTCGCGCCGCACCCGGCGGTCGCGTGGGAGAGCAAGACCAAGTCGCTCATCGCCGACGACCGCAAGAAGCCCGCGCGCCCCGACGCCGGCACCCTGATCCTCGGCCGCGACGAGCGCTACGACGTGTCGCCCGACGGGTTCGTCCACGCCGTGATCTGGGACGTGCGCCGCCTCGCCGGCACGCAGGACGTCGAGTCCAACGCGACCGCCGGCGTCGCGGGCACGAGCGGCGGCAGCGGCTGGATGTCGCGCACCATTCATCGCATCCACAAGGCCGACGGCACCGTCGTCGAGCCCGACCGCATCGCCGCCGCGCAGGCCGGGGCCGAGCTCTCGCAGATCGAGCCCGGCGACTACGTCGAGCTGGTGTCCGAGGGCTGGTTCGTCGCCAAGGCCGACGGCACCTTCGACCTCGACACCGCCGACCTGCTGCCGGCGCGCACCGCGGTCGCGAACGCGACCGTCACCTTCGCGATCCCCTCCTCGATCCCGATCGAGATGTGGTCGCACAGTGAGCTCGGCAAGGCTTCGGTGAGCGAGGCCTCGGGCGTGAAGACGCACGTCTTCAAGCTCACCGATCACGACGTGCGCCGCGCCGAGAAGGGGCAGGCCGCGATCGACCGCGAGGTCGCCGTGCGGCTCGCCACCTGGACCTGGTCGCGGCTCGGACGCGAGGCGCGCGAGAGCGTCATCGCCGACGAGGAGCGCCTGCCCGAGGTGTCGGCGTGGGTCGCCGGCGCGGCCGGCAAGGACCGCGCGCCCACGGTCGATTTGCTCGTGCGCCTGTCGCGCGCGTCGAAGAAGGCGATCCCCCGGGTCGGCCTGTTGCCGCTCGGCCTCGGCGGGGTCTCCACCGTCCAGACCTACACCGCGCGCACCGTGCTCCTCGACGCGCAGGGCTCGCGCGTCGCGCTCGTGCACCGCGCGCTCGACGAGCTCGGCATCAAGAACGAGATCGTGTGGGCCGAGACCGCTCCCTACTCCGCCGATCCGAAGATGGTCGCGCGGCCCTGGCGCTTCGCGAGCCCGCCGCACGCGCTGCTCATCGCGTACGTATCGCCCAAGGCCGGCGAGCCGGCGCAGCCCTTCTGGGTCGACCTCGACGTCGACGGCACGCCGCCCCCGCCCGGACGCGTGTCGCCCGAGCTGCGCGGTCGCTTCGCGATCAACACCAAGGGCGAGGTGATCCCCGTCCCGAAGAACCTCGCCGAGGAGCCCGACCTCGCGACGATCGACCTCACGGTCGACGAGAGCGGCCGGGCCAAGGGCACGATCTCGCTGCTCCTTCGCGGCCGCGACGCGCAAGACGTCTCGGCCGTGCTCGAGGAGCTCGCCGGCGAGGAGCGCGACGAGACGCTCCGCGGCTACGTGCTCGCCTGGATGCCCACCGCCGACGTCATGAACGTCAAGGCCTCCGCCGAGACCTGGCAGGTGCTCCTCAAGGCCGACATCGAGGTCGCCTCGCTGCTCATCCCCGACGGCACCCGCTTCGCCGTGACCGGCACCCCGCCGCTCCACAGCGGCGGGCGCGCGACCACGCTCGGCGCCACGTACGCCTCGCAGGCCAAGCGCACCACCGCGCTCACGATCCGCGAGGCGATCCAATACGGCATCCATCGCGTGATCCGCCTGCCGAAGGGCTCGGCGATCAGCACGCCGCTCCCCGCGCTCGACGTGACCGAAGCGGGCACCAACATGACGGCCAAGCGCACGGTGAAGGTCGACGGCACCACGTTGATCGAGGACTTCGCGTTCTCGCTCCCGACCGGGGTCGTGTCGCCCAAGGAGTTCGACGCCTTCACCGACGTCGCGCGCAAGATCGACGACGGCTTCCAGTCGGTCGTCCGACTCTCGCCGCCGCCGGGGACGATCAAGCTCACCGCGCCGCCGAAGGTCGAGCCGAAGAAGCCGCCGCCCGCGAAGAAGCCGTGATCGGTCGCCGCGCGTTCCTCACGAGCGTCGCGGCGATCGCCTGCCGTCGCAGCCGGGTCGGCGCCGACGACGCGGCCACCCGCGTCGCCACTCGGATCGTGTCGGTCTCCGCGTCGACGACCGAGGCGTTGTTCGCGGTCGGCGCGGGCGCGCTCGTCGTGGGCCGCTCGCGCTACTGCGATCATCCGCCCGAGGCCCTCGCGCTGCCGTCGATCGGCGGCTACGTCGATCCGAGCCTCGAGGCGATCCTCGGCCTGCGCCCCGACCTCGTCGTCGGCGCGCGCGGCCCGATCGGCCAGGGCCTGGTGCGCACCCTCGAGGAGCGCGGGATCGCGACCTGGTTCCCCGAGACGGAGACGCTCGACCAGATCCTCGCGATGATCGAGGGCATCGGCGCGCGCACCGGCCGCGACGCGCTGCCGGTGGTGCGGGCGATGCGCGCGCGACGCGACGCGATCGCCGCCGCCCTGTCCACGGTGCCGCGCCCGCGCACCCTGCTGGTGTTCGAGAAGAAGCCGATCAGCGTGGCCGGTCCGGGGAGCTTCCCCGACGAGATGTTGCGCCTCGCGGGCGGCGCCAACGCGCTCGCCGAGGGCGCGCGCTACGCGACGATCTCGCTCGAGAAGGCGCTCGCGCTCGACCCAGACGTGGTGCTCGACGCCGAGATGGGCGCGGCGCCCACGCCGTTCGACGCGACGTGGAGCGCCCTCCGCGCGGTCCGCGACGGCAAGATCGTGCGTCTCGCCGACGAGCGTGTGCTGCGCCCCGGACCGCGGGTGCTCGACGGCGTCGCGTTGATCGCGCGCGCGCTGCACCCCGGCGTCGCGATTCCCTGAGCCCGGCGGCTACCTTCGACCGACCTTGCGCTCGAGCTCGACGAACGGGAGCACCGTGACGATCGGGCGCCCGTGCGGGCAGTAGCCGGCGAAGTCGATGTCGTCGAGGTCGCGGAGGAGCGCGACGCACTCGTCGGGGTGGAGGGTGTCGCCGGCGCGGACCGAGCCGTGGCAGGCCATGGTGGCGAGCACGAGGTCGACCGCGTCGCCGAACTTGCGCTCGCCGGTGCGCGCGAGCTCGTCGAGCAGATCGCGAAGGACCTGCTCGGGGGTCATCCGCTTGAGGATGGCCGGGACGCCGTGCACCGCCACCCGCCCGTCGCCGATCGCGCGCGCGTCGACGCCGAGGGCGAGGAGCTCGTCGCGGGTCTCGTCGATGAGCTGCGACTCGGCGCCGCGCACCTGGACGATCTCGGGCACGAGCAGCTGCTGGCGGGCCATGGCGCGCTTCTGGTGCTGGTCGCGCAGGCGCGCGAAATTGATCCGCTCCGCGGCCGCGTGTTGGTCGAGCACGTAGATGCCATCGGTGCCCTCGCAGAGGAGGTAGGTCGACCGCACCTGCGCGAGGTAGCGGAGGGTGCCGTAGCGCACCTCGCCGCGCACGGCGTTGGCCATGTAGTGGGCGGCCGCGACGGCGTCGGCGCTCTGCAGCGTGGACTGTTGGGCCGGGCGCGGCGGCGCGATATCGGCGATGCGCGGCGACGGCGCCGGATCGGGCGGCGGATAGGGGCGCGTCTCGGGCGCGGGCTCGGGGCCGAGCCCCCACGGATCGCTCGTGGCGGCCGGTGACATGGCGCGCGCCATCACCTCGGAGAGCGCGTGGGTTGCGTCGCCGACGACGGTCTCGCCGCCCGGGTTGGGGAACAGGTTCGACACGGCCCGCGACTCGAGGAAGCTCGACGAGGGCGCACGGAACGCCTCGGCCAGGCCTGCGGCGAGCGCGCGGGTGACGTCGTCGAGCAGCTCGCGACCCCGCGAGAAGCGGACCTCGGCCTTCTGCGGGTGGACGTTGACGTCGACGTCCTCGCTCGGCACCTCGACCCACACGATGCCGGTCGGGTATCGCCCGGGGTCGAGCACGCTGCCGTACGCCATCGCGACCGCGCGCGCGAGGTGGCGGTCCCGAATCGCGCGGCCGTTGACGAGGAGGTGGAGGCCGGTGGCGCCGCTCCGCGCGCGCTCGGGCGCGCCGAGCAGG
>JALHOE010000226.1 GCA_022843175.1 Deltaproteobacteria bacterium
GCGCCGACGGCGCGAACGCGGGCGAGCCGGTGCGCGCGCGTGCGTCCCGCTCGGCGCGCGCGAGCTCGTCGCGGAGCGCCTCGACCGACGCGACGGGGTCGTCGACGACCCACAGCGCGTCCTCGGGCAGGTACTCGAAGATGGGGTCGAGCGACTCGTAGTACGCGGGGAGATAGCCCTCGGCGCCGAAGAACGCGCGGCCCTGCGCGACGTCCTCGGCCAACTGCCGGGCCTTGCTCGTGGGGAGATCGACCGCGTCGCACAGCTCGGCCACGCGGCGCTTGGCGCGTGCGACGCCGGCCTCGTCGAGGATGGCCTCGCGGGCGGGTGGAATCCGCAGCTCCTTGATCGCGGTCCGCGTGCGCTGCCCGTCGGGGTCGAACGCCTTCATCGACATGACGAGATCGCCGTCGAGCTCGATGCGCACCGGAGACGGCGCAGACGGCGCCCACACGTCGAGCAACGCGCCGCGCACCGCGAAGGTGCCGGGGTCCTCGACGACCGGCACCCGGAGGTAGCCGGCCTCGACGAGGTTGGTCATCAGCGCGTCGCGATCGAGCTCGTCCTCCGCGACCACGTTCACGCAGTGCGACTGGAGCACCGCGCGCGGCACCACCTTGCGGACGAGCGCCGCGGCGGTGATCACGCACGCGAGGAACGGGCGCCCGGTCGATGGAGACGCGAGGTGCGCGAGCGTCGCCAAACGCGAGAGCGCGGCGCGTCGATCGGGCGCGACGTCGGTGTAGGGGGACGCCTCGGGTGCGGTGAGCAGGAGGACGTCGCCGATGGCTGCGTCCTCGGCGTCCTCGGCGCTCACGACCCCGCGGGTGAGGAACTCGAGATCGGAGACGAGCGTGCGCGCGCGTTCGACATCGGCGGCGACGAGGACGATCGGGCGGGGGAGGCTCCGCGCGAGGCTCGCCACCGCGATGGGCAGCGCACCGCCGCGCGCGCCGAGGAGATCGACTCGGCCGCCGCGCTTGGCGCGTGCGGTGAGCGCCGCGAGATCGACGACCTCGCGATCGTCCGGCAACGCCAGCGGATCGCCGATCGGATCGAGGACGTCCTCGGACATGGGAGCGCCCCTATAGGGCTGGGCGCGCCCGCCTGCGAGAGGCTACTCGACGTCGAAGCCGTGCTCGCCCGCGAGGCCATCGGGGACGCTGCCCGAGACCTTCTTGGCGACGAAGCCCTTCGGCGTGACCTCGACCGCGACGCGCCACTCGCCGGACGCTGCGCCGCCGGCGTTCGCGGCCATTTGCGCGAAGCTCGGCTTGCTGCCGGCGATTTCGATCGCGACCGGGCACTGGCTGCTGCCGTCACCGCTGAGGCCGCACACGAACAGGCGCTCGCGCGAGCCCGTGTCGTCGGCGAGCGCGATTTGCAGCTGCACGGCGGCGGGGGCGAGGCCGGGGAGATCGACCGGCGTGGCCGACACCGTCTTGATCGACGAGCCGGTGCCGAGCGGACGCGCGAGCTGCCAGCCGGTGACCGTCTTGAGGGCGAGGAACGCGGTGCGCTCGACCTTGCCCGACTGCGCGAGCTCGAGGATCGCGGCATCGGTGACGGCCGAGGCCGGGAGCTGCGGGAAGCCCGCGGCGCGGCGCGCGCTGCACTTGGTGTTGCTCAGCTTCGAGGCGGCGAGGGTGCCGTCGCAGAGGGCCTCGAGCGTGGCCGCCTTGGCCTTCACGTCGCACAGCGCGTCGCACTTCACCTGCCACGCGATCGGGTTGCTCTCGGCCTTCGGGAAGAAGACCGATTTGGTCGACTCCGTGGAAGCCGAACGGCTGCACGCGAGCAGCCCGGCCCCGAGGGCGAGCATGGCCATGGTGGCGCGGAGGTGCGAAGTCATCGACGGAGAAGGAAGCCACAATCGGGCCAGCGCCACATCCCGAAAGGTTCTGTGCACGAAAAATAGGTAGGACATCTACCGCCCACGATCGGCCGGATTTTTCCAGCGATCCGTGGTGTGTCAGCGTAGCCGCAGCGCGTGTCCCAGCGCGTCATGGTGCGATAGCTGCTCACGCGAGGAGCAGGTTGCTGCCTGCAGGCTGCAGTTCACTCGACGCGGGCACAACGAGATCTTGCGCGCGGTACCCTCGAGCCTTGCGCGTCGCCGTCGTCTCGCCCCCCGGCCTCCTCGGGCCCTACCTCCGCCGAGCGCTCGAGCCGCTCGGACATCACGTGGACCTGTTCGCCGGGCTCGACGCCGCTTCCGCCGGCATCGAGGACGATCACGCGGCGGTGTTCGTCGCGCCGGTGGTCGATCGCCGGCCCGCTGCCGAGGCGCTCCGCACGATGATGGCGGGGTCGCCGCTCGGCGATCGGTTCCCGCGGGCCATCGGCGTCGCGTTCGACGGCGTGCACGACCCTGCGTTCGCGGCGACGATCGCCATCCCCTTCCAGGTCGACGCGCTCCTCGCCGCGCTCGAACGCGGCCGGCGCGGCAAGCTGCGGGTGCTCCTCGTCGACGACAGCGAAGTCGTGCGGAGGCACTCCGGCGCGATGCTCGAAGAGGCCGGCTACGAGGTCGTCCTCGCGCACGACGGCGAAGAGGGGCTCGAGCGCGTGCGTCGAGACGCCCCCGACCTGGTGCTCACCGACGTCGAGATGCCGCGCCGCGACGGCTTCTCGCTGTGCCGAACCATCAAAGAGGATCCGGTGCTCCAGCGGATCCCGGTCGTGATCTGCAGCTCGCTCGGCGAGGCCTCGGATCTCGAGAAGGGCTTCGACGCGGGCGCCGACGACTACCTGGTGAAGCCGGTCGTCGCCGAGGAGCTCGTCTCGCGGCTCACCGCGATCTTCGCGCAGACGATGCCCTCGGTGCGGGAGCGCGTGCTGGTCGTCGACGACAGCGCCGCGGTTCGTCACCTCGTGGCCGATTGCCTGCGGCGTCAGGGTTTCCGCATCGAGACCGCGATCGACGGCGAGGACGGTCTGGAGAAGGCGGTCGGGGTCGCGGCCACCGACGGCGCGTTCGATCTCGTGCTGACCGACTACGACATGCCGCGTCGCACCGGGTTCGAGCTCGTGCACGCGCTCAAGCGCGATCTGCGCACCCGCGACGTGCCGATCGTCATGCTCACCGCGCGCGAGAGCAAGCGCGACCAGGCGCAAATGCGCGCGGCCGGGCTCACGAGCTACCTGGTCAAGCCGTTCTCCACCGACAAGTGCATCGCGATCGTGGAGCGCGTGCTCGCCGAGGCGCGGCTCCGTCGATACAAAGAGGCGTCGCGCCTCTACATCAGCGCCGGTGGCGTGCGCGCCGCCGAGGAGCAGGCGCGCGGCGCGATGTTCGCCGCGCGCGCCTTCGAGATCGACGCGACGCTGCTGTTCTCCGACCTCTCGGGGTTCACCAACATGTCGTCGCGGATGACCGCGCCGGAGGTCATCGCGCTGATGAACGCGTACTTCGACGAGATGTGCCCCGTGATCGTCGATCGCGGCGGCGACATCGACAAGTTCATCGGCGACGCGATCATGGCGGTGTTCCAGGACGACGTCCGCTACGACGAACCGCACGTGCTCCGCGCGGCGCGTGCGGCGTTCGAGATGCAGCGCGCGCTCGACCGCTTCAACGCTCGCAGGCGCGAGGAGTACCCGGCGGGCAAGCCGGTGGTGATGCGCATCGGCGTCAACTGCGGCCCGCTCGTGCGCGGCGACCTCGGCTCGCGCTTCGTGCGGCGGGACTTCACCTGCATCGGCGATACGGTCAATCGCGCGCAGCGCCACGAGAGCGCGTGCCCCCTCGGCGGCGTGCTCCTCTCGCAGGCCGCGTACGACCGGCTGTCGAAGGACGTGATCGCGGAGGAGCTCCCCGGCATCAAGCTCAAGGGGCTCGACGAGCCGGTGTCCGGGTGGGTGCTGAAGGGCTTCCGCAGCCCCTAGGTGGCCTCGGGCGGGAGCGCGATCGGGCAGCCGTGGCTGCCTGTCTTCTCGGCGTATTGCTGGTGGTACTCCTCGGCCTTCCAGAACTTGGCGAGCGGCTCGATCTTCGTCGCGATCTTCCCGCCGTGGGCCGGCTGCGCGCGGTCGAGAGAGGCCTTCGCGGCGGTGCGCTGCGCGGCGTCGAGCGTGAAGATCTCGCTGCGGTACTGATCGCCGACGTCGGGGCCCTGCTGGTTCAGCTGCGTCGGGTCGTGCACCTTGAAGAAGATGTCGCAGAGCTTGTCGTAGCTGACGACCTTCGGGTCGTACTCGACGAGCACCGCCTCGGCGTGGCCGGTGTCGTGGTTGCACACGGCCGCGTAGCTCGGGTCCTCGGTGTGGCCGCCGGTGTAGCCGACGGCCGTCGCGGTCACGCCGCGCACGTGGCGAAACGCGTCCTCCACGCCCCAGAAGCAGCCGGCGGCGAACGCGGCGAGCTCGCGGCCGGGCTTGGCGACGAGCGGGGTGCCGCGACCGACGCCGCCGGGATCGGTGCCGACGGGACCCTGCGCGACCGCGGGAGAGTCGGCGACCGGAGCAGAATGCGGGGCGCGACAGGCGGCGACGCCGCACAGCGTTAGAGCCACGAGCAGGAGGGTTCGCACGCCTCTTGGAACGTCGGAGGGGGCGGATGGTTTCGCGCCGTCCCGCTCGGGAGCGCGAGGTATGCTCGCGCTCGATGGGCCGGGTGCGCGTGCTGGTGGTCGACGATTCGTCGTTCGTCCGCGCGGCGTTGTCCCGCATCCTCGACGGGCACGGCGGGTTCGAGGTCGTCGGTCAGGCCAGCGACGGCCGCGCCGCGATCGACCTCATCCTTCGCGTGAAGCCCGACGTCGTCACGATGGACTACAACATGCCGGGGATGAACGGCGCCGACGTCGTGCGGCGCGTCCTCGAGCAGGCGCCGATCCCGATCGTCATGGTCTCGGCCCACACCACCGAGGGCGCGCGCGCCACGGTGGACGCGCTCGCCGCCGGAGCGATCGACGTCGTCGCCAAGCCCGGCGGCGAGGTGTCGATGGACCTCGCGAAGATCGCCGGCGAGCTGTGCGACAAGCTCCTCGTCGCGGCGCGCGCCCGGCCGCTCGGTCCCGAGCAGCTCGCGGCGGCGGCCAAGCCGGTCGTCGTCGCCGCGGCCGCCGCGCCGATCCGCAAGCCGACGCCGTTCCCCTCGGCCATGGTCAGCGCGCACGCGTATCCGCTCGTCGCGCCCGTCGCCGAGCGCGTGGTGATCATCGGCTGCTCTACGGGGGGGCCGTCGGCGCTCGACGCGATCATGCGCGCGCTTCCGGCCACGCCCGCCTACGGCGTCATCCTCGTGCAGCACATGTCCGCCGTGCTCACCGCAGCGCTCGCCACCCGGCTCGACGGCCTCGGCGCGTTTCGCGTGAAGGAGGCGGGCGACGGCGATCGGCCGCGGGTCGGCGTCGCGCTCCTCGCGCCCGGCGACAAACACCTCGCGCTCGTCTCCGGTGCGGTCCGGCTCAACGAGGAGGCGCCGGTGCACGGCGTCCGCCCGGCGGTCGACATCACCATGCGCACCGCGGCAGCGTCGTTCGGCGCGCGCGCGGTGGGGGTGATCCTTACCGGGATGGGACGCGACGGCGCGCTCGGGCTCGGCGCGATCAAGGCGGCGGGCGGTCGCACGCTCGCACAGGACAAGGAGTCGAGCGTCGTGTTCGGCATGCCGCGCGCCGCGATCGAGCTCGGCGTGGTGGACGAAGTGGTGTCCCTCGCCGGCATGGCCGCCGCGGTCGGTCGCGCCGTCGCCCGACTCACCTAGCGCGTTACCTTGAATGCGCGGCGCTCCTCGTGCGTCGGACTTGCTAGGCTGGTCTCCATGCACTTCGGCAAGACGCTCCTTGGCTTGGGTCTCGTGTCCGCGGCGGCGCTGTCGTCGGGCGATGCGTCGGCTTCGTTCCTCGACCTCGGTGTGCAGGGCGGCGTCTCGTCACGCACCCTGGCCGACGTGAAATACAAGCCGGGTTTCAATTTCCAGGCGCACGCGGATCTCGCGCTCATCCCGCCGATCCTCATGCTCGGCGCCTACGTGAACGGCTTTCCATTCGGCGGTCAGGCCTACCCGAAGGCGGGGCAGGGCGTGAACACCAACGAGGCGATCAACTTCCAGTCCTACGGCCTGCGCGCCAAGCTGAAGATCCCGATCCCCGGCGGATTCACCCCTTATGGCATCGCCGGCATCGGCCTCGTGAGCGCGAGCTTCCCGGACATCACCATCCAGAAGTGCGCGACGGTCGCCGGGCAGTCGGGCTGCATCGAGCAGAAGGTCCCCAACGCCAACAAACTCTTCGCCGAGTTCGTGCTCGGCATCGGCGCGATGATCAAGCTCGGCGGCCCGGTTCACCTCACGCTCGAGGGCGCGTGGCGGCCGACCACCGGCTACAAGAACGAGGACTACGACAAGGCGATGGAGACGCAGAAGCAGCCGCAGCCGAGCCGCACCGGCTCCTCGTTCACGTTCCACGGCGGGCTCGCCATCTCCCTCTAGTCATGGACCGTCGTGCGTTCATCCTCAGCGGCGCGGCGCTCGCCGTGGCCTCGCGTGTCCACGCGGCGCCGCTCGACGACGCGCTGGCCGACGTCGCCAAGGCGCGGAGCAAGCTCACCACGCTGCAGGGCCCGTTCGTCCAGGAGCGCACCATCGCGCTCCTCGCGTCGAAGGTGAAGTCCACCGGCAAGCTGTGGATGGTCCGCCCCGACCGCCTCCGCTGGGAGCTCGAGCCGCCCGACGCGGCGGTCTACTGGGTGCTCCCCGACGGGCTCGCGTACAAGACCAAATCGGGCAAGGGCAAGGTCGCGAAGGGCGCGCAGGGCCCGCTCGGCGGCGTGCTCGGCGACCTGCTCATCCTCCTCGGCGGAGACCTCGCCGAGCTGAAGGGGCGCTACGAGCTCGCGCTCATCAAGCGCGATAGCAAGTCGTTGGTGCTGCACGCCACGCCCAAGGACAAGGCCATCGCCAAATCCACCAAGCGCATCGAGCTCTCGCTCGGCGCCGATCCGGCCGTGCTCGAGAAGGTGGTGCTCGTCGAGGCCGGCGACGACCGGAGCGAGATCTCGTTCGGCGCGCTCACCCGCAACGCCGCGGTCGATCCCGCACTCGTCGCCGGACCCTGATAGTCTCGGCCGGCTTGGCCTCGCTCGTTCACCTCTCCGAGGGCTCGGTCTTCGCGGGGGATTTCCGCGTCGTCCGTCCGCTCAGCGAGGGCGGGATGGGCGCCGTCTACGTCGTCGAGCAGCTCAGCACCGGCAAGCAGCGCGCGCTCAAGGTGATGCACCCGAACCTGGTGCACGACGTCAAGCAGCGGCAGCGCTTCGTCCAAGAGGCGAAGATCGGCGCGCGCGTCGAGAGCGATCACGTCGTCGAGGTCCTCGGCGCGGGCATCGAGCAGGCGACTGGCACCCCGTGGCTCGCGATGGAGCTCCTCCAGGGCGAGACGCTCGCCGACCGCATCGCGCGCCTCGGCACGCTTCCGCGCGCCGACCTCACCGAGATCTTCAAGCAGCTCTGCCACGCGCTCTCCGCCGCGCACGACGCGGGCATCGTCCACCGCGACCTCAAGCCGGAGAACATCTTCCTCGCAATCCCGCGGCGCGAGGGCCTCGCGTTCGTGGTGAAGATCCTCGACTTCGGCATCGCCAAGCTCGTCGCGGAGTCGGGCAACACCACCCAGGCGATCGGCAGCCCGCTGTGGATGGCGCCGGAGCAGACCAACGCCGCGGCGCCGATCTCCCCCGCGACCGACGTGTGGGCGCTCGGGCTGATCGCGTTCGCGAGCCTCACCGGGCACTCGTATTGGCGCGGCGCGCACGCCGAGACGCCCAACCCGATGACGCTGGTGATGGAGGTGTGCTTCGACACGCTCGACCCGGCGTCGGTGCGGGCGGCGGAGTACGGCGTCGCCCACCTGTTGCCGCCGGGGTTCGACGAGTGGTTCGCCCAGTGCGTCGCGCGCGACGTCGAGGCGCGGTTCAAGACGGCGCGACCCGCGCGCGCGGCGCTCGAGCGTCTGCTCGGCGCCCCGGAGCCGGAGCGGGCCGCGGAGGCGAGCCCGCGGGTGTCGGCCCCAACCATGGAGGCCCCCGATCTCGACATCCCGGTGGCGAAGCCCAAACCCGCGCCCGCGCCCGCTCTCGCGCCCCCGCCCGCGGCCCCGCCCGCGCCCCCGAAACCAGAACCGAAAGAACCGAAACCCGAGAGCCGCCGCTCGCAGCCGGAGCGGATCATCATCCCGCCGATCAAGCCGGTGCGCGCGAGCCGCGAGCCGCTCGTCGTCGCGCCGGTCGTCGAGGACAAACCGTTCCCGTGGAAGCCGCTGGTCATCGGCGGGGTGCTCGTGCTCGCCGCGCTCTTCGCGGCGCAGAAGCTCCTATGGACCAAGCCGCCGGGCCCATCCACGCCGCCGCCGGTCGCGTCCGCCGAAGAGTCGAAGCCGAAGACGGTGGCGACCGCGAGCAAGGCGCCGCTGACGAAGTGTCCCTCCGGGATGGCGCGCATCCCCGCGGGCGAGCTCGTGGCCGGCGATCCGAGCAAGGCGCTCGACGCGTTCTGCCTCGACACCCTCGAGGTGTCGGTCCGCGCGTACGCCGCGTGCGTGAAGTCGGAGAAGTGCACGGCGGCGGCGACGACCGGCAACTGGACCGCGACCAACGCGGCCGAGAAGGTGCAGCGGAATCAGTCGTGCAACACCGGCCGCAAGGACCGCGACGATCACCCGGCCAACTGCGTCGATTGGACGCAGGCCGACGAGTACTGCAAGGCGCAGGACAAGCGGCTGCCGAGCGAGCTCGAATGGGAGTGGGCGGCGCGCAGCGGTCCGGTGCGGTTCAAGTATCCGTGGGGCTTCGAGGTGCCCGACGTCCAGCTCTGTTGGTCGGGGTTCCAGAAGCGCACGTCCACCTGCGCGACCGGCGCGTTCCCGAAGGGCGCCAACAGCTTCGGCGTCCACGACCTCGCCGGCAACGTGCGCGAGTGGACGTCGACCGGCGTGGGCGGCGACCGCCTCAACTGCGGCAGCGACTGGACCGACCGCGGCCCCGACGAGCTGTACAAACTCGGCTACTGCGGCCACGCGCCGAAGTCTGCCGCGAGCAGCTTCGTCGGCTTTCGCTGCGCGAAATAGGCGCGCGCGTCAGCGAGCGCTCGCCGCCGCGGCTACTTCGCGTAGAGCTGCTTGATCCCCGGGACGAGGTAATCGTCCATCGCGCGCTCGAAGTTGTAGGCGGGGTTCCAGCCCCAGTCCCGCCGAGCGCGCGAGTCGTCGATGTCCTCGGGCCAGCTGTCGACGATCTTCGCGCGCACCGGGTCCGGCTCGTAGGTGATCTCGGCGCCCGGATAGATCTTCTTCACGCGCGCGGCGATTTCGCCCGCGGTGGGGGAGAACGCGCTCACGTTGTAGACCGACTGGGTGAGGCGCTCGCGATCGGCCTCGAGCAGCTGGAGCATCGACTGCACCGCGTCGGGCATCGCCATGAACGGGATGCGCGCGTCGGGACCGACGAAGCACTTGTAGGGGTGGCCCTGCGCCGCGGCGTGGAGCATCTCGGGACCGAAGTCGCTCGTGCCGCCGGTGGGCACCGTCTCGGCCGAGATGAGGCCGGGGAAGCGCAGCGCGCGGAAGTCGAGGCGGGCCGCGGTGGAGAGCGCGCCGAGCTGCCGGTAGTACTGCGTAAAGTAGCGGCCGAGGTGCTCGCAGTACAGCTTGTTGCAGCCGTACATCGTGATCGGGACGTTCCACTGCTCCTCGGTCACGCGGCCGGCGCGCTTCTTCTCGGCGACGTCGGGCAGGCCGTAGACGGCGATCGAGCTCGGGAACAGGAAGCGCACCGCGCGGCCGAGCCGCTGCGATTGACTGTTCGCCATGCGCAGCAGGTGCAGCGTGCCCTCGACGTTGACCTGGTGGGCGAGCTCGGGATCTCGCTCGCCGCGCGTGGACAGGAGCGCGGCGAGGTGGAACACCACGGCGATCTCGTGGTGCGCCGCGATCTGGTCGAGCAGATAGCGGTCCATGATGTTGCCCGCGTAGTTCTCGAGGCACAGCGGGCGGTAGCGCTCGGGGAGCGGGCGGAGGTCGACCGTGACGACCGAGTAGCGTCCCTCTTGATGCATGCGCTCGAGGAGCGAGCGACCGATTTCACCATTCGCGCCGGTGACCAAAACGACGGGCTTCGACATGCGGGCCGCACCCTAGCAGAACGCTGCGGCGCCTGTTTATGGCGCTCTGCGTCGAAACGAGCGGGTTTTGGTCTCGCGCCGGAAGGACTAGCGTCGCGCGCATGTTCGAGGACGCCCGCACCGTGTACCAGAAGACCCTCAACGAGATCCGCGACGCCGGGCTCTACAAGCACGAGCGCGTCATCGTCACGCCGCAGTCGGCGGACATCGCGGTGGAGGGCGGCAAGCACGTCCTCAACTTCTGCGCGAACAACTACCTCGGCCTCAGCTCGCACCCCAAGGTGATCGAGGCGGCCCACAAGGCGATCGACTCGCACGGGTTCGGCATGAGCTCGGTCCGCTTCATCTGCGGCACCCAGGACCTGCACAAGCAGCTCGAGAAGAAGCTCTCGGCCTTCTTCGGCACCGAGGACACCATCCTCTACTCGTCGTGCTTCGACGCCAACGGCGGCCTGTTCGAGACGCTCCTCGGCGAGGAGGACGCGATCATCTCCGACGCGCTCAACCACGCCTCGATCATCGACGGCGTCCGCCTGTGCAAGGCCGAGCGCCATCGCTACCCCAACGGCGACATGGAGGCGCTCGAGAAGGCCCTCCAGGCCACGAGCGGCAAGCGCCTGCGGATGATCGCGACCGACGGCGTGTTCTCGATGGACGGCTACCTCGCCAAGCTCGACGTCATCTGCGACCTCGCCGAGAAGTACCGGGCGATGGTCATGGTCGACGACTCGCACGCGAGCGGCTTCATCGGGAAGACCGGCCGCGGCACGGCCGAGCACTTCGGCGTGCAGAAGCGGGTGGACGTGATGACCTCGACGCTCGGCAAGGCGCTCGGCGGCGCGGCGGGCGGCTTCACCACCGGCAAGAAGGAGATCGTCGAGCTCCTCCGCCAGCGCAGCCGCCCCTATCTGTTCTCGAACTCGATCCCGCCGTCGATCGCCGGGGCGAGCATCGCGGTCGTCGACCTCCTCTCGAGCACCACCGAGCTCCGCGACCGGCTGATGGACAACGCCAAGCGCTTCCGCGAGGGCATGAAGGCGGCGGGCTTCTCGGTGAAGGAGGGCGTCACGCCGATCGTCCCGATCATGCTGGGCGACGCCCGCGTCGCGAGCGAGCTCGCGGCCGGGATGCTCGAAGAGGGCATCTACGTGATCGGCTTCTCGTTCCCGGTCGTCCCCAAGGGCGAGGCGCGCATCCGCGTGCAGCTCTCGGCGGCGCACACCCCCGAGCACGTGGACCACGCGATCGCGGCGTTCACGAAGGTGGGCCGCGCGAAGGGCGTGATCTAGCACTACTGCCAGGGCGCGAGCGACACGCTCTCGCACACCTTCTCGAACTCGGGGACGAGGTTTGCGTCCTTGTCCTCGGCGAAGCCCTGCATCTGCACGACGTAGCGCTGGCCGGGCACGAAGACGAGGCACGTCGTCTCCACGTAGACGATGGAGCGCTCCTTCTGCGCGTCGACGCGACGCGTGATCCGCTTGCCGTTGGGGAGCTCGGCGACGCTCAACACCTTGATCTTGCCGAGCCCGACCACGACGGTGTGCAGCTCCTTCACCTTCTCGTCGATCTGCTTCTTGACCGTGTCGGGATCGAGGTTGTCCATCTGCACGTTGAACGTGATGGAGGGCCGGTCGTAGACGCGCGTGCGCGGGACGAACTTGTGCTCGCCCTCGAAGAACGACTTTCGCTTCTCCCACCCGACCGGCAGCTTCGCGACGACCGACACGAGCGGCGTCCCGTCGACGAGCTGGCGGCGGAGCTTCATCTTCGCGGTGCCGTCCTCGCCGAGGTCGAGCGAGTCCTGCGGACGGGTGTCGAGCTCGGCGTCGTCGAGGACCTCGAGCGCGGCGTCGGGGAGCGTGACGCCGGTGTCGACGATCGGCGCCCGGTGCGCGAGGCGATCGCGCGACTCCTCGCGTTGGCAGGCGAGGAGGCAGGCGGCGAAGAGGACACGCGCGTTCATGAGGAGCGGGAGGTCGCGCGCGGCTCCAACTCAACCTCGCCGTCCTCCAACGCGGCGTCGGGCTCGGCTTCTGCCTTGATGCGCAGCCTCGGCTCGCTCGTCGCGGCCGCCCGCGTCGCGGTGGCCACGTGCGCGATCACTTCGTCGGCGAAGGCCGAGCGGGTCTCCGCGCGACGGGCGGTGACGCGGCGCAAGCCGACCATGATGGCGATCGCCGCGACGAGGGCCACGAGCGCGCTGATCGCGAACACCGCCGGCCCGCCCTCGCGCGGCCCGATGGCCATCGCCTTCGCGATCACGATCAGCGGGACGCTCGAAAGGGCGCCCGCGAAGAGGCCCGCGAAGAGCGCGAGCGTCGCGAAGCCGATCGTCTGCTGCCCACGATTCGCCAGCGTCTCGACGTACAGAATGCGCGTGCGTCCGTTCTTCGAGTGAACCGTGACCGCGGGCTCGGTGAGCAGGCCGCCGGGCACCCAGCTCAGCTTGTTGCCGACGACCGAGACTCGCCCGGGCTGCTTCATCGCTGCGGAGATCGCGTCCGCGATGTCCTCGTGGCGTTCGGTGGTGACCACGCCCTCGATGTCCACCTCGCGCACGATGCGGGTGGCGCCGTCCGCCGCGGGCTCCGCCGCGCGGAGGGGAGCCTCCATCGCGCGCGCTGCGATCTCCGCCGGGACACCGAGCTCCGAGAGGCGACGCGCGAGCTCCGCTTCGGTCATCGCTGAGGAGCCCTCGGCCTCGGCGGAGTCGACCATGGCGAGCTCCATGGCGCGCTTCACGATGCGGCGCACCTCGTCGGGCGCGAGCTGACGTTCACGGAACGGCGCGCCCGACATCGGGCCATCGTACGCAGACCGCCGACTATCAGGCGAGGCGATCGGCTACACCGCGGCCGGATTGATCGGTCGTGGCGTCACGTGGTCGGTGGACGGCGGCGGCTCCTGCGGGCCGCGGCGGGGGAGGATCACGCGGAACACCGCGCCGCCCTGCGGACCGCGCGCGTAGGCGATCGCGCCGCCGTGCTCGACGGCGATGCGCTGCGCGATCGCGAGGCCGAGGCCAGTGCCTCCCTGCTTGGTCGACGCGTACGGCTCGAACAAGCGCGGGAGAACGGCGGGATCGACGCCGGGGCCGTCGTCGCGGACGACGAAGCGCACCGCGTCGGGGCCGGCGGGCTCGACCTCGACGCGCACGTGGCCGGGGCCGCGGCCCTCCTTCGGCTTGGTGGCCTCGAGCGCGTTCTTCACGAGGTTCACCAACACCTGCACGATCTGCTCGCGATCGGCGCGGATCGCTCCGCACGGCGAGACGACGATCGAGAGGCGCGGCTGCGGATCCTTGCTGTCGAGCGACGTGGCCTCGACCTCGGCCTGGAACAGACCGACGACGTGCTTGGCCATCTCGACCGGATCGACCTCGGCCGGGCGCGGCGGCGCGATGCGCGCGTAGCGGGAGAACTCGTCGACGATCGACGTCACCCGGCGCACCTCTTGGAGCACGGTGCTCGTGGCCTCGTCGAAGTAGCCGTCGAACGCCGGATCGTCGCGGGCGCGGAGGCGACGGAGCGTCTCGATCGACGCGCGGATCGGCGCGAGCGGGTTCTTCACCTCGTGGGCGATGCGGCGCGCGGCCTCGCGCCACGCCGCGACGCGCTCGGCCGCGTGCAGGCGCCGGCGCGTGGTCTCGAGGTCCTCGATCATCGTGTTGAACGCCGTCGCCAGCTCGGCGACCTCGTCGCGGCCGCGGACCTCGACCGGCGCCGCGGTGCCCTCGGCGACCTTGCGCGCCTCGCTCGCGAGCGCGCCGAGCGGCGACACGAGCCGGCGCGCGACGGCGAACCCCACGAACGCGCCGAACGCGATCGAGATCAGCGTCGCGATCACGATGACCTGGTCGATGCGCGCGATGGCGCTCGCGAGCGCGGTGCCGCTCACGCCCACCCGCAGCTCCAGCGGCGCAGCGGGCGTGCCGTCGTTGGTGTCGTCGATCGATACCGTCGGGAGAGTGAAGGTGCGGACCTCTTCGTTCGGCCGCGCGCTGTCCGACGCCTCGAGGATGCGAACGCCGCGGACCTCCTCGACCAGCCGATCGAAGAACGCGCGATCGAGCTTGCGGAAGGTGGCGACGACCACCGCCTCGCCGCGCTCCTCTCGTGCGCACCGCGCGACCAGCGCCGCGCCCGCGCCGCGCCGAACCGCGGTGCCGCGCTCCATGGCCAGCTTGAGGCGACGAGGATCCTTGGTGCCGACCACCGCGCGGTTCGATTTGGGCGCCGCGAGCACGAACCCGTCGCGCGCGTCGACGATCCACACCTCGTCCGCGCCGAGCGCGGTGGCGAGGGCGCCG
>JALHOE010000227.1 GCA_022843175.1 Deltaproteobacteria bacterium
GAGCTGTCGGGCGCCGAGTCGAGCCGCGACAGCGCGGCGGCGATGGTGCTCGAGCGATTGCGCGCGCCCGACGACGGGGACGACGAGCCGGCCACTGCGCCGATCGCGCTGCCGCCGGCGCTCGCCGGCGCCGACGACGCGCGGCTGCTCGACGCGGTGCGCGCCGGGAAGCTCGGCCCCGCCACCGATCCGCAGATCGCGGCGTTCCTCGCCGCCGATGCGCGGCTGCGGTCGATCCGCGATCGCGATCTCGCGCAGCGGTTCGGCTACCGCGCGACGTCCGGCGCGTCGCCGAACCTGCTCCTCGCGGCGTTCATTCACGGCGGCTTCGTCCACCTCGCGGGCAACCTGCTCTTCCTCTGGCTCTGTGGGTGCAACCTCGAGGACCGCTGGGGCCGGCTGGTGTTCGGCGGCCTCTACGCGGTCTCGGCGGTCGTGTCGTCGATCGCGTACGGCCTCGTGCACCGGGGCTCCGACGTCCCGCTCATCGGCGCGTCGGGCGCGATCGCCGGGGTGATGGGCGCGTTCCTGGTGTGCTTCCACTCTGCGCGGATCAAGTACTGGTACTGGTGGGGGTTCCGCACCGGCACCACGTTCCTGCCGGCCTACGTCGCGTTCCCGGTGTGGTTCCTCGCGCAGCTCGGGCAGTCGTTCCTCGAGGCGAGCGGCTACGACAACGTGGCCTACTCGGCGCACGTCGGCGGCTTCGCGTTCGGCGCGGTCGCGGCGCTCGTCATCCGCTTCGCGGGCGTCGAGGCGCGGTTCCTCGTCGAGGATGAGGACGACGACGAACCGATCGTCGCGGAGCCGCCCCCCCGTCCGGTCACCGTCGTCCCCGAGGACTTCGGCGGTCCGATGAAGCGGAGGCCGCTCGACGCGTCGTCGATCCCCGCGCCGTTCGCCCCCGAGACGCACGTGGAGATCCCGCGGCCGGCGGCGGTGCCCGACGTCGCGCCGTGGCCGCCGCCCGCGCTGTTGGAGCGTCCGGTCGAGACCACGGTGCCGATCGAGAGCCCCTTCGAGGCGCTGCAAGCGGCGGTGGTGGCCGATCCCGCGCGCGACGACCTTCGTTATCGCCTGTGCAAAGAGGCCGTCCATCATCGCCACCAACCGCTGGTCGACGAGCACGGGACCCGCGCCCTGTTGTTCCTCGCCGAGCACCAACGATGGAACGACGTCGTCGCGCTGCACGACGCCCTCGTCGCGGCGGGGATGGATCAGTCGCTCGCCGATCGAGCGTTCTCGGTGATCGTTCGCGCCGCCGTCGAGACCAACGATCCGAAGCGCTGCGTGCAGAGCGCGCAGAAGATGGCCAACGCGTACCCCACGAGCCCGCTCCTTCCGCGCGCGCTGTGGGACGTCGCCAACGCGCAGGAGCGCGGCGGGCGCCCGGACCTCGCGCGCAAGACGTTCACGATGCTGATCGAGCGGTTCCCCCAGCACCGCTTCTCGGAAGAGGCCCGCAAGCGCATCTCCCGATAGGCGCGCGCGTAAGCGAGCGCCTGCCCACCGATACGCGCGCGTGTCAGCGAGCGCCTGCCCGTTGACGGCGCGTGGGAGTTGGACATACATCGTAGCCCCGCGGGCCATTCCGCGGCTTTTCCTCGGATCTTTTCGAAGGAGCTTCCGGATGCGCAGCGTTCTCTCGGTGCTGGTGATTGCGGCGGTGGGTTCTCTCTCGGTCGGCTGCGCGGTCAACGCGGAGCGCGAGTCCGAGGAGGGCACGCTCGAGGACGGTAAGGGCATCGAGTCGTCGACCGACGAGCTCAGCGCGCCGGGACAGTTCACCTTCTACCGGGTCACCCGCCAGGACTTCCGCAAGTGCGCGTGGCCGATGTGCGGCGGCGTCTACGTCGCGCGCGCCAACCAGGCGAGCACCAAGTGCGTCGACGGCACCTGGCAGAAGGAGTGCTACGTCGCGCAGTTCGACTTCGCGGCGATGCCCTTCGGCACGGCCGACCGCGCGCGCGAGCTTGCCACCGGGGGCAGCGCGCTCCTGCGCGGCAGCCTCGACCTGCGCAAGACCGACGACGGCGCCATCCCCGCGTCGACGTTCGTCGCGAGCGAGGTCTGGGAGCCGCGGCTCGAGGCGGCGCCCACGGGCTACTTCTCGCGGCTCACGCAGCCCGAGGTCAAGTGCATGGGCCTCGGCTGCGCGTCGTACAAGTTCGCGTACCTCAACACCGGCCTGAGCGGGCCCGTTCACGCGGTGCGCGTCGACGGCGTGCCCAAGGACGTCGTCGCCGAGGTGCAGGGTCTCCTCGCCAAGGGGCCGACCACCGGCGTGCTCGTCGCCGGCTCCACGTATCTGCTCGCCGGCCGTCGCACGCTCGTCCCCTCGCAGATCTACACGCCCCTCCTCAAGCCGGCCGCCGGCGGTGAGGGGGCCGGGTGCGGATCGCGCGGCATGGCCCCGTGCGCCGAGGGCCTGTTCTGCTCGTTCCCCGAGTCCGCCGCGTGCGGCGCCGCCGACAAGCCGGGCGTCTGCACCAAGGCGCCCGAGTCGTGCATCACGCTCTACGATCCCGTCTGCGGCTGCGACGGCCGCACCTTCGGCAACGCGTGCAGCGCGGCGCAGCACAACATCTCGGTCGCCCACAAGGGCGAGTGCACCAAGCCCGGCGGCGCCCTCGGCGCCACGTGCGGCGGCCTCGCGGGCCTCGCGTGCGGCGCGGGCCTCTACTGCAACTACCCGATCGACGCGATGTGCGGCGCGGCCGATCAGACCGGCGCCTGCGCGACGCGCCCCGAGGCCTGCACCAAGGAGTACGCCCCGGTGTGCGGGTGCAACGGCACGACCTACGGCAACGCGTGCATGGCTGCGTCCGCGGGCGTCTCGGTCGTCGCGAAGGGCGAGTGCGCGAGCAAGTAGCCCGCGCTTCTGCGAAAGACGATGTAAGAGGCGAGCATGGTGCGCCCGGGTAGCGTCCATCGATGCACCCGGGTGTTCGCCTCTCCCATCCGCTGCTCCTCGCGCTCCTCACCTCCTGCACCGCCGCCTCGGGCGATAAGGGATCCGAGGCACGCGACGGCGCTGTCGGTGTAGACGACTCGCGCGCCGACGGTGCGGCGATCGACGACACCGCGGAGGACGACAGCAGCGCGCCCGCCGAGGACGGGATGACCGACGACAGCGCTCCCGTCGTCGACAGCGCTCCCGTCGTCGACAGCGGACCCATCGCGGACACTGGCGCGGCGGTCGACTCCGGCGGCGACGCGGGCTGCCCCGCGCTCGCTCCGTTCGACGAGGCGCCGCTGCCGGTGGAGTCGACCGGCAACCTCACGGAGTCCACCAAGAAGGACGGCTTCGACGACGACTACGTCTACAACAAGGCCGGCACGCTGAAGCTCGGTGTGCGCCGTGATTGGGGCGGCGCGATCGTCTTCTACGGCAAGCACACCGGCACGGTGGGGATGAACACCACCAACAGCATCGACGGCGCGGACACCGGCCGCGAGGTGCAGATCGCCCTCTACGATCCCGATCGCCAGTACCAGGGGTGCGCGTACAACGCGTCCTGCAAGACGACCAAGACCACGTGCCCCGAGACGATGGCGCACCTTGGGTGGAACCCCGTACAGGGCGGCAACCGTTGCAACATGGGGTCGGGCCACACCGCGATCACGCTCGCCAACGGCGAGATCTCGCTGCAGACGACGATGCTGCAGTGGAACCCGAACTGGGATCGGACCGACTGCAAGCTCGCGTGCAGCAGCCCCGCCACCGACCGCCGCGTGTCGGACGTGGAGCTCACCCAGCGCGTGCGGTTCGTGAGGCCGAGCGTCGTCGAGCTCAGCTACTTCATGCGCAACCTCGGCGCCGTGAACCACGCCGCCACGGTCCACGAGTTCCCGACGCTCTACGCCGCGTTCGGTCGGTCGGGGACGCCGGACCTCTATCGCCTGTTCGACTCGAGCGCGAAGGAGGTGACGACCGGCTGGTCCACCGACGCCAACGGCTTCCGCTACCAGAACTACGCGAGCCCCGGCGGCTGGTCCTCGCTGCAGAACGCCGCGGCCGACTACGGCGTGGCGCTGTTCTACGAGAGCGGGATGAGCCAGTTCCAGGCGTGGAACAAGCCCACCAACCCCACCAAGTTCAACAACTTTCGCGGGTTGTTCGGCTTCCCGATCGGGCCGATGGCGGCGGTGAAGGCGCGTTCGTATCTCATCCTCGGCGGCATCAAGGACGTGGCCGCCGAGACCGCGTGGCTCAACACCCACCTGCCGCCGTTCGGCTGGGTGGACGGCCCCGCGTCCGACACGACCGCCACCGGCGCCCTCACCATCCACGGCTGGGCCCTCGACAACCGCTCGGTCAATCGCGTGCAGGCCAGCCTCGACGGAGGCCCGCCGGTCACGTTGACCTACGGCGTCGCTCGTCCGGACGTGTGCGCGGTGTGGCCGGGATACCCCGCCTGCGCGAGCAGCAAGGTCGGCTTCTCGGGCTCGATCGACGTGAAGGCGTTGCCCGCGAAGGCTTGCGGTTACGTCCTCGAGGTCAAGGCCGTGGACGGCGACGGCAACGAGAAGGTCATCGGGCGCCGTCGCATCCTCAAGGGGTGATCCGCTCTTTCAGTGGCAGTTCTCGAACGTGACGGTGCCCGAGACCTCGTCGTCGCCCTTGTGGCAGTCGACCTTCGCCTTGCCCATCACGTTGGTCACCTTGTTCACGCTGCTGTTCTGAGGGCGAATCGTCAGCGTGGCGCAGTCGCCGAACTTCGTGCCCTTGCCCGAGGAGCTCGTGAACCAGAACACGTCCGCGCCGCCGTCGGCGCGCTCGATGATCCGCACGCGCCGCCCGCCCTCGTCGCTCAGCTCGACCCCGCTCTGTCCGATGCGCTGCATGTTGCTGCACGAGGTGGGGGTGAAGGTCTTGCCGCCGACGTCGAGCGAGCCCGTGAGCTTGTTGCTGCAACCGAGGAGGGCGACGGCGAGCAGCGGGAGGAGGCGACGGACCATCGGGCCAGCCTAACCCGGGTTGGGGGTGAGCAATTGTTCGACAAACGTGGGGATTTCGTCGGCGCGCGAGCGATCTGTAAGGTCTCCGGCCGCATGCTCGTTCAACCGGCATGCGACGCTCACTCCTCCTCGCGCTCCCCCTCCTGCTCGCCCTCGCCCCCAAGGCCGCCTCCGCGCACGAGGACGACGACCACGACGACGACAACAGCTCCTCGTCGTCCGACAGCTACCACCACAAGCAAAAGCCCGAGCTCGGGATCGCGCTCGAGGCGTCGCGCTCGGGGAGCACGATCGGCTTCGGCTCCGGGACGACCGCGGGCTACCTCGGCATGCACGGACGCTTCGGGCGTCGGGTCGCGCTCGGGTTCGGCATCGAGCAGGGCTACGGCACCGACCCGAGCGGTTGGAAGCGCTACGACATCGCGTGGAACCTGCCGAAGCTCTACCTGTACCTCAACCCCAGGTCGCGCACGCAGCTCTACGTGACCACCGGGATGGACATGCGCGTGAGCCACTTCGACGACGGTGCGAACAAGCCGCTCCCCGCCAACACGCCGTGGGGCTTCATGTACATGGGCACCTTCCTCGGTGGTGGCCTCGAGCACCGCATGGACAAGACGATGGCGCTGCGACTCGAGGCGCGCTGGTTCGTGCGCGGGCGCACCTCGGGCAAGGCCAACCCCACCGACGCGCCGCTCGATCCGGAGTTCAACCAGGCGACCAAGGGGGCGCAGGGCGCGGTCGTGTCTCTCGGCCTGGTGTTCTTCTGAGCCTCGGTCAGCGGGGGAGCTCGCGCGCGCGCTCGGCCGCGACGACGTCGGCGGGCAGCTCGGCATCGCTCCAGATGCGCTCGCGAAGCGCGTCGACGTCGGCGGAGAGAGCCTGGAGTGCCGCGAACCGGCGCTCGTTCGCCGGCGACAGCTCGGCGTCGTGGATGTCGGCGCGGAGCGCCTCGAGCCGCCGATGGGCGTCCTCGAGCGCTGCGAGCTGCGGCGTGGCGCGTTCGAGCGCCTGCCGCGCGGCGGTCTTGCGCTGCAGCCGGAGCGCCTTGGTCACGTCGAACACGCGGAGCGCGATCGCGACGCGCACGTCGGCCGACAGCGCGCGCAGCGGATCGAGCCCCGGCGGCTGGCGCGCGAGGCGCTCCATGAACGAGCGCACCGACGCCACGTAGCGGTCCGCGTCGCTCTCGTAGACGCCGAAGCGGAGGAAGAACCCGCGGTAGACGTCGCGCGACGCGTGCTTCCACGCCTCGCGGATGTCCTTGAGGTGATAGTCGCGGAAGCCGAGCATGTACTCGAACAGGCCCTTGATCTCGCTCTCGTACAGCGGGTGCTCCGCCACCCGTCGTGGCAAGATCGCGCGGGTCGTGACATCGTCGAAGATCGCTCGTGCGTGCTCCTCGAGCTGCATGCGCCGGATCGCCTCCCAGTACGTGAGCTGCGCGACGTGCTGCTTGAGCGACGGCTGCTCCTCGTAGATCTGGAAGAAGCTGAAGAAGGTGGCCTCGTCCTCGGCGGCCTTGAGCGCGCGGACGTAGCCCTCGTAGTCGGGGCCCTCCTCGGGCAGCGGCGCGGGCAGGGGCGCGCCGGAGAGGTACCACTCCGCGAAGTCGAAGCGGTCGGGCAGCGTGTAGTTCCCGAGCGCGAAGTGGAACGCGTCGTGCGACCAGTGGAGGCCCTGCAGCGCCCGGTTCTCGTCGCCCCGCGGCGCGGCCATGAAGACGCGGAACGCGGCCTTGAAGAACGAGCGGTCGGACTCGCTCGCCGGGTACGCGATGCGGACGCCGTACTCGTGCTGGAGCAGCAGCATGAGCCGCGCGTAGCTCTTGCTCCCGAGCTGCTCGACCTCGATCGACGAGTAGCTCTGGAGCCGCCGCTGCACGACCGAGCCCTCGGTCATGCGGTCGATGAACGCGCGCCGCTTCGCCGGCTCCGCCTCGACGAACGGGCAGAAGCCGAGATCGAGCAGGGTCGCGACGATCACCGGATCGCGCACCACGCCCTCGGCGATGGCGCCCGCGAGCTCGGTCGCCGAGACCATCACCACGTCGTCGGGCAGCGACTCGGGCGGCGCGAGCTGACAGAGGATGCGGGCCCGGACCTCGTTGCCGAAGGACGGCGCCGGCTCGGCGGTGGAGAGCAGCTCCGCCGACAGCACGCGGACCTCTCGTTGGAAGCTCGCGCGAAGCACCTCGGCCGCGAGCACGGCGGCGGGTTTCTCGAGGTCGCTCGCGTCGACGTAGCGCGCGGTCGCGTTGATGTGGCGCGGGTGCAGCGGGAGATCGAAGATGGGCTGGCGCGCGTGGCGCTCGAGCGCGGCGACGCGGGTCTCGGTCCACAGCAGGAAATACGGCTCGCCGCGGCTCACGACGTACGGCATCACGGCGGCCGAGAACCCCGCGCGCGGGGTGACGACCTCGATCCACTGGTCGCGCTCGCGCACCCGGTCGACCGAGAGGAAGCGGAGATCCCTGCCGCGGAGCCCGGTGACCCGCTCGAACGCGAGGTCGCTCGGTGCCCGCACCGCCCGGGCGAGGCGCGCGCGATCCCACGCGCCCTCGACCGGCGCGTCACCGACGAACGTGCGGCGCGGCGGCGGGCGGAGCGCGGGCAGGGCGATGCTCAGGTCCTCGGCGACGACCCGCGAACGCACGATCGCCGCGAGCGCGTCGGCCGCGTGGAACACGACGCGGTGGTGGCCCCCGTCCCACGCGACCTCGAGCGTGCGCGACGGCGGCGGCTTGATCGGGAGTAGCAGCGGGAGGGCGAGCTCGGTCGACCACCCGATCGATCGCGCGAGGCTCGGCAATGGCTGCGCCGCGCGCTCGGGGTCGATCTCGACGCCGGCGCGCGCGGTGAAGATCGCGTGGCTGTGGGCGCGGATGTCGCCGGTCTCGTCGACCCCCGCGAAGTCGAAGCCGATCGGCTCGAGCCCGATCGGGTCTGCCCCGCGCCGCCGACGGGACGCCCGCTCGCGCTCGAGGACCCCCACGTAGCGCACCCCCTCGTGGTCGAAGAAGGGAACGACTTGACGGGTGTCGAGCCTCCGCCGACTGGCGAGCTCGAACAGGCTCGCGCCCACCCGAAAGCCTGTTAGGGAGAGAAACTGCGGCTCGTCGTGCAACGGCTCGATCACGGTGGAACCAGACAATAACCCGTCCGGTCGCGGCTCGGTTGCGTCCAAGCGCCGGCGGGCGGCATCACTCCTCGGCCCATGATCTCTCGTTCGCTCGGAATCGTCCTCGTCGGCGCCGTCGGCCTCGTCGCGGCGGGTTGCCAGCGCCGGGGCCAGGCGGCCCAGACGCCGCCGCCCGAGCCGCCCATCTCCGTGACCACCGCGGTCGTGGTCGAGAAGCCGATGCCGCGCTTTCTCACCCTCACCGGCTCGCTCACCCCGAACGAGGCGTCCGACGTCGCGGCCAACGGGCAGGGGGCGGTGCTCGCCACGCTCGTCGAGCGCGGGGCGTTCGTCGAGAAGGGGCAGGTCCTGGCCCGGCTCGATGCGCGCACGGCCGCGCTCTCCACGGCCGAGGCCGTGGCGCAGGCCAACGCCGCCAAGGCCAACCTCGAGGTGGCGCGGGCGGAGTGCGAGCGCGTCGAGAAGCTCTACAAGGCCGGCGCGATCACCGGCGTCGACTACGACAAGCAGCACGCGATGTGCACGAGCGCGGAGTGGTCGACGAAGGTCGCCGACGCGAAGGTGAACATGGCGAGCAAGAGCATCGGCGACGCCACGGTGCGCGCCCCGTTCGCCGGCATGATCGCCGAAAAGTACGTGAGCGCCGGCGAGTACGTGCAGCCGTCCTCCAAGGTCGCGCGGGTGGTCGCGATCGACCCGCTCCGCCTCGAGATCACCGTGCCCGAGCAGTCGGTGCCCCTCATCAAGGTGGGCCTCGAGGTGAACTTCGAGGTCGCCGCGTTCGACAAGGAGAGCTTCAAGGGCGCGATTCGCTACATCGGCCCCACGCTGCGCCCCGGCTCGCGCGACCTCGTCGTCGAGGCGGTGGTCCCGAACGCCGACAAGAAGCTCCGCCCGGGCATGTTCGCCACCGCGAAGATCGCGCTCGGCGACCGCTCGGTGCCGGTCATCCCGGTCAACGCCATCCGCGTCGACGGCACGCTCCGCCGCGTGTTCGCGGTCGTCGGCGACCACCTCGAAGAGCGTCTGGTCAAGACCGGCGAGGAGCGCGACGGCATGGTCGAGATCGAGGTGGGCGTCGCCACCGGCGAGAAGGTGGTCAGCCCCGTCAAGCCGGAGGCGCACGACGGCGCGCGGCTCACCGGAGCCAAGTAAATGCAGTGGCTCGCGGCGCTCTGCGTCCGTCGTCCGGTGTTCGCGACGGTGCTCATCCTCTCGCTGGTGGTCATCGGCATCGCCGGCTACATGCGGCTCGGCGTCGACCGTTTCCCCAAGGTCGACTTCCCCACGGTGATCATCACCACGCGCCTCCCCGGCTCGGCGCCGCAGGAGGTCGAGAGCGAGATCAGCGACAAGATCGAGGAGGCGGTCAACACCATCAGCGGCATCGACGAGCTCCGCTCGGTCTCCGCCGAGGGCGTCTCGCAGGTCATCGTCACCTTCACGCTCGACAAGGACCCGGACGTCGCCGCCCAGGAGGTGCGGGACAAGATCAACCTGGTCATCCCCAACCTCCCCAAGGACATCGAGCAACCGACGGTCACCCGCATCGACCCGGACGCCGCGCCGGTGATCACGATGACGCTCGCGGCGGACAAGCCGATTCGCGAGGTGACCGAGCTCGCCGACCGCACCGTACGGAGGCGCCTCGAGGGCATCCCCGGCGTGGGGCAGGTCTCGGTCGTCGGCGGCCGCAAGCGACAGATCAACATCTGGCTCGACCCGGTCGAGCTCCGCGCCAACGACATGACCGCCTCGGAGGTGCAGCGCGCGCTCGCCTCGCAGAACGTGCAGATGCCGGGCGGCTCCATCCAAACCGGCCCGCAGCAGATGACCCTGCGCATCCTCGGCCGCGTCGGCACCGTCGAGGAGCTCGCCAACATCGTCATCAAGCAGAAGGGCTCGCGCTCGATCAAGCTCTCGGACATCGCCCGGGTGCAGGACTCGCAGGCCGACGCCGAGAGCGCAGCGCTCAAGGACGGCCTGCCCACCGTCGTGCTCGTCGTCCGCAAGCAGTCCGGCGAGAACATCGTCGCCGTGGCCGACGCGGTGAAGGAGCGCGCCAAAGAGGTCCAGAAGACGCTGCCCGCCGGCTACAAGCTCGCGGTCGTCCGCGACAACTCCGAGTCGATCCGCACCGGCGCCGAGGCGGTGAAGGAGCACCTCGTGCTCGGCGCGATCCTCGCCGCGCTCGTCGTGCTCGTCTTCCTCGGGAGCGTGCGCTCCACCCTCATCGCCGCCGTGGCGATCCCCACCTCGATCATCGCCACGTTCGGCCTCATGTACGTCGAGGGCTTCACCCTCAACGGCATCACGCTGCTCGCGCTCGCGCTCGCGGTCGGCATCGTCATCGACGACGCGATCGTGGTGCTCGAGAACATCTACCACCAGATCGAGAGCAAGAACCTCTCGCCCTACGACGCGGCGATCCAGGGCACGCGTGAGATCGGTCTCGCCGTCCTCGCGACCACGCTCTCGCTGATCGCGGTGTTCCTCCCGGTCTCGTTCATGAGCGGCATCGTGGGCCGGTTCCTCAAGAGCTTCGGCCTCACCATGTCGTTCGCGATCGGCGTGTCGCTGCTCGTGAGCTTCACCCTGACGCCGATGATGTCGGCGCGGTGGCTACGCAAGCACCTCCAGGGGCCCGACGGCAAGGCGAAGAAGAACCTCCTCGAGCGCATGGTGGACCGGTTCTACGGGCCGATCGAGGCCGGTTACATGGTGATGCTGCGCTTCGTGATGAAGCAGCGCTGGGTCGTGGTGATCGCGTCGATCGTCGCCCTCGCGTCGTGCGTCCCCCTCATGAAGAAGGTGCCGAAGAGCTTCCTCCCGGACAACGACGAGTCGCAGTTCGAGGTCAACGTCCGCGCGCCCGAGGGCACGAGCCTCGAGGCGACCACGATCACCGCGGAGCGCGTGGCGCGCGAGATTCGCAAGCTGCCGGGCATCGAGGCCACGGTGACGCTCGTCGGCTCCGACGAGCGGCGCACCCAAAACCTCGCGAGCATCTACGTCCGCCTGGTGAACCCGCTCAAGCGCTACGAGACCCAGCAGGAGATGGTCGTCCGCGTCCGCAAGGAGGTGGTGAGCAAGCTCCCGAAGAACCTGCGCGTGAGCGTGCAGCCGGTCTCGGCGATCGGCGGCGGCGGCTCGCAGGCGGCCGCGATCCAATACGTGATCAGCGGCCCCGAGCTCACCAAGCTCACCGAGTACTCCGAGCGCCTCCTCGGCAGGCTCAAGCAGATCCCCGGCGCGGTCGACGCCGACACCTCCAGCGTCGTCGGCAAGCCCGAGGTCACGGTGACGATCGACCGCGAGAAGGCGGCCGACCTCGGCGTGCAGGTGCAGGACGTGGCGGGCGCGCTCCGGTTGCTCGTCGGCGGCCTCAAGGTCTCCACCTACGAGGAGCGAGGCGAGCAATACGAGGTGCACGCGCGCGCGCTCGAGAAGTACCGCGCGGACGTCGAGGGCCTCGCCACGATGACCGTCCCGTCCTCGCGCCTCGGCTCGGTGCCGCTCCTCGACGTGGTGTCGCTCGGCAAGGGCGAGGGCCCGTCGCAGATCGATCGCCTCAACCGCCGCCGGCAGATCACGGTCTACGCCAACGTGCAGCCGGGGGTCGGCGAGAGCTCCGTCACCGACGCGCTCAACGCCGAGGTCAAGAGCATGAACCTCCCGCCCGGCTACGGCGCGGGCCCGATCGGTCGCTCGCGCGAGCTCGGGCGCGCGGCGCAGAACTTTGCGATCGCGATCGGGATGTCGCTCATCTTCATGTACCTGGTGCTCGCGGCGCAGTTCGAGTCCTGGCTGCACCCGGTCACCATCTTGTTGAGCCTGCCGCTCACCGTGCCGTTCGCGCTCATCTCGCTGCTCTTGTTCGGTCAGCAGCTCAACATCTTCTCGGCGCTCGGCGTGCTCGTGCTCTTCGGCGTGGTGAAGAAGAACGCCATCCTTCAGATCGATCACACCAATCAGCTGCGCGAGGGGGGGATGGAGCGCCTCCCGGCGATCCTCCAGGCCAACAAGGACCGCCTGCGCCCGATCCTCATGACCACCCTCGCGTTCGTCGCCGGCATGATCCCGCTCATGACGAGCGTCGGCGCGGGCGCGGGCACCAACCGCGCGACGGCGGGCGTGGTCCTCGGCGGACAGACGCTCTCGCTCCTGCTCACCCTGCTCGCGACGCCCGTCGCCTACTCGCTCCTCGACGATCTCCGCGGCCTCTTCCGCCGCAGGGCTCGCACCGCACCCACCGAAGCGCCGGCTGTCGCCGAGGACTGAAGCCGGGGCTTCTTTGCAGGTCTCGAGGCCCGGGGTGAGGACGTGCGTCGAGGCGGGAATCGCGCGATGATGCCGCCGTGCTCCTGCGCAGGCTGCTCTCGGCGTTGTGCGCGCTCTCGCTCGCGGTGGCGCCGGCGCCGGCCGCGGCGCAGTCCGCCTCGGACAAGGAGACCGCGCGCGCGTTGATGAAGGACGGCGAGGCGCGCCGCGCGAAGGGCGATCACTCGGGCGCGCTCCAGAGCTTCCGGGCCGCGCACGCGATCATGAACGTGCCGACGACAGGCCTCGAGCTCGGGCGCACGCAGGCCGAGCTCGGCCTCCTCGTCGAGGCGCGCGACACGCTGCTCGCCGTGACGCGACTGCCGGTGGTCCCCGGCGAGAGCAGCAACATGCCGGCCGCGCGCGACGAGGCACAGAAGCTCGCCGACGAGATCGAGCCGAAGATCCCCGCGCTCACGGTGAAGCTCGCGGGGGTCGCGGCGGGCGCCACGCCGCGCGTGACGATCGACGGCGTCGCGATCGTCGACGCGACCATCGGCGTCCCGCGCAGGCACAACCCGGGGACCCACGAGATCGTGGTCGTCGCGGGCGCCGTCGAGAAGCGCGCGTCGGTGGAGCTCGCCGAGGGCGACGACAAGACCGTCACCCTCAACCTCGGCGGCGAAGCCCCCGCGTCCGAGGCCGACACGTCCCCCGAGGCGCCGCGCGGCGCGGGCACGAGCCCGCTCGTCTACGCGGGCTTCGGCGCTGCCGCCGCGTTCGCGGTGGTCGGCTCGATCACCGGGCTGATGGCGTTCTCGCGCGCCCAGCGCGCGAAGGACGGCTGCGACGGTACGCGCTGCCCGCCGTCGACCCACGACGACATCGACTCGTCGAAGACCTACGGGACGGTGTCCACGGTCACCTTCGCGCTCGCCGGCGCGGGGGCCGTGGTCGGCGTGATCGGCCTGTTTCGCGCGGCCCCCGAGAAGCCGCCGGCCAACGCCGGCAACGTCCGGCTGCTGATCGGCGCGACCGGCATCACGCTCGCGGGCTCATTCTGAGCGTTCGCGGGCTCGGTGCCGTCGGTTGGAAGAACGAGACTGGGCCCGAGCTGGTTGCGATCGCCTTCGAGGGAGCGCGCGCCTGCCGCCGGGTACGTCCCCTCCCGATTCGCATCTACTCGCTATACGCGTTAGTTACGCACCAGGGGCGCGGCCTCTGGGGAAGGGCGCAGCGCGCAGGCGCAGAACCTCGCCCCCGGGCACGCTCCGATCGCAACTAACGCGTATAGCGAGTAGTTGCGAATTCGGGATGGAGTCCCGGCCGCTCGGCCGCTCGGCGCTCGGCGCTCGGCCGCTCGGCCGCTCGGCCGCTCGGCGCTCGGCGCTCGGCGCTCGGCGCTAGTCGTTGAGCCCCTCGGTGCACGAATAGATGCCGTAGCCGCAGCCGGTAGCGGTCACCATGCACTTGCTGACCTCGGCGCGCCCCGCGGCGTTGAGGCCGTTCATGTACGTGCGGCACTGGGCGAGCGACGTCTTGGGGCACTTCTTCACGAGCGCCTGGCACTCGAGGTCGGCCTGCGGATCGGGGCAGGCCGAGCGCATCGCTGCGTCGCGGCACTCGTAGGTCATCGCGCCGCACACCGCGTTGGGCGTGAGCTTGTGCATGCAGGTGACCGCGCGCTCGGCGATCAGCGGCTTGAAGTACTTGCGCGCGCCCTTGCATGACGAGGCGATGAACGGGAAGGGCGCGCACGACTTGGGGACCTTGACCGAGCAGTAGGGCGGCTTGCCCGCGTCGTCGTTGCCGTTGCACGTCCACGACGCCACCGGCACGCCCATGCCCTTGAGCGTGGGGGCCGGCCCGCCCTCGCTCGCCGGCCCGGGGTAGTAGCCCTCGTTCGAGGGCGGCGGATCGTAACCCTCGGAGCTCGGGTAGCCCTCGGCGCTCGGAGGGTAGCCCTCGGCGCTCGGGGGCGGCTTGGCCGCGACCCACGGCGTGCCGATGGCCTCGGG
>JALHOE010000228.1 GCA_022843175.1 Deltaproteobacteria bacterium
CCCCGCGCCCGCCCCGTCGGCTTCTGCGCCCGCGCCGCCCTGAGCCAACGACGTTGACACCGACCGCCATCGTCGATGGCACGAAAGTCGGAAAAACCGCGAGTTTTGCCGAGTACCCACGGTGGCGCGGCCCATGCTAAGCCCTAGCCGTGGCGATGCGTCGGCGGACCTGGCTACGCGCGTGCGCGCTCGGCGTGCTCGCGCTCGGCGGCTGCCTCGCGCCCACCCTGCCGATCCCCCCGCCCTCGCAGCCCGACATCACCGCGCCCGACGCAGACGGCAACGTCACCCTCAAGGGTCGGCCGGGCGGCGCGAGGGCGAACGCAGAGGTCACCGTCTTCAAGCCCGAGACCGAGACCGGGAGCATGTCCATCGCCGAGCCCGACGGGTCGTGGGTGGTGGTGCTCAAGGCCCGCTCCAAGGAGCGCCTCTGGGTCTACCAGACGGTCGGCTATGAGCGGAGCACGCACGTAGTGGTACCGGTTCCCTGATCCAGCGCAAGCGAATCCCACTATTGGAGCGCAAGCAAACGGCCGTATAGCCCGCTGCGCACCGATGACGAACTGGGAGGGGCCGCTCGCGATCCTTGAAGCCCGGACGCGAGCAGAGCTCGCGATCGCGGTCGCCCGCGCGTTGCGGCGGCTCGCCGGCGCACGCGGCGTTTACTGCGCGCTCCTTCGCGGCCAGACGCTCGAGGTGCTCGCCACCGATGGCGACATGACCCTGCCCGTCGGCACGCAGCTCCGCGAGGGCGCCGAGTCGCGCGCGCTCGGCAGCGGCGGGCCGGCGCGGTTCGTCGCGCGTGGCCTCGTCGGTGCGCCGAGCGCCACGGCGCTGCTCGTGCCCATCGGCGCCCACGGCGTCGTGGTTGCGATCGTGGATCGCGAGCCCGACGCCTCCATCCTCGAGCAGGCGACGTTCCTCGGCGCCGAGGCCGACGCCTCGCTGCGCCACCTCCGCGCCCTCGAGGAGACCAACGGGCTCAATCGCCGCCTGCAGGCGCTCCTCGAGCTGCAGCGCGCGCTCGCGAGCGGGATCCTCGAGGACGCATTCTCCACGTTCATCGCGCGCCTCCGCGCCGAGGTCGACCTCGACCTCGCGTGGGTCGGCACCATCGCCTCCCCGCTCGGGCGCCCCCGCGACAGCGAGGTCGAGCTGATCGCGGTCGACGGACACGAGGCGCCGCGCGCGGGCACCGTGCTGCCGATGGCGCAGACGCCGCTCGGTGTCGTGCTCCGCAGCGCGCGTGCGCGCGCGGGCGGCCCCACGTTCATCGCCGAGGCCGACGCGCCCTCCCTGGCGAGCTGGGCGCGCTCCGGCGCCGTGGTTCCGCTGGTCGTGCACGACGCGCTGGTCGGCGTGTTCGTCGTGCTCTCGCGCACGCCGAGCGCGGGGCTGCAGCCCGACGCCGCATGGTTGCTCGCCGCGATCGCCGAGCCGCTGGCGATGGCGCTGCAGAACGCGGGGCTCGTCTCGCGGCTGCGTTTGGCGATGCGCGACTGGCAGGCAACCTTCGACGTCATGGACGCGATGGTCCTCGTGGCCGACGACACCGGCACGCTGCGTCGCGCCAACTGGGCGCTCGCCCGCCGCCTCGGCACGACGCCGAGCGCGCTGTTCGGACGCGCGATCAGCACCCTGTTCCCCGGCCAGAGCCTGCCGACCGTGCAGGCCCCGCGCAGTCAGCTCATCGGCCCCCGTGGCGAGGCCCTCCGCGCGTCGGCCGTGAGCCTGCCCGAAGGCGGCACGGTGATCGTGATGCACGACGCGCGATCGACCGCGAGCTCCTCGTCGACGATGCCGGCGCTTCGCCGGGTGCAGACCGGCTCGCAGGGCGTGCGCGGCCGCGTGCTGGTCGTCGACGACGAGCCGAGCATTCTCCGGGCGGTCTCGCGGACCCTCGGCCGCACCCACGAGGTCGTCACTGCCACCGACGGCGACGAGGCGCTCGAGCTGATCCGCCGCGACCCGCTCGGGTTCGACGCGGTGATGACCGACGTGCAGATGCCGCGCATGAACGGCGTCGATCTCTATCGGGCGATTGAGCGCGAGATCCCCGCCATCGCCGAGCGCGTGCTGTTCATGACCGGCGGCGTGTTCGCGTCCGAGGTCGAAGCGTTCCTCCGCGGGCTCAAGGAGCGCGTGCTCCGCAAGCCCTTCGATCCCGATCTATTGCGGCGCACGGTCGACGAACGCGTCGCTCTCTCGCGCGTGGCGTAGTATCACCCCGCGGTGGATGTGACCGAGGACGTCAAGAGCGAGCCGGCCTGGCGCACGGCCATCGCGCGCCTCGTCGCGGTGCCGCTCGACGTGCTCGACGGCCTCGGCACCACCATCGTCCTCGCCGGCCGAGTCCTGCTCTGGTTGGTGCGGCCGCCGTGGCGGATCCGCCAGTTCATCGCGGCGATGGACTTCGTCGGGGTGGGCTCGATCTTCATCGTCGCGCTCACCGGCCTCTTCACGGGCGCCGTGTTCGCCCTCCAAACGGTGTACGGCTTCCGCAGCTTCGGAGCCGAGGGCATGGTCGGCGGCATCGTCGCGCTGTCGCTCACGCGCGAGATCTCCCCCGTGTTCGCGGGGTTGATGGTCACGAGCCGCGCCGGGAGCGCGATGGCCGCCGAGCTCGGAAACATGCGCGTCACCGAGCAGATCGACGCGATCTCCACGATGGGCGTCAGCCCCATCCAGTACCTCATCGTCCCGCGCGTGGTCGCGGGCGCCGTGGTGCTGCCGTTCCTCTGCATCCTCTTCACGGTGGTGGCGATGTTCGGCGCCTACGGCATCGCGGTCGGAATGCTCGCGGTCGACCCGGGTATCTTCATGGACCGCATCAAGACCCTGGTGCAGCCCCGCGATCTGTACATGGGCATCATCAAGAGCGCCGTCTTCGGCTTCATCATCTCGCTCATCTCGTGCAAGCAGGGCTTCTTCGCGAGCGGCGGCGCCAAGGGCGTCGGCATCGCCACCACCCGCGCGGTCGTCCAGTCCGCGGTCGCGCTCCTGATCGCGAACTACATCATTACGTCGTGGATGACCGAGCTGTGAGCGCGCGCACCCCGAGCGGCCCCGGCACGATCGAGCACTCGAGCCCGAGCGCTTCGACGACCTCGCGCGGATCGGGCACGTCCGCCTCGATCGCCGCGTCGCGGTCCTCGAACAGGTAGCGGCCCTCGACCCGCCGCAGGTTCTGCTCGGCCCACGACGGCTCCGGCAGGTCGATCGCGATCAGCGCCCCCTCGCGCGCCACGCGACGCAGCTCGGCTCCGACGTGCGTCCAGCCGCTCCGCGCGGGCGGGTGCGCGAGCACCGAGTGCAGCGCGAGGATGACGTCGAAGGCCTGGTCGGGGAACGGCCAGCGGTGGTAGAGATCCGCACGGACGCGCGTGACCGATGCCGCCGAGGCGCGGCGCGACGAGGCGCGCAACATCTCGAGCGAGACGTCCATCCCGACGACGTGGAAGCCCCGCTCGACGAGGTGGGGAAACGCGCGCCCGGTGCCGCACCCGAGATCGAGCGCGACACCGGCCCGCCCTGCGAGGAGCGTTGCGAGATCTGCGCGCGTCGCCGCCGCGGCCGGCGCGAACGCGCGGTCGTAGCGACCGGCGATCCGATCGAAGAACCGCTCCGGCGTCACGCGGCGCGGATGGTCGTCGGACCGACGAGCTCGAGGTCGTCGGCGTGGGCGAAGTAGTCGTCCATGAGCTCGTGCAGACCGGACTCGTCGTGATGGCGCAGCTCGCCGTGACGCGCACGACGCAGGTGGTCGTACGGCGTGGTCTTGTCGACCCGTTCGCTCGTAGGACGCTTCACCATGGCGACGTCAATGAGCAAGACGTACGCCACCCGCAGATCTTCGATGTTCCGCAGGCAGCCCAGGGGGTCGAGTGTGCCTTTTTCGGCACGCACACATCGGCGCCTACGCAAAAAGGTTGCGAACGGGGATCGTGGCCTCGCGCTGCGGCCCGACCGACACCATCGCGATCGGAACCTCGACCTCTCGCGCGATGCGCTCGATGTAGGCGCGCGCCTTCTCGGGGAGCTCGCCGAGCGACCGCGCCGTCTCCACGCGCTCGGTCCAACCCGGCATCCGCTCGTAGACCGGCTTGGCGACATCGAGGTCGTTGATCGGAAGATCGCGGACGCGGCCGTGGGGCGTGTCGTAGGCGACGCAGACGTCGATGTGCGGGAGGCCCGTGAGGACGTCGAGCTTGGTGACGATGAGGTCGGTGAGACCGTTGACGCGGCGCGCGTAGCGGAGCGCGGGGAGATCGATCCACCCGCAGCGACGCGGGCGACCGGTGACCGCGCCGAACTCGCCGCCGTTCCGGCGGAGCGTCTCGCCGGTCTCGTCGTTGAGCTCGGTGGGGAACGGACCGCCGCCGACGCGCGTGAGATACGCCTTGGTGATCCCGACCACGCGCGAGATGGCCGTGGGCCCCACGCCGGCGCCCGTGCACGCGCCGCCCGAGGTGGCCGACGACGAGGTGACGTAGGGATAGGTGCCGTGGTCGACGTCGAGCAGCGTGCCCTGCGCGCCCTCGAAGATGACCTTCTTGCCGCCGCGGATGCCGTCGTCGACGACGCGCGAGCCGTCGTCGAGGAGGTTCACGAGCCGGTCGACGACCGGGCGGATCGCCGCGACGACGTCGGCGGGCGTGGGGGGCGTCTCGCCCATGGCGCGGATGGTGGGCGCCCATGCGTCGAGCGCGCGCGCGACGTGACGCTCCATGCGCGCGAGGTCGCGGAGCGCGCCGAGGTGCACGCCGTTGCGGCGCGCCTTGTCCTCGTAGGCCGGACCGATGCCGCGCTTGGTGGTGCCGACGGCGAACTGCCCCTTCTCGCGGAGGCCGTCGACGAGGAGGTGGTAGGGCAGGATCATGTGCGCGCGATCGGAGAGGACGAGGCGCTTGTCCCCCTCGGTCCACACGCCCTTGCCGACGAGCTCGTCGAGCTCCTTCGAGAGCGCGAGCGGATCGACGACCATGCCGTTGCCGAGCACGCACACCGTCTCGGGCCAAAGGATTCCGCTCGGGACGAGGCGCACCACGATCTTGTCGTGGCCGCCGGTCTTGTTGGGGATCACCAGCGTGTGCCCCGCGTTGGGCCCGCCGGCATAACGCACGACGAGGTCTGCGCCCTCGGTGAGCAGATCGACGATCTTGCCCTTGCCCTCGTCGCCCCACTGCGCTCCGACGATCGTCACGCCCGGCATCGGTCCTCCTAGAAAGTGGACAGCCGCGCGACCGCGGTGTCCGTCGGGATCGGGTCCGCTTCGCGGCCCTCTGGGTCGGAAATGACGACGCCGTGCTCGCCGAGGCGCGCCACCCAGGCGTAGCCCCAGGCGCGCGCGTAGCCGAACGGGTCGTCGGCGATGACAGCAGCGGGTGTGCCGCCGGCGCGGAGCGAGCGCGCGAACGTCTCGGCGCCGCGCCCGGAGACGACGATGCGGCGCGGCCGCTCGAGCACCGACGCGCGCGCGAGCCGCAGCGCCCGCCGCAGCGCGTCGACGTCGAGCGCGAGGCCGCTCGCGGGCAACGGTGACGCCGGCTCGAAGCGCGCGAGCAGCTGGTCGTAGCGCCCGCCCGCGCCGATCGCGACGCCGGGGCCCTCGGCGAAGAGCTGGTAGAACGGGCCGGTGTAGTACGCGAGGCCGCGGACCTCGCAGAGATCGACGGTGAGGGTCGCTCCGGTGACGCCCTCGTCGCGCAGCGCAGCGCTGAGGTTGTTCACGAGCGCGCGCAGCTGCTCGATCGCCGGGCGCGCGGGGCTGCCCGCCACGGCGGCGGGGAGCGCGTCGAGCAGCTCGGGCTCGCCGTGGAGCGCCGGCAGCGCGAGCAACGCCTCGCGCTGGGGATGAGTCGAAGCGAGGCGCGCGAGCTCGGCGCCATCTTTTTTGGCGAGCGCGTCGGCGAGCTCGGCGGCGTTGGGCGCGTCGGCGAGCAGGGTGCGGGCGATGTCGGCGTGCCCGAGATCGATGGTGAACGCGGGCAACCCCATCTGCTGGAGCGCGGTGGCGGACAGCACGAGCAGCTCGAGATCGCCGTCGAGCGGGGCGACGCCGATGAGCTCGACGCCGAGCTGGGAGATCTGCCGGTGGGTGCGCGCGCGCGAGCCGACGCGGCGACGAAGAACGCTCGCGTCATAGGCGAGGCGATAGGGGGGCGGGCGTCCCTCGAGGCGGGTGCTCACGATCCGCGCGATCTGCGGCGTGACGTCCGGGCGGAGCGCGACGACCTCCCCCGTCTCGGGCTCGACGAAGCGGACGATCTCACGCGGGTCGAGCGTGCCGAGGCCGCGCTCGATGGTGTGCGCGTATTCGAACACCGGAGGGATGACGATTTCGTAGCCGAACAGCTCCGCGCGCCCGAGGAAGGCCCGCGCGATGGCGCGGCGCAGCGCGGCCTCTGGCGGAAGCAGATCGCGCATCCCGGCGGGGAGCGGATGTTCCAGAGAGGTGGGCTGCGACATGACCGGCGGCGGAGCATTCGTGCGCCCGCCCCGTGTGGCAAGTTAGATCTTGGTGCCGCCCTCGACGGGGGGATGGACGGGGGTCGCCTTCGGGGGCGGCGCGGCGGGCGGCTCGGCCGCTTCGCCGGTCTCACCGAGCATCTCGCCGAAGCACACCGCGCCCCCGGGGCCGCACTCCGAGGTGTGCATGCACGACGCGAAGTCCTCGACGAGCTCGGGCTTGATCGCGCCGAAGATGCCGAGGCCGCGCGGCGGCGGGTTGGCCGCGGCGATTCGTTCGACGCACTTGATCGTCTCTTTGGCCGTGCCGCCGCCGCAGCGCGCCCCGCGCTCGCAGATCGCGCGGGCGGCGACGAGCAGCGTGGAGTTGTCCTTGCGGAGCGCGTCGCGTCCGGCGTCGTCGACGCAGGACACCAGCGCCTTGGCCGCCGCGCGCGACGCGTCGGTCTCGCAGGCGCTGTCGATCCGCGGCACCGCGCACTTGGCGGCCGTCCGCGCGATGCCCGGACGCGAACGACGGACCAGCCACTCGTTGCACCGCGCGATGCACGACTGCGGGGAGTCGCCGCAGGCCGCGCTCGCATCGCAGATCTCGGTGCACGCGCCCGCGTCGTTGGACTTGGTGGCGGCCACGGCGTCGGCCTGCCTTGCCCTCGGCGAGCAAGCCGAAAGGGCGACGATGGACAGGACGAGTGCGGTGCGAGCCGAGCCGTGCATGGGCGTGCCTCCTGTCCGGGGACCAGCAAATCCCTCGCCATCACATTTCCCACCTCGGGGGCCCTCGCGCAAACCGCCGCGGCGTACGCCATCGGGGCGCGCTCGTGCTTTTCGCGCGCGCCGTCCGCGGCTACTGCCGGGGCATGACGAAGCCGGAAACCGCACCGGGGCTCCCCACGATCGACGTGAACGAGTACGGCGGAAAGGGCCGGGACGGCGAGCGCCAGGCCATGAACCGGCGCCTGTTCATGCAGCTCCTCGCGTTCCGGGTGCCGCTCGACACCTCGGCCGACGACATCGCGCTGTCGGTCGCGCAGCTCCTCCGCGACCGCAACATCCCGGCAGTGGTCTACGCCGACACGATGGACCCGCGCAGCCTGGCGCTCCTTACGTGGAGCGAGGATCCGGGCCACTTCATCAAGAACGTGCGCCCGTTGTTCGCGACGCCGCCGCTCATCTTCGTCGAGCTCCGCCCCGAGCTCGGGATGATCGGAAGGAGCTACTCCAACGGCTACGAGCCGGACCTCGAGCACGCGCTCCTCAAGCGGCCGGTCAACAACGTCCTCAACCCCGCCTACCCCTGGCACGTGTGGTACCCGCTGCGGCGGAGCGGCGCGTTCTCCAAGCTCGAGGAGAAGGAGCAGGGAGGCATCCTCCGCGAGCACGCGGTGATCGGTCACGCCTACGGCCAGCAAGAGCTCGCCCACGACGTGCGGCTCGCGTGCCACGGCCTCGACATGGCCGACAACGAGTTCCTCATCGGGCTCGTCGGCAAGGAGCTCCACCCGCTCTCGCACCTCGTGCAGACCATGCGCAAGACGCGGCAGACGTCGGAGTTCATCCAGCAGATGGGGCCGTTCTTCGTCGGCTACGCGCTGCACCGCACGTGAACGACTAGCGGTTCTCCCGGAGCTCGCCGAGCTTCGCGGACAGCTTCTCGATGCCGCGCGCGTGCAACCGCGAGCCCCAGCTCTTGGAGAGGCCCACGTGCGCGGCGGCGTCCTGGAGATCCTCGTCCATGAAGTAGTGGCGGCGCAGGATCGTGCCCTCCGGGTCGCCGATCTCGGCGAGCGCGCGATCGAGGAGCGTGCGCAGCTCGCGGCGCGCGGTCGCGGTCTCGGGGTCGATCGTCTCGCGTTCGTCGGACACCGCGTTGCCGTCGTCGGCCTCGCGCGCGACGAGGCCGCTCGCATACGCCGTGGCGAGCCCCTTGAGGAAGCTCTGAACGCGCGTGTCGGCGGCCTCGGCCGTGGGCGAGCGCTGCGCGTGCTCTTCGGCGCGCCCGTCGACGAAGAGGTCGGCCGCTTCGAGCGCGCGCAGGCGGGCCGCGACGCCGCGCGGGAGCCCGGACTCGCGGCGGAGCCCGTCGATGATCGCGCCGCGGAGCCGCAGTCGAGCGAAGGAACGGAACGAGACGCCGCGGTTCGGATCGAACTTGGCGACGACGTCGGTGATCGCCTCGTGGGCGTAGCCCTTGAGGTCGTCGAGCTGAAACCGGCTGCCGAGCTGTCGCGCGACGCCGCGCGCCACGACGTCGAGGAGGTCGAGCGCTTCGCGTACGCGCGCGTCGTCGTACTTCCCCCCCTTCGATTTGTCGGCGCTCATGCGGATGCGACCCGGACGTGATCGCGACGAATCGACCGCCGGGCGTCAAGCGTCCGCGGCGTGAAACCTTTCACGGCGTCGTGCGTTGCCAGGACGGTGCGCGTTTGTTAGCCGATGAGATCCCCGGTTCCGGGGTGTCTGGGGAGGGGGGCGCAGTTGTCGGACTTCGGCATCGCACGGCCAGGGCTGCGGTCAGGAGCATGGAGCGAGGGTGAGACCACCACGATGAGCGACGACCCCTCCGATCCGAAGGACGGCGCGCAGCCGATCGGCGCTCCGCCGATCACGCGCGTGGTCGCTCGCGGCGGCGAGGACGGCGGCGACGCGCGTTTCGCACGCGCGTGGCGGGTGTGGCTCGAGGCGCTCGCGCACGACCCGGAGGCCGCCTGGGCGGCCGCGCTCACCTATCGCTCGCTCCCGGTCGACGGTCGCGAGGCGTGGATCGAAGCGCTCGAGATCGACGCGCCCGACGTCGGCGCGCCGGCCATCGCGCTGTACGCGCCGCTGCTCGGCGTGGAGGACGACCCGAGCCGTCGCGCGCGCATCGAGGCCGCGCTCATGAAGCACGGCGCGCCGGTCCCCACCAACGTGCTGCGCGCGCTGGTGGGAGAGGTGAGCACCAAGGGCGCGGAGCAGCGCATCGCCGTGATCGTCCACCCCCTCTACCTCGACTTCGTCGAGGTGCTCACCTGCATCCTCGACGGTGAGTCCGGCTTCCGCGACGTGCGCCACGATCCCATCCGTCGCGCGGGCGAGGCGCCGCGAGCGGGCGACACGATCGACGGCGCCGAGCTCGAGGCGAGGCCGCTCGAGGTCGTCATCGAAGAGCTCGCGCACGCCGTCGTGGCCCATCGCCGCAAGGGCGCTCAGCTTCCCCCGCCCCTGGTGCGTTTTGCCGATCTCTTCACGCCGAGGCCGGAATCCGTGGACCGCGAGAAGCTCGGCGGCTCACGGTAGGGGCCGACCGTCTTTCGGCACGGTCGCGCTAGAATGGCACGGGGGCCGCGCACTCTTTTCCGACGTCGAGCATCGGACTGTCACGGTGGCACACACCGCACCCCGGTGCCGCGAGGCACCCCGCTGATTTGCTCTGCTCTGCAGCGCCCTCCCGCCCCGCGCCGGTCGCGAGTCGGGTGCGGGTGAAAAGAAGCTCCCGGAGATTTGGCTGCAAATGTCGACACCCATCACCCACGGCAACCCCGGCCCTACGCGTCGCGACGATGCGCTCGCCCGCGTAGTCCTCTGCGTCGACGACGACCCCGACTACCTGTCGATCGTCCAGAAGATGGTCACGTCGGCGGGCGTCGAGCCAATCGGCGCGAGCAGCGCCGAGGAGGCGCTCGAAATCATCGAGAAGCAGCGGGTCGATGCGATCGTAACTGACCTCAACCTGCCGGAGCGCACCGGTATCGAGCTCATCCAGACGCTTCGGGGGGCCGGGAACAACGTCCCCGTGCTCGTGCTGACCGGCGAGGGGTCGGTCCACGCCGCGGTCGAGGCGCTCAAGCAGGGCGCAGCCGATTTCCTCCAGAAGCCGATCGACGGTCAGCGCCTGCGCGGGCTTGTCGTCGAGCTCCTCGCCAACGGTCCGATGATGGGCGCGGGCGGCGAGGTCGTGGCCACCCCGGCCACGGCGGGCCAGGGCCAGCCGCTCGACGGCGACCTCCGGCCGCTGTCGGCCGACGGTTGGTTCGAGGGAATGCTCGGGCGCTCGCAGGCGATGCGCACGGTGTTCGACGCGATCGAGCGTGTCGCGCGCACCGAGGCGCCGGTGCTCATCGTCGGCGAGAGCGGCTCCGGCAAGGAGCTCGTCGCGCGCGCCGTCCACGCGCGGAGCGGCCGACGTCACGCGGCGTTCGTCCCGGTGCACACCGGCGCGATCCCCAAGGAGCTCGTCGCCTCCGAGCTGTTCGGCCACGAGCGCGGCGCCTTCACCGGCGCGCTCACCGCGGCAGACGGCAAGTTCGAGGCGGCCAACCGCGGAAGCATCTTCCTCGACGAGGTCGGCACCATGGTGCACGACGTCCAGATCGCGCTCCTGCGAGTGCTCGAGACGCTGCGCTTCACACGCGTCGGCGGCCGCAAGGAGCACGTCGCGGATGTCCGCGTCATCGCGGCGACCAACCGCGACCTCATCACGCTGGTGCAGGACAACAAGTTTCGCGAGGATCTCTACTTCCGCCTCAACGTCTTCTCGATCACCCTGCCCCCGCTCCGCGATCGCAAGGACGACATCATCCCGCTCGCCGAGCACTATCTGCTCCGGTTCGCGCAACGCTACGGCACGCCGGTGCGCCGCATCACGCAGGGCGCCGCCGAGCGGCTCATCAACTATCCGTGGCCCGGCAACGTGCGCGAGCTCCGCAACGTGATGGAGCGCGCCGCCGTGTTCGCGACCAGCGCCGATCTCGCGGCGCATGCCCTGCAGTTGGTCGCCGAGCGCCTACCCGATCCGGGCCAGGTCGTCCGCGAGACCACGGCGCGGGGCTACGTCCCCTCCACCGCGCAGCAGCCCTACGTCACGCACGACGGCTCGACCTCGCCGCTGATGATGCCGAACACGCAGCCCATCTCGCCGCCCGATTCGGCGCAGCAGCAGCAGCCCTCGTATCACCCGCCGCCGATGCCGATCGCGCCGACGCCGCCCCCCATGACGGCGCTGCAGCTCCCGCGCACCGACCCGCCGCCGGCGATCCCGCCGAACGCGATCGTGATCTCGCTCGGCACCACCATCCAGGAGGCCGAGAAGTCGCTCATCCTCCGCACCCTCGAGTACGTGGGGGGCAACAAGCAGAAGGCCGCGCGCGTGCTCGGCATCAGCCGGCGCTGCCTCTACAACAGGCTCGAGGAGTACGGCGTCATGAAGCCGACCGCAGAGGCCGCGGTCGACGACGAGCCCGTCGTCTCGGAGATCGAAGCCGAGGCGTAGAAGGCGCGCGGACGGCACAGACAGGCGCGCGCGTCAGCGAGCGCCCAACGTCCCAACGGAAACACCGAGCACGGCGTAAAGGCGCTCGCTTACGCGCGCGCCTGGCTTTGCGCGCCTGGCTTTGCGCGCGCCTGGTTTTGCGCGCGCCTGTCGCCGGGACGAATGTTTCGGCGGGGAGAACTTTTTCGGGCGACCATCGTCTGTATCACCCGATGCGCCGCCCCCGGATCGTCTCGCCCATCCTTCTTCCGCTGTTTGGTGTGCTCGCGCACGCGGCCTGCGGGCCGGCAAGGGACGGAGCGACCCCGCCCCCTGCCCCCGGCTCGGAGCGGGTGGTGCTCGCCGCGCCGCCCGACTCGCCGCCGCCCGCCGGGAGCGTGCAGCCGATCGCGTGGAAGCCGATCACGGTCGCGACCGACATGTCCGCCCGGCGGCCGCTCATCCCGCCGCCGAGCGCGATCCCGCTCAAGTCGGCGTCCAAGGGCTCGGTCGACGAGAGCGGGGACGAGACACCGCTGCAGGATGTCTTGATCGGCACCGCCGAGAAGGGCGGCAAGGAGCTCGACGCCGACGCGCAGACCCTGCCCCAGGGCGTGCGGCTCGTCATCGACTCGCCCTATCAAATCTTCTCCAAGGTCGGCACCTACATCCACGTCGGCGCATGGCTCCCGTCGTTCGCGCCGGCGGCGAACGCACGGGTGTTCATCGACGGCAAGCTGCGCGGACGCACCGACGCAAACGGCACGTTCGTGTTCCGCGACGTCCCCGACGACAAGGGCACCGGCGGAGGCAGCCACTACGTGCAGATCCTCGCCGGCGAGGGCAAGGCGCGCGTGATCGGCGGCGCCAACTACCACGCCTACGCGCGCACGCAGTCCTTCGAGCGCGCCAACCTCTACGTCTACACCGACCGCGGCGTGTTCAACCCCGGCGAGACCATCCACGTCCGCGCGTTCGCGTGGCGACTGCGCGGAGACTACCGGCCGTTCACCGACGCGCCGGTCAACGTCCTGCTCCGCAAGGACGGCAAGGTGCTCGGCGGCGGTCGGGTGATGACCGATCGGATGGGCATCGCATGGCTCGACCTCCCGCTGCCGACGACGGCGCCCGAGGGCCCGTACGAGCTCGCGGTCGAGCACCTCGGCGAGCGCTCGACCGCGCGGCTGCAAATCAAGCGTATCGTCGCGCCGGCGGTCCGCATCGAGCACACGCTGCCGCGGTTCCTCACCCGCGACGCCGGCGAGCTCGGGTTCGACGTCACCCTCGCGAGCTCGACCGGCGAGCCGTTCAAGAGCGGCACCGTCACGGTGAAGTGCCTCGACCCGAAGGGCAACGTCGTCGCCACCGAGGCGCGACCGGTGCTCGGGAGCGGCCCGCACAAGTTCTCGCTCGACGGCGAGCGGCTCAAGAAGATGCGCGACGCCTTCGCCGACGATCAGCTCGCGGCCGTCGTGCTCCAGGTCACCGACGGCGCGACCGGCCGCAGCGATGAGCTGCGCCGCGATCTGAGGATTTCGCGCGCGCCGTGGCGGCTCGTGGTCGAGACCGATCGCAACGAGCACGTGCCCGGCGAGACGGTGAAGGTCGTCGTACACACCACCGATCTCGAGCAAGCGCCCGCGCCGGGCATGGAGATCGAGATCATCGGCCACGGCTACAAGGACGAGGAGCAGAGCGGCAAGCCCAGCGAGAAGAGCGTCATCGCCAAGACCGACAACGACGGCCTCGCCAAGGCGACGTTCACCATGCCGAAGGGCGCGCTCAACATCACCGCGCGGATGGTGAAGGCGAAGAGCGTTCAGGGCACGGGCTACGTCTACGCGTCGCCCCCGCGCGCGATGTTCGCCGACGTCCCGCTCGCGGTGGTCAGCGAGCGCGCCAAGACGCCGATCGAGATCAAGTTCCCCTCGCAGTACATCCCCGCCGAGAAGGTCGTTCACGCCGACGTGGTCGACTCCTCGGGCGCGCTCATCCACTCGTTCCTCGTCCCGATCTCGTTCACCGGCGGCGAGTACGTCGCCAAGGGCACGTTCCCCGCGCCGTCCTGGGGCTCGATGCTGATCACCTTCTTCGCGATCGGCGTCGAGAAGGGCAAGCCGAGCTCGCTCACCGGCCTCCTCACCGACGGCGCGAACCTGCCGGTGGTCGCGTCGCGGCCGATCAACGTCACGCTCAAGGCCCCTGGCCTCGCCGCGCCCGGGCAGAGCATCGCGATCGACATCGCGCTCGAGGGGCCGAAGCAGAACGGCCCCCGTCCGCTGGCGATCGGCGCGACGATCGCCGACGACGCCATGCTCGCGTTGCTCGATCCGCTCGAGCGCACGCCCTCGCAGGTGCTCTACAACCCCGAGCGCAAGGTGATGGCCTCGACGGGCTCGCAGATCCTCACCTGGCCCGTCGTGCAGAAGACGTGGGGCACGTGGAACTACGACATCGCGCTGCCGCCGTTCGGGTTCCGGCCCGGCGGCGTTCCGCCCGCGCCCGCGTACGGCGGCCTCAAGAAGGGGAAGGCGCCGATGATGATGGACAGCATGGACGGCGGGGGCGGCGGGGGCGCCGGCTACGGCGTCGGCGCCGGCGCGAGCGGCCCGATGCCGGTCCCGAAGCCGACTGCAGCCGCGC
>JALHOE010000229.1 GCA_022843175.1 Deltaproteobacteria bacterium
GGATCCTCCGGGCGCCAAGACCAAGTGGATGCCGCGCGCGAAGAAGACGACGGCGGCCGGTTCCGCCGCCACGAGCGCGCCGCCGTCGCCGCCGACCACCCCGCCGCCCGCAACCGAGCCGAGCTCGAAGGAGAAGAGAAAATTCCGAGTCGAGCTGTAATGCCGTTCGTCGCCGGCCTCGTCGCGTGCCTCCTCGCGGGGCTCTGGGGGTGCGGCGAGGCGCGCGAGCGATCCTCGTCGACCGCGCCGCGCGTGATCGTGGGGGAGATCCCCTGCGCTCCGCGCCGCGTGCTCGAGAACGTGTGTCAGCAATGTCACACCACGCCGCGAAAATACGGCGCGCCGTTCCCGCTCATCACCTACGGCGACGTGCAAGCCGCGCTCGACGGTCGTCCGGTCGCGTATTGGATGGAGGCGTCGGTTCGCGAGGGAGCCATGCCGCTCCCACCGGTGGAGCTCGCGAGCGACGATCGCGAGACGCTGCTCGCGTGGCTCGCGGCCGGCGCGCCGGCGCGCGGACCGGGAGACGTTTGCGAGCCGCCCGCGGACACGGGGCCGTCGGATTGAGGACGTCCAGGCGAATCCGGGACCGAAACGGGAGCAATCGGCGCCCGCGCGAGATTTTCGAGAGATTTTAGCTCCCGGCCGCGCGGATCCCCGCATCCTGTGGCTGCCGTCACCCGCGAGCGACCGACGTCGCGCGCGGTGTTCGGCGGGAGGATTCATGCGGGGAGTGCTCGTCAGCTTGTTGGGAGTCCTTTCGTGCGCGCCCGGGACCGGGGAAGCGACCGTCGAGGCGCCCGCGATCGCGGCGTTGCGCGAGGGGGCGACGCCGTTCGTCGCGACGGACGGCTTCGTCGCGCGCGACGCGCGGCTCCCCGAACACGCGGCGGGCACCGTGAGGCTCGGGGGCACGACGTTGCGGGCGCTCGACGTCGCCAACGTACGGGGCTCGCTCGATCGCGGCGCGGTGGTCTACCGCAACGTGGCTCCGTCGACCGACGCGATGTGGATCGCGCGACCCAACGGGATCGAGGAGCTGCGCGTTCTCCGCGATGAGCGCGCCGCACCGAGCGCGCGCTGGGGCTTCGACGGCGGCGTGAGGGTCGAGCAGGGCGCGATCGTCGTCTCGACCGGTCTGCGCTCGGCGCCGCTCTACGCGATCGACGCTCGAGGAACGAGGCGTGATCTGGCGGTGAAGGCGCTCGACGCGCACACGATTGAGACGTCGCTCGACGCGAACGGTCTCGTCTACCCGATCGTGATCGATCCGCTCTGGGTGACGACGTCGACCATGAGCGTCGCGCGGACCGCGCATCAGGCGGTGCAGCTCACCAACGGAGACGTGCTCGTCGTCGGCAGAGACGGCGCCGACGTCTGGGACAGCAAGACCGGCACCTTCGTGGCGACCGCGATGGCCGTCCCCCGCGTCGACCCGGCGGTGATCGCGATCGGGGGAGGACGGGCCCTCGTCGTCGGTGGAAGCACGGCGACGGGGACGGCGCTCGCGACGGTCGAGGTGTTCGACACGACCACCCGCACTTGGTCCGCGACGGCGTCGCTGTCGACCCCTCGCGTTCGCCCGGCGCTCGCGCTGCTCGAGACGGGCGACGTCTTGGCGATGGGGGGCGCGGACGGCCTCACGCTGCCGGCGAAGCTGACGGTCGAGGCTTGGAGCCCGACCGCAGGCACGTGGACCGCGCGCGCCCCGATGAAGACGGCGCGCACCGCAGCGGCTGCGGCGCGCCTGTCGGCCGGCAAGGTGCTCGTCGCGGGCGGGCGCGACGGCGCGTCGTCGTTCCTCGCCTCGAGCGAGCTCTACAACCCCGCCACCGACAGCTGGGCGAAGGCCGGCGCGATGCCGTGGACGAACCACACCCACCTGCTCTTCGCGCTCCCCGGCGGCCGAGCGTTGACGGTCGATGGCCAGAAGACCGCGCTGTTCGACAACGCGACCGATACCTGGACCGAAGCCCTGCCGCTCGAGATCGGGACGAGCTCCGGCGCCGCGTTGCTCGCGAACGGCTTCGTCCTCGCGACCGGCGGCCGCAACATGGGCACGCGCAACGCCGCGGAGCTCTTCGACCCCGCCACGAGTAAGTGGACGAAGATCCTCCCGATGATCGAGGCGCGGGCGCAGCACACCGTCACGGCGCTGGCCGACGGACGCGCGCTGATCGCCGGCGGCAGCGCGGTCTCCGACCTCGCGACCGCGGAGCTCTACGTGCCCTTCGCGAACGGCGAGAAGTGCGCGCTCGGCGGCGAGTGCAGGGCCGGCAACTGTGTCGACGGAGTCTGCTGCGACACCAAGTGCAAGGGCGACTGCGAGGCCTGCAACGTCACCGACAAGGTCGGCACGTGCTCGCCCGTCACCGGGAGCCCGATCGGTGCGCGCAGCTGCGCGCCCTACAAGGTCTGCACCGCCGGCGCGTGCGACGCGACCTGCAAGGCGGACGCCGACTGCACCATCGGCAACTTCTGCGAGGCCGGCACGTGCACGAAGCGCAGGGCCAATGGCGGGACGTGCACCCGTGCGCGCGAGTGCACGAGCAACTTCTGCGTGGACGGCGTGTGCTGCAACACCGCGTGCGACGAGGTCTGCGAGGCGTGCGACGGGACGGGAAGCATCGGCACCTGCAGCGTCGTGACCGGCGCGCCGCACGGCGCGCGCAAGTGCCTGGACGCCGAGGGGGACGGCTGCCGGGCGCGCACCTGCAACGGGATCGCGACCGCCGCCTGCCGTGCGTTCGCCAACGGACCGGGAACGCAGTGCAAGCCAGAGGCCTGCGCGGCGGACCGCTACTACAAGCCCTCGACCTGCGACGGCGCGGGCACGTGCAAGGACGACCTGGGCGTCTCGTGCTCTCCGTTCGCCTGCGCGCCCGGCGGGTGTCGCACCGCGTGCACCGCGGACGCCGAGTGCGCCGAGGGCTTCGTCTGCCGCGACGCCAAGTGCGTGGTGCGGGGGGCGACCTGCACGAAGGACGGACGGAGCTCGATTGATCCCGCCGGCGCGGTCAGGGACTGCGGCGGGTTCCGCTGCGGGCCGGCGGGCACGTGCCTCGGCGAGTGCGGCGCCACCGTCGATTGCGCCGACGGACTCGTCTGCGATACCGCGTCGCGCCAGTGTACGGGCGGCGGGGGCGGAGACGACGGCGGTTGCACGATGGGGCGGCGCGGCGAGTCCAACGCGCTCTTCGTCGGTCTCCTCGCGGTCTTCGTGGCGCTTCTGCGTCGACGCGTCGCGGTCGCGCTCGTCGCGTCGGGCACGGCCTGCGCGCAGCAAGCGACCCCGAGCGATCCGGCGCGCGAGCTCGTGGGCTCGCTGCGGGGGCTGCCCGAGACCGCCCCGGGGTTCACCGACGAGTCGCTGATCGCGCGCGCCGACGGGTTCGTGCCCCCGACGAACGCGCTCGACATCCACCTCCCCGCGGCCGTCGGCGATCCGCTGCGCGTCGGTGGCGTCGCGATCGCGCCGCCGCGCGCCGCGGCGAAGCCGCGCGTCGTGGGCAACGCGGTCGTCTTCACCGACGTCGAGCCCGGTTGCGATCTCGTCTACACCGCGACGCGGAGTCGCGCCGAGGAGATCTGGGTCTTTCGCGGTCGTCGCGAGACGATTCGCGTTCGCGAGACGCTGTCGTTGCCCGCTGGCGCTGCTGCGCGCGTCCACGGCGCCGCGGTCGAGGTCGTCGACCACGGTGTCGTACGGCTCGCGTCGGAGCCGATCGTGGCGATCGACGCGCGCGGGGTACGGCGGCTGGCCAACGTCGCGATCGCCGGCGCGACGCTCTCGATCGAGGTCGACGCGCACGACCTCACCTCACCGATCGTGCTCGATCCGGCGTGGGGCGCGCTCCCCGTGATGAGCGTGGCCCGCTTCCAGCACACCGCGACCAAGCTCGCCGACGGTTCGGTGCTCGTGGTCGGCGGCTCGGCGACGAGCGCGGACACCGCCGTCGCCCATGCGTCGGTCGAGCGGTTCAACCCCACGACCAGGACGTGGTCGACGACGGGTTCGCTCTCGGCCGGGCGACGCCTGCACGCCGCGGCGCTGCTCGCCTCGGGGAAGGTGCTCGTGAGCGGCGGCTTCACGGGCGACGGCACGACGCGCACGCTCCTCTCGTCGGCCGAGCTCTACGATCCCGTCGCCGGCACGTGGAGCGCAGCGGGCGCGATGAAGAACCTGCGCGACTCGCACGCCATGGTGGCGATCGCGAAGGGCGCCCTCGCGGTCGGGCGCCTCGGCGCAGAGGTGTACGACGCAGCGACCAACACCTGGGCGCAGACCTCGGCCATGTCGGTCGCGCGCCCCAACGGCGCCACGGCCACGGTGCTCCCGAGCGGCAAGATCCTGGTCGCGGGTGGCACCACTGGCGTGTCCGGCTCGGGCCGCACCTCGACGGCCGAGATCTACGATCCCGCGACGGACACCTGGACGACGACCGGCTCGCTCTCGACGCCGCGCGCGGGCCACGAGGCGCTCGTCCTGTCGAGCGGCAAGGTCCTCGTCATCGGCGGCATCGACGCGCTGCGGACGCCGCTCTCGTTCGGCGAGCTGTACGACGAGGGGACGAAGACATGGACGAAGACCGCGAACGCGGGCGAGACCCACGTCAGCCTCAACGCGGCGCTCGTGACGCCCGATCGTTTGCTGGTCGTCGGTGGCCCGACGTTGTTCTCGGAGGTCTGGACGCCGAGCCTCGACACGTGGGTCCGCGGGCCCGCGCCGGCGCTGACCCGCGGGCAGGCGTCGCTCACGGCGCTCGGCGCGGGCGTCGCGCTGCACGTCGGCGGCGGAACCGCCACCGGTCCGACCGCGAGCGCGGAGCTCTACGAGGCGCAGCCGCTCGCCGCGAAGTGCGGGAGCGACGGAGAGTGCGCGAGCGGCTTTTGCCGTGACGGCGTCTGCTGCAACTCCGCTTGCACTGACAGCTGCAGCGCGTGCGATCTCGCGGGCTCCGTCGGGACGTGCGGCCCGGTCACCGGCGCACCCCACCCGCCGCGCACCGGGTGCGGCCTCTACGCGTGCGCCGCGGGCAAGTGCGGGACCTCGTGCACCGACGACGGCGGCTGCGGCGCGGGGAGCTTCTGCGACGCGGGCAAGTGCATCGCGCGCAAGGACGACGGACGCGCGTGCACCCGCGCCTCGATGTGCACCAGCGGCCACTGCGTCGATGGCTTTTGCTGCGAGAGCGCGTGCACGGACGTGTGCGCGTCGTGCGGTGTTCCGGGCCGCGAGGGGACCTGCTCGGCGATCAAGGGCGCCGCGCAGGGCGGGCGGAAGTGCGACGGCGGCGGGGGCGATGCGTGCAAGGCGCGCCGCTGCGACGGCATCGACACGAAGACCTGCGTCGCGTTCGCTCCGACCACGGTCACCTGCGCCGCCGCGAAGTGCGAGGGGAGCCAGTTCACGCCCTCGCCGCTGTGCGACGGCATGGGCACGTGCGGCGCAGCGGCTGCCGTCTCGTGCGCACCGTACACGTGCACCGAGACGGGCTGCCGCTCGAAGTGCAGCGCGCCCGAGCACTGCGTCGATGGCCACGAGTGCGTGGCGGAGCGCTGCGTGCCGAAGGTCAAGCGAGCTCGGTGCACCGCCGATGGGCTCGGCTCGATCGGCATCGACGACGTCACGCGCCCCTGCGGCGCATACCTCTGCGCCGCGTCCGGCGCCTGTGCGACACGCTGCACCTCGACCGCCGAATGCGCCGGCGGTTTTGTCTGCCAGACCGCCGACGAGGCCTGCGTCAGCATCGAGGGCGTCGGCGGAGGCGAGACCGACGACGGCGGCTGCTCCTACGGCCGGCGCGGCACCCACGGATTTTGGCTCCTCGCCCTCGCGCTCCTGCTCCGCCGCCGCAGGTCCGGGGGCACCTCCCCCTGAGCCGACGCGGGCCATCGCGAAAAATTCCACCCGGTCAGCTGCGCCCGCGATCCCTTTGCGCAGCGCGCGATCCTCGGGGATGCTGCCGCCCGTGCAGACCTCCCCTCGCTTCGTCTCCCTTATCCTTGCCTCGATCGCGTTCGGTTGTTCCGCCGGCGGCGAGAAGGATCCGAGCACCCCGTTGGCCGACAGCGCGATCGGCGCTGACACCGAGGGGCCGGCGACCGACAGCAGCGTCGAGCCCGAGGACACCGGCACGTTCGTGATCGACGGCAGCAGCGACACGCCGCCCGAGCCCCCGAAGGTGACGGTCGATCCGAAGACGTGCGCGGAGGCGGCGGCGGCCAAGGCCTACGTCGGCTGCGACTTCTGGCCGACGGTGGTCGCCAACAACGTGTGGTCGATCTTCGATTTCGCGGTCGTCGTCGCCAACGCCGGCGACACGCCGGCGACCATCGACATCACCGGCAACGGCGTCACCAGGACGGCGACCGTCCCCGCCGACAGCCTCACGAAGATCTACCTGCCGTGGAACCCGGCGCTGAAGGGCCCCGACACCGACACCTGCGGCATCGCCACGAAGCTGCCCGGCTCGGTGTTCTCGGCGAAGGGCGCGTATCACCTCGTCGCGAGCCGTCCGGTCACCGTCTATCAATTCAACGCGCTCCAGTACAAGGGCGCGGGCGGCGAAGCGGGCAAGGACTGGTCGACGTGCCCCGGCCTGCAGGACTGCAAGCCGCCGGGCGGCGGCGCACCGTACAAGACCGGCTGCTTCTCCTTCTCGAACGACGCGTCGCTCCTCCTGCCGAGCACCGCGATGACCGGCAACTACCGCGTCGCCGGCATCCACGGCTGGAGCTCCAAGCCGCTGCTCGGCCCCGAGCAGGACGTCCTCGGCGCCTACGTCACCGTGACCGCGACGCAGGACAACACCAAGGTGGTGTTCAAGTCGCGCGGCCAGGTGCTCGCCGGCGGCGGCGGGATGATCCCCGCCACCTCGGCCGGCGGCGAGCTCACCCTGACGATGAACGCGGGCGACGTCGCGGAGCTGGTCGGCGAGGCGAAGACCACCGCCGATCTCAGCGGCTCGCTCGTCGCGGCCGACAAGCCCGTGCAGGTGATCGTCGGCGTCCCGTGCATCCAGATGCCGATCGGCACCCAGGCGTGCGATCACATCGAGGAGTCGGTGTTCCCGGCCGAGACGCTCGGCAAGGAGTACATCGTCGCGCCGCCCACGATCCCCAAGGGCACCGCGGCCGGTCACAACGTTCGCCTCTACGGCAATCGGGACGCCACCAAGCTCACCTACGCGCCAGCGAAGCCCGCTGGCGCGCCCGACGTGATCAACGCCGGGCAGGTGGTCACGCTCGCCGAGGTGACGGCCAGCTTCCGCGTCACCGGCGACCACGAGTTCGCGGTCGGCACGTTCATGTTCGGCGGCGCGAAGGTCGATCCGCCGCCGCTGTTCAGCACCACGCCGTCGAGGGGCGATCCGTCGATGAGCCTGGTCACGGCGATCGAGCAGTTCCGCACCAAGTACATCTTCCTCGCGCCCGACGACTACTCGGTGAGCTACGTCGACATCACCTACCCGGCCGGCGCCGTGATGATGCTCGACGGCGCGGCGCCGCCCGCGGGCACCGCGATCGGCGCGACCGGGTACAGCATCGCGCGCGCGAAGCTCGGCCCCGGAAAGAGCGGCGCGCACACGCTCACCTCGGACAAGCCGGTCGGCATCCAGGTGATGGGGTACGGCGACTACACGAGCTACCACTACCCGGGCGGCCTCGACCTCCGCACCATCGCGCCTCCGCCGCCGATCAAGTGAGCGTCGAGTCCGCGTCCGGCCCGGGGTCGACGCGGCGCACGTAGGCGTGCGCGAGGGCGAGGGTGGTGATCGGGTACGCCGCGAAGAAGCCGACGCCGAGCAGGAGAGCGCCCCCGAGCAGCACGAGGCAGCTGAGGATCCCGAGCGCCAACAGTTGCCCGCGGACGCCGCGGGACAGCCGGAGGCTCGCAGCGATCGCCTCGAACCCGTCGGCGCGGCGGTCGGCGACGAGGAGAGGCGCGAACGAGAGAGCCAGGGCGGCGACGATGCCGGGTACGACGAGCGCGATCGTGCCGACCGTCACCAGGAACATCGTGAGCAACGCCGCCGCCATCGCGGGGAAGAGCACGTCGATTCCCGCGAAGAGGAGCCCGAGCGAGGGACGTCGTCCGCGCACGGCTTCGAGCGAGACGCGGTGCAGGCCGACGGTGAAGAACGTCGAGAGCAGGAACGAGCAGCCGAGGCTCGCGGCCGAGACCCACGCAGCGTTGTGCGCCGGCTGCGCGCCGAAGACCGCGCCGAACGCGAGCTCGACGAGGAGCGAGGAGCCGTAGAGCAGGCCGAGGCCGAGCGCGTGCAGCCCCATCAACCGGAAGGGCTGCGCCCGGAACGAGCGATAGCCCTCGCGGAGGACCTCGGAGGCGGTGAAGCTCCCGGTGGGCGTGAGGGGCGCAGGCGTGGTGGGCGCGAGGGTGCTGGAGGGCGGGGCGTAGAGCTCGGTGACGTTCATGCAGGCGTATCGACCGGAGCCCGTCGGCGGTTGCGTCTCATTGCGCGGAGCTGCGCCGCGGGCTCGTTGGTCGCGCTGTCGTCGCAGGTGCCAGCGCCGTTCCCCCGGTGAGCACGTGGCGTAGCGAGGTGGCTACGCGCGCGACTTGCAGCGATGCCGCGCCGGAGGTCGAGCCATGAATTCCGTCACCATGTTTGCGCCGCGCGCCGTCGGGGAGAAGACGCACATTCTTCCGGCATTCTTCCCCGTCCCCATGCTGGGGCTCATCCCGGTCAACGCGTTCCTCATCGGCGCCACGGAGCCGGTGCTGGTCGACACCGGGCTCTTTCCGCTGTCGGACGAGTTCATGGCCGGCCTCCGCTCGATCCTCGATCTCGATGCGTTGCGGTGGATTTGGCTGACGCACGTCGACGCCGACCACATCGGCAGCCTCGAGCGCATCCTCGCTGCCGCGCCGCGCGCACGCGTGGTGACGACGTTCCTCGGGCTGGGCAAATACAACCTCCGCGGCGCCCTGCCGCCGGACCGAGTCCACCTGCTGAACCCCGGCCAGCAACTCGATGTGGGCGATCGGACGCTCCTTGCGTTGCGACCTGCGACCTACGATGCGCCGGAGACCACCGCGCTCTTCGACATGCGCACCCGTACGCTCTTCTCGTCCGATAGCTACGGCGCGGTGCTCGACGCGCCGGTCGAGGACGCGGCGGAGATCCCCGCGGCCAGGCTGCGCGACGGTTCGATCCTGTGGGCCACGATCGAAGCGCCGTGGCTGCAGATCGTCGTGTCGGAGGCGTTCGAGCGTGTCGTCGAGAGCCAACGCGCGTTGAAGCCGGAGCTCGTGCTCTCGAGTCATCTGCCGCCAGCGCGGGGAATGATGGACACGCTGAGCGCGCACCTCTTGTCTGCGCGGGGCGCCGCGCCCTTCGTGGGACCGGACCAGGCGGCGATGATCGCTGCGATGCGCGCCGCGGACGTCCCCGAGCCTCGAGTTTCGCAGTCGCGCGTCTCGGCGCCGTCCTTCGCGTAGACGACGCTACTTCAGCTCCTCGGGCGACAGCTCGTAGCACGCGTTCTCGCGCTGATCGCGGCACCCCGGCAGCATCAGCCGAATGTCGTCGCGCGCGCAGCTGCCCCGGGTGAGGTGACCCCAGGTGCACGGGAGATCGGGGTGTCGATCGAAGTAGCCGACCACCTTGCCCTCGGCGATCTCGCGGGGCGTGCCCGCGGGGAACACCTGGAACGCCGACGCCTCGACGATCCGCTCGCCGAACGAGCTGCGCACTTTGTAGCGCGCGACGATCCACACGGCGTCGGCGACCTTCGTCTTGCGCAGCTCGACGCGCTCGAGCGCGCAGGTCGAGGGACGAGTGTCCCATTTGCAGGGCGGGAGCGCGCAGCCGTGGGAGAGCGCGGCGAGGAGAGCGGTGAGAGCGAGGCGCTGCATGCGATCGCGGGACCGTAGTCGTGCCCGACCTCGGACGTCGAGGCGGCTCCCCGCAGCGTCGTGCGCTTCGGCCGCTGCGGCGCGAACGGCTCGCGCCTCGCACGAAACAAATGCGCGCAACTTTGGGTGTTCACGCGCGACCCGCGCGCGAACCCGCATGGAACGTCCGATGCAGGGCTGGCTCCCAACCGACCGCAGCGGAGGATCTCATGACAAACCGCAGCTTCGCAGCCCTCCTCGTGACGGCGCTCGTCTTCGCCGGTTGCGGCAGCGGCCATCAGGACTCGGGTGGCGAGGAGCTCCGAGGCGGAATGGACAAGACGCGCTCGGCGCTGGTCGTGATGGACCGCGGCATCGCGGCCTTTCGCGCGGGCGATCGGAACGGCGGGATGACCGACATGGCCAAGGGCATGTCGATGATGACCGAGAGCATGGGGGAGATGCGCGCCGGCATCGGCATGATGTCGAACGACATGATGCGCGGCTGCGGCCTGTCGCACGAGGGCATGCGGCCCCTCGAGGACGCCGTCGCCGCGATGCGTTCGGGTCACGCGATGATGCTCGATCGCGACCTCGCCAACGACGCCGACGGCCTCGGCCGCATGGAGAGGGGCCGCAAAGCGAGCGCCGATGCGATGGACGCGATGGACCGGGCGATGTCATGCATGGGCCATGGGTCCATGGGCATGATGTGACCGGCCGAACGATCGCTCTAGCGTGCTGCGACGCGATGAACGGGCGGGGCGCCGCAATGCCTCACCGCCGGACCGCAATGGCGCACGGACGGGCCGCAGTGGCGAGCCCGCACCTTTACCGAGCGGCGCGTGATGCTGACGTTCTGCAGCTGGACCGAGCGAAGGTTCTTCATGGGTGCCTCGTTTCTTGCGAGGCGCTCAGTACGCGCTCGCGGGCGGTGGATCGCAAGCGAGCGTGAGGGTGAAACTCTCGTGAACGGCGGTCGGTCATGAGCAAAATCATGCGAGGGGTGAGCGCGAGGTGGCCCTCGTGAGGTCATGGGACGCCGTCGTGGTCGGCGCGGGTCCGGCCGGCACGCTCGCCGCCGAGCGCTTGATCGAGCTCGGTCATCGCGTGCTCTTGCTCGACGCCGGGCCGCGGCTCCGCGCGAGCGAGCGCACGCCGGAGGTCGATCGACGCGCTTGGGCGTATCGCGCCGTGGGCGACTCGTTCGATTGGTATCGGGTCCGGGCGGTCGGCGGTCGCGCGCTCCTCTGGGGCGGCTGGTCGTACCGGTTTCCCGACGTGGTGTTTCGCCGTGGGAAGTGGCCGTACGGCGCGTCGACGCTCGCGCGGTACTACGCAGACGCAGAGCGCACCCTGGGTGTCGTCGAGGGAGCGATCGACGATCGCTATCGTCGCGCAGCGCGCTCGCTCGACATTCGCATCGCCGCCAAGCGCGGCGCGCTCGAGATGCGCCGGGTTTGGACCCCGCTGGCCCAACCGGCCGCGCGCAGGGCGCGCTGCTACCGCGCTGCGCTTCACCTCGAGCACTCGGCCAAGCGCGCCGAGGCAGTCGCCGTCCTCAACCTGCTGCGCGAGAGCCAGGAGAGGCACCGCGCCCGAGCGTTCGTGCTCGCCGCCTCACCGATCGAGACGGCGCGGATCCTCCTCGAGAGCGAAGTGGCCGCGCGCCGGATCGGTCACGGGCTCGTCGACCATATGGTCGCGAGCTGGCTGTTGCTCGAACCATCCCCGGTGCCGCCGGCGACCGCCGCGCGAGGCCCGTTTCCCGGCTCCGTCCTCGCGCACGGCCTGGCGAACACCGGCCCCGACGACCAGGAGTCCTACCCGGGCGGCGTCTCCATCGAAGTGACCGGACCTCTGCCGCTCGCGACGCTCGGCGTCGAGCGCATGGTCCCGGGCGGCGAGGAGGACCGCTGGTCTGCCACGCAGATCCACGCGATCGGCGAGCTGTTTCCGCACAGCAAACGCTTCGTCGATCTCGATCCCACCGAGCGCGACGCGCTCGGCCGCCGCATCCCGCGCATCCACCTCGCGTGGTCCGCCGCCGAGCGGCGCATGGCGGCCGACATGCGCCGGGCATGCGCGGCGCTCGCCGATGCGATAGCCATCCCCGGCAGCAGGCTCATTCCCTTCCTCGATCCGCTGCAGCCCGGCGCGGGACACGAGGCGGGCACCTGCGCGATGGGGCTCGACGAACGCTCGGTCTGCGATCCGTTCGGGCGACTACGCGCGCTCGAGAACGTCTGGATCGCCGACGCGTCCGCGATGCCCACGTCCGGCGACCGCCACCCGACGCTCACCTTGCTCGCCCACGCGCTCCGGGCCGCCGACAACGTGGGACGGTATCTCGCCCGATAGGCGCGGCTGAGGAGCGCAGTGAGGACCACGCCACACGCGGTCCCTCGGCTAGATCCCGCTCACGAGGTGGAACGCAAGCTTCTCCTCCTTGCCGTTCTGATCCTTCACCTTGTACCGCAGCCCGCCGTCGAGCACCTCGGTCACCGTGCCCTCGGCGAACTGGTAGCCGAGCGGCGCGCGCACGCGATCGCCCTTCTTCAGCGCCTTGGTGATCTTCATCGGCTTCATGAAGTTGGTGCCGAGCCGGAGCGGGCGGCCGGTCTCGTCGATCACCCAGGTCATGTTCTTCTCGGTGAAGACGACCATCCCGGCGTGACCGCCCTTGTCCTCGTATTCGACCATGTTGCCGAAGGCGAGCTTGTCCTCGACGAGCACCATCTCGTGGAGCGCGAGCTCGCCGTCGGAGACCGAGCCGGCCCACAGGTACTGGAACTTCACCCACTCCCCGTCGTCGCCCTTGGTGATCTCGGTGACGCGCGCGTGCGCGCTCGCCGCGGCGACATTGACCACGACGGTGCTCCCCTTCTTCACGCCCTTCGCCGGCGTCGCTTCGCGCACCATCGCCCGGGGGACGAAGATCTCCTCTTTGCCCATGCGGATGAGCACGTGCTCGTCGCCCTCGGCGCGGACGTAGTCGAGCAGCGCGAGCTTCGCGATCCCCCAATCGCCCTCCAGGCCGACCGGGATGACCGCCCACGCCTGCTTGGTGGAGATCGTGGTCTTCACGATCGGGCCCGGGAACTTCGTCCAGTGGAACGGCCCCTTCGGCTTCGGCTCCTCCGGCTTCGGCTCCTCCGGTTTCGGATCGACCTTCGGCGGATCGACCTTGGCGGTCTCCTTCGGCGTCGCGCTGCCGACTGGCTGCGGGGGAGTGGTGGTCGGGGGCGTTGTACCGCCACACGCGACGACGAAGAGGGCGAGAGAGAGAGACCAGCGCATGGCGCCAGGGTACCCGCAACCGGCGACGACTTCCCAGACGGAGGCTCGAGCATCGGTCCCCGTGCGATCAAGCGACCCCTATCGGTCTGTCGGTAGCGGCGTCCTTCAGCGTCTCGTCATCCGGGGTTGCTTCGGGCTCGGACGCGACGGCGGCTTCGGGCGCCGCGTCGACGCAAGTCAGCGGCAAACGCCTCGCGCACGTAGCGTGGCAGCGGGCGCGTGTGATCGATGGATGACCCATCAAGGAGCCACGACGAAGTTCTCGCCCTCTGGCGAGACCGAGAGGACGCTGCCGTCGGCGCGAAGCACCAGAATGTCGATGAGGGAGATCGAGACGTCGATCGCGTTCTCCGTGTTCGGCAGAATCGTGGGGATCTCGGGAAGGATGGTTCCCTTCAGGTGCGACCAGCAGGCGACGCGCCGCTCGAACGTGATCCCACACTTGAGCAGCCACGAAGATCGCACTCGTCCGAACCGGAGCTCGGTGACGACGCGCTCGATCGGCGTCCGCGGCAGCTCGCGGAAGCAGCGCACCACCCCGGCGCCGTCGACGAAACATCCGCCGTCCGAGTCGAAGCCGAGGTCGACGATCTTGTCGAGGTCGTCGACGGGCTCCGCCTCGTCGGACTCGCGCGCGCATCGCACCCTGCCGTCCGTGCTCAGGGCGATCGCGTCGGCGAGCCTGCGCGCTTGATCGGTGCGTTCTGTGCGCAGGGAGATGTCGCGGCCGGGCAGCACGATCGTGACCATCCCCTCGAAGTGTCGCGCGCTGATGACGTCGCGTAACGGAATGCGGCGTGGCGCTCGCAGCCCGCGGGGCACGACGACGCCGTCGCGACCGACGACCACGCGCACGACGCATTGTGCGCAAACCGGCGCTCATGACGCTCCCGGCGGTGTGAGCTCGTGCGCGTTACGATCGGGTTGTCGCCGATCAGTTCTGAGCGCGGCGGTGTGACGAGTCCAAGCGATCACGAGCGAGCGCGCCCGCCGCCGACGACGCGGATCGATCACCTGCTGCTGACGCGATCACGCTGGACCGCG
>JALHOE010000230.1 GCA_022843175.1 Deltaproteobacteria bacterium
GCGCGCCTATTTGCGCGCAGAGATAGGCGCGCGCGTCAGCGAGCGCCTAACGCCGCCCAACCCCACAACCGCGACTACCCCGCCGTCTTCCCGCACTGCTCCAACGCCGTCACCGTCTTGAGGAACACGTCCTTCGGCATCGGCTTGGAGAACGGGTTGTCGCGGAGCGAGATCACAATGAGGTGGTGATACACGCGGATCGACCCGCCCGCCGCCGGCGTCCAGGTGGTGTCGCGCGAGCCGCCGAGGTGGTCTCCCTCGCTCACGCGGCTCGGCTTACCGAACGCCGCCGTCACGCACGCGTCGATCGCGGTTTGGTTCGACCATTTGTTGTCGGCCGCCGGCGGCGGCCACAGCTCGACCTCGGCGACCTTCGCGTTCTTCTTGTTCTTCCACGCGATCGTCATCTCGCCGTAGTACGGGTGGTCGAGCGCGACTTTGTACTCGAGGTCGATCGAGAGGTTGCGGATCGCGCCGGGGTACACGCTCGTCGCGGCCTGCTCGGCCTTGTCGATGTCGGCCTCGGTGTCGAGCTTGGTGAGGTCGGCGAGCGCGTAGCCGAGGCCGAGGTGGTCGCGGAGCGCTTGCTTGCTCGGCTTGTCGCCGACGCCGAGCACGCCGTAGCGCGCGAGGCTCCACATCGCCTCGACCTGCTTCTGCCAGCGCGGGTTCTCCTTCTGCTCCTTGCCGTGCTGTTCGATCGTCACGTGGCTGCCGACGTGATCGCCCTTCTCGGAGACGTAGAGGCCGCAGCCCTCCCAGTTGAAGCCGTCCTTGCCCCAGCGCCGATCGAGCAGAGCCTTGAGCTTCTTGCGCGCTTCGCCCGAGGGCGAGCTCGTGGCGTTGAAGTAGAAGTCCTTCACGTGCTCGAGGTGGTCCTTGTCCCAGCGGAACGTGACCGCCTCCCAGTTGGGGTGCGCGAGCGGGACGCGCATCGAGAAGTGCGCGTCCATCGGCACGCCGGTGAGCTTCTGCAGCTCCTCGGGCGACTCGGCGAGCGTCACCTTCGCGAGCGCGGCGGGCTCTTTGCGCGCGACGCCCCCAGCGCCGGGGCCGAAGATCGGCGCCTTCCTGCGCGAGGCCGAGGCGATGGCGCCGACGGCGACCGCGCCGCCGATCGCGAACACCACGATCGCGATGATGATCGGCGCGACGGCCGCGGTGGCTGCGTGGCGGAGCGGCACCGCGGAGTTGGCCGGCACGTGCGCCGGCGGCGTCCACACCGCCGGTGGTCGCCAGTTGGGCGGGGTCTGCGGCTCGATCGTGCGGAGCATGCGCTGCTCGCTCGTCTTCTTGCAGTAGCCGCAGCGCGTGTAGCGACGCCCCTCGCGGACATCGAGGGGTGCGCCGCAGTGTCCGCACTCGACGATCATGCGCGCAAGTGTAGCCGCTCTAAAAAGTGAACCCGACGCCCAAATTGCCGAGCAGCGCCGTCTTCTGGTCCGGGTCGTTGGGCTTGCTCCCCGACGTCTCGGCGGCGACGAAGCCGACGCCGATCTGCGAGTCGAGCGTGAAGCCGCCGCGCATCACCCACTTGAACCCGAGCAGCGGGCCGACGAGCAACCCCGGACGCACCGAGCCGATCGCGAGCTGCTCGGTGCCCGCGATGCGCGTCCACTGCGCGGCGACGCCGACGTGCACGCCGCCCTGATCGAAGCCTCCCGCCACGTAATACGAGACGAGCCCGCCGAGCATCAGCGCCGCGCGTCGTTCGCGGCGATCGGCGACGAACACCGGCGCGTTGCCGTAGCCACCGCTCACCGACACCGTCCAGCGCTCGGTGATGCGCCCCTCCACCGCGAGCGCGGCGAGCGGCACCAGCGCCTGCAGCGGCAGCCACGCGATGGTCACGTATTTGTGCGGCGGCGCTTCGTCTTCCTCGGCCTCGGCCGCGGGCGCGCCGGGCAGCGGCTCGAGCTCTCGGCGCGGCTTCTTCTCCGGCTCGAGCGAGGTCGCCGGAGCGGTCGCGAGCGCGATGGTGAGGAGCAGGCTCATTTCAACGCACAGCAGGTCATGACGAGCTGCAGGCCCTCGTTCGACGTACCGAGCGCGCCGCAACGCTGAAAGCGAACGCCCTTCATCAGCGGCTCGGTGTCCGGACAGGAGCCGGCGACGCGATCGAAGAAGTAGGTGGGCTGGTTGTACATGCCGTTGCCGCACGCGCCGGAGTAATCGATGCACCCTGCGAGCGTGGGCGACGGACCCACGGGACCGACGGGACCGGTGGCGCCGGCGGGGCCGGCGGCGCCCGCGGGACCGGCTGGTCCGGCGGGGCCCGCAGGGCCGGCGAGGCCGGCTGGATCGCCCGTCCATTTGCCGGTCGAGTCGATCACCGTCTTCGCGCCGATCGACACCGTGCTCGGGTGGATGTCGCCGGTGACATCGCCCGCGAAGAGGGCGTACGGCACGCTGCCGATCGGCGTGCGCGGCGTCATCTCGGCGTCGGTGCCGACCTGCATTCCGAGGTAGCGGGGCGCGCCGTCGATGAGGATCGAGTTGAGCGGCGTCTTGGTGCCGAGCTGCACCGCGAAGAACCCGTCGTCGAGCGTGACCGGGTGGATCTCGGTCCAGAGCGCGGTGCCGCCGGTGGGCGCGTCGTAGACGCGATAGGCGATCGTCATCTCACCGGTGATCGCCAGGCCCTTGGCGTCGAGCAGGCGGCCCTGGTGGGCGAGCGTCTTCGGTACGCCGCCGGTGCTCGCGCGGCCGGCGACGAAGATGCCGGCCGCGAGGAACAGAGCTGCGATGGTCCTTCGGTAGATCGGCTTGATCATCGTTCACTTCCCCGCGGTTGCGCCGACGACCCCGCCGAGCGCGCGATATTTTTCGGACTTCATCACGATGACCTGGGTGGTCGTCGGCCCGAGGTTGGAGATCATCTTGTAACCGGGCGACTTGGTGACCGTGCCCGTCGACACGAGCTCGGCGGCCTTGTGCGGCGAGAGGCCGGTGGTGACGACCGGCCCCATGTCGGGGAGCGCGGTGTCGACGCTCGCCGCGTCGCTCGCGTCGAGGGTGACCGCGCTGTCGACGGGCGGCGTCGTCGCGGCGTCGTACGACGGGCTGGCCGCGTCCTCGCCCGTCGCACAACCGGCGAGGAGGAACACCGTGGTGAACGCGATTCGCGCTCGCATGCGGCCAGCCTAGCGCATCTCGCTCGATCCCATCCGAGCGGTGCAGCCGCTCGACCGGCCCTGGAACCCCGCGCGGCCCCGAGGCATCAGCCTTTCCCATGGAGCATCGTCCCCTCGGCAAGTGCGGTCTCAAGGTCTCCGTGCTCTCGCTCGGCGCGATGACCTTCGGCGAGTCCAAGTCGTTCATGAAGGGCGTCACCTCGAGCGACGACGAAGCCCGCCGCATCTTCGACAAGGCGATCGACGCCGGCATGAACCTCGTCGACACCGCCAACGTCTACAGCGAGGGCTTGAGCGAGGTCCGCACCGGCGAGTGGATCGCCGGCAAGCGCGACAAGGTGCTCCTCGCCACCAAGTGCCGCTTCCCCCTCGGCTTCTCCAAGGACGCCGGCCCGCACGACCAGGGCCTCTCGCGCCAGCACATCCTCCGCGCCTGCGAGGACTCGCTCGCGCGCCTCAAGACCGATCACATCGATCTCTACCAAGTGCACATGCAGGACAGCACGGTGGCGATCGACGAGACGCTCCGCGCGCTCGACGACCTCATCACCCAGGGCAAGGTCCGCTACATCGGCTGCAGCAACTACACGGGCTATCGCCTCGTCGAGTCGCTGTGGTCCGCCGACAAGCACCACACCCATCGCTACGCGTCGGTGCAGCTCCAGTGGTCGCTGATCGTGCGCGACGGCGAGCGCGAGCTCATCCCCGCGTGCCGTCACTTCGGCCTCGGCACCCTCATCTGGTCGCCGCTCTCTCGCGGCTTCCTCTCCGGCAAATACGAGCGTGGCCAGAAGCCGCCGCCCGGCTCGCGCCTCGACTCGTGGCAGGACAGCTACAAGGCGCTCGACACCGAGCGCAATTGGACGGTGCTCGCGGCGGTGAAGAAGATCGCCGCGCGCCTCGAGACCACCGCGTCCGCGGTCTCGCTCGCCTGGCTCCTCGCCAAGCCGGAGACGAGCAGCATCATCGTCGGCGCGCGCACCCTCGCGCAGCTCGACGACAACCTGCGAGCCCTCGAGGCGAAGCTCACCCCGGAAGACGTGCGCGAGCTCGACACCGCGAGCCGCCCCGACTGGGGCTACCCCTACAGCTTCATCGGCATGCGCGAAGCCTGGTAGCGAGGGAGCCGCGACCGTGAGCCGCGACCGTCAGGGAGCGGGTTGTCTCGGGAATGTCTCCAACAACAACCCGACTCGCTCACGCTCGCGGCTCCATTCCCGGGAGCCGCGACCGTCAGGGAGCGGGTTGTCTCGGGAATGTCTCCAACGACAACCCGACTCGCTCACGCTCGCGGCTCCATTCCGGGGAGCCGCGACCGTCAGGGAGCGGGTTGTCTCGGGAATGTCTCCAACGACAACCCGACTCGCTCACGCTCGCGGCTCCATTTCAGATCGAAATTAGCTCCGGCTTAGCGCGATCGCCTTCACGCTCCGCGCATGACGAAGAGCACGCTGGGGCTGTTGTTTCTCGCACTTTCGATCGGGGCGTGCGGCAAGAAGGACGAGGGCGGGAAGGAGCCCGCGGGCAAAGCCTCGGAGAAGAAGACCGAGGAGGCGGCCAAGGAGGTCGCGCCGAAGCTGAACGAGACGCTCGTCGACCACGTCAAGAAGCTGGTCGACAACTGCACCGTCAGCGTCGAGCAGGCCCAGGCGTACTCGTGCAAGAACGACGTCTCCCAGAAGCTCCGCGACTACGTGCTGAAGGAGAAGCCGAGCGACTTCTACTCGACGCTCGTGCAGCTGGTGCTCGGAGACGACGAGAAGCAGTCGGCGGTCGCGATCACCGTCATCGACGAGTACTCGAGCTACCTCGGCCCCGAAGAGCTCAAGAAGCAGGCCGGCAGCCGGTTCACCGTCGACAAGATGCTCGAGGCGTTCAAGAAGCAGAAGGGCAACCGCGCCACCCGCCTCGCGCAGGACACGACCCACCTCGCGACGATCGCCGGCCGCGCCGACGAGCTCTACGCGATCGTCGACAAGCACGAGAAGAACGCGCGCAACAAGGCGTACTCGTATTTCATGACCTATGGGCGCAGCAAGGCGCTCCCCAAGCTCAAGGAAGTCGCCAAGGACAAGGACTTCGCCGCCTCGGCGCTCCAGGCGCCGCGCAACATGTTCAAGGCGACCGACGACGAGAAGGCCGGGTACTGCCCGTGGGCCGAGGGCTACCTCGGCGACGAGGACGCATCGGTCGCCACCTCGGCCGGCTACACGGTGGTGAACTGCAAGGGGAAGTACATCGAGTCGCTCATCGCCGAGGCGCAGAAGCGCGTGGAGGCGGGGAAGTTCAAGAACCCGTTCGCGATGGTCATGCGCGAGCCGTGCTTCGAGTTCATGAGCGGCGTGTCGGGCAAGGCCGGCGAGCCCGAGCAGTGCGAGAAGGTCTACGCGTTCCTCGAGAAGACCGCGAACGACAAGCGGGTCGACGACGAGACGCGCGGCATGTCGCTGTGGAACATCTACTACCAGCGCCGCAACCAGAAGACGCTCGACCTGATGCGCAAGTACGAGAACAGCCCGGTGAAGGCGATCGCCGAGCGCGCCAAGGACGCGATCAAGTCGCTGACCACCACCTACAAGCTCAAATAGCCGGGAAATCCAGCGCAAACTGGTCAAAACCGCATAGTTTGTCTATATTGCCGCCCTGCGGGAGGTGGGGCTTGGCGGCAAAGAAGGCGGCGACCAAGAAGAAGGCGGCGGCGAGCGCGAAGAGCTCCGTCGCGAAGAAGAGCTCACTCGCGAAGAAGGCGGCGCCGAAGAAGCCGGCGCCGAAGAAGCCGACGAAGCCGGCGCCGAAGTACTCGCGGCGCAAGGACTTCGGCGGGCCGATCGAGAGCTACATCTCGATGCTCGACGGCGAGAGGCGCGCGATCGCCGAGCAGCTCCGCACCATCGTCCGCAAGGCCGTGCCCGGCGCCGAGGAGCAGCTCAAGTGGGGCATGCCGGTCTACTCCAAGGACGGCCTGCTCTGTTACTTCCGCGCCTTCGGCGGCCACGTGTCGTTCGGCTTCTACGACCACATGGACGTCCTCGAAGATCCCGAGCGCGTCCTCGAGGGCACCGGTAAGGGCGCCCACGTGAAGCTCCGCTACCCCGACGACGTGAACCCGCAGCGGTTCGAGAAGTGGGTGCGGGCAGTGGCGGAGAAGAACGCGCGAGGGTCGTAGAGACCTCCGTCCGGTCCGTTACTAACGGACGGAGAGTTGACCCGGACAAGTAGGGCCGCTGCTCAAGCCTTCGGTCCTCCCGGTCCCGTGAGCATGGCGCCGAGGGTGCCCGCGATCATCCCGAGGGCGACGCTCGCGACCTTCCCCGAGGTGGTGCCGTCCTCGAAGGCCCACACCGGCGGCGGTGCCTGGTTCGCCCTCGCCACCTCCGCGAGCCGTGCTTCCACCGGATCGCGCGATCCCTTCACCGGCGCGAGCGGATCGTCGTTCGCCGAGTGGTACGCCGACACGATCCGGCCGAGCTCACCTGCGTCGAACCACGTCCCGTGTTGCGCGCAGATGTCGAGCTCCGCGAGCTGCGCCGCGTTCACCCGTTGCATCCGCTTGTTGCACACCGGGCAGTCGATCGGCTCCGCGCGCGGCCCCGAGCGTACCGCGGCGTTCATCGCGGCGCGGGCGGCGAGCGCCGAGATCTGCGGATCGTTGTGTTGCGTGATGGCGCGCGAGCCGGCGTTGTCGAGCCAGATGCCGCCGCAGATCCCGCAGCCATGCACGTCGACGACGCCGGCGCGCACCGTGAACAGACCGACGCGGCATCGAGGGCAGGGAGTGATCTTGTGATCGCCGGACGTGACGAGCCGCTCGACGACGACCGTTTGGACCACTTTTTCAGGTCCCTTCGGGGCAGGCTCGCTCGCGGTCTTGCACTGGCCGCAGACGACGACGTGCGTGGCGGCGATCACCGGGAGAGGTGCGCCGCAGGAGGGACAGCGCAGCTCGAGGCGCTCGGACATGGTCCATGTTGTACATCAGGGTGCCCGTTGCGGGGTTTCGGGTTCCAGGGTCACGCACTGGCGCCGCAAGAGCCTATGGAAGGTCCTGGTCCGCGTTCATGTGAGTGTGCCAGCAACTCGTCGAGACGTTCGGGCGCTCCACAGTGCTTCGAACTCGTCCCTCTGTATGAGCGCGGCTTCGAACTCCTCGGCTTGATTGATCTCCTCGTCGGATGGCACCGCCACCTCGCCGAGACGGGTCGTCCCGACTGCGTTCTCGGCATCGGCATAGCCAACCGAATCGTCGACAAACACCTCAACCTTGCGACATTTGCAGCGCTGGTCGTTCAGTTCGCTGTAGAGCAGCACGGGTTGAGTTGAATCTTGATGCCTCCATCGAACGCGCAGGTAGTGCATCGAGCGAATGGTGTAGTCCGCGCTCGGTTGGGTCGGCTACGTCGGCTACGGAATTCGCCGATGGCTCCGGCAGCGCAGCGCGAGTCAGAGTGCGACGACGGTTACGATTGACCGGTACCCCTGCGCTGAGCCAGGAACTCCTCGAGTCGGGCACGCTTCTCCTCATAATATCCTGGCCGAAAGATCAACAGGCTCATCGGTGGCTCGCTCGGCCGCTTGTCAGCATACGGCGCATACACGCTCAAGCCCAGCGCTGGCGACTCGAAACCCTCGGCGTCGGGTACCAACGACGGGTCGCGAGCCTTCGCCCAGGCCAGCACAACACGCATCGGCATCTTCATCAGCCGCTCGCCTTCAACCTCGACGTCGGCATCGGCCGTAAACTCTATGGCGCAACACTGATCATTATTATCATAATAAACAAACATCCCAAGATCCACATAGTAGTCATGGTCCGACAATTCGTACTGATTGCGCCGCCCGCGATGCGGCTTTGTGCCGACGGCCACCTCGATTTCCGCCCGCGTCATGTTGAAGCGGCAGCGGTCGACACCAGAATGACGAATGACGCTTAGCATTGGTCGCCTGCCCGCTATCCGTTATAGGCTGAACTTTGTCCAGACATACGCACCCATCTGCTGAATGCCAAGATCATACTTTGTGCCATGAGCGGCGCGAATGGAATCGACATCCATCTTGAGCGCGTCGAGGTAGCGTCCAGATTCGATCAAGTATCTCTGCTCTGCCCGGTATAGGGTCGCGGCCTCGGACCGACCGTAACTCGCCGTTCCTGCATGGTCCGCTTTCTCCATCCAGATGGACGGCGCGCCGCCTTCAGTTACTTCGACCCCAGCTCCCTCAGTGGCGGCCCAGGATGGCATGTGATGCACCTCGCCGCCCGCGCCCACTTCATTCGCGCTAGCTCGAACGGCTCGGTGTGAGCCGCCCCAGACCCTGGGCGAAGCGACTCTGGGAAGAATTCTCGCGAAAGGCAGCGCCATGGCGACCACGGCCGGACCGAACTCTTCTGATTGGTGAGATGGTGTGGACACCGCGGCGTAGGCCGCACCACCCAACATCACGCCGCGGGCGAGCCAGGCCGGCCAGAACGGCGCCGTCACGACCATTCCGATGGTTATTGCGACTCGCGCGTTGCGAGCTTCGTTCTCGTCGAACTCCGGCGTCCACCAACCCCGCTGGCGCATGTACCAGTGGTATTGAACCTTCGCGAGATCGGCGAAGGCTTCCCTCGTGGACGCTTCAAACTCCGGGCTCAGGCCGACGCGGCGCTCGACAGTGCCGCCCTCGCCCCCAACCGCGACCCGCGCCGTGACGATCGGCACGAACGGCACCATCTTCGGCACGGCCGCGGCGATCCTCTTCGGGTTCGCGCTGCCGCCCCAGGTGTACCCCGCACCCAAGATAGGAGCGGGAGAGGCTCCCGATCCCGGGAACCCGAACAACAACCCCAGCAGACCGAGTGGGTTGAAGCTGGCGTTCCAGCCCCCGGCATCGTTCGCGCTGAAGCCGCTCGGATCCGTCGCGTTGATGGGATCGTTGTTGACGTACGCGAAGCGGTTCAACGAGACAGGGTCTGACAGCGTGGTGATCGGGTCCGGCGACGCGAACCGGCCAACCGCCGGGTCGTAGATGCGCCCGCCCATGTTGACGATCCCGAGCTCGTCCTCGTGCTCGTGCCCAGTGAACCCACGGGTAACGGCGGTGGCCGCCACATCGGGGCTGGTGGGCGTCGTGGCGTGCACCCGTCGTCCGAACGGTTCGTGTGCCGGGCGATCGACGACAGCGCCCGATTCGGTCGTGATCGCGTACGGTGATCCCAGCCGGTCTCGGTGCAGGAAGAGCGTGTGGCGCCGGCCATCGGGACCGCGGAAGATCTGCGCTGCTATCGACCCGGGCGTTGCGACAGTTGCGACCTCGGTGCGCGCGCCGTCGACGACGCGCTCCTCGTACATGCCGTCGAGGGCGTACGTCGTCGAACGGCCGTCCTCGGCGCGCTTGCGGACACGAGTGTGGCTCGCATCGTAGTCGTACGACACGATCTCCGTGTCGGTGGCCACGCGGATCGGCTTGTTGAAGTTCGTCCAGGCGACTGTCCGGCCCGGAGCGGCGATCTGACGACCCGCGTCGTCATAGCGGTAGTCACCCGTCGGCCCGCGAACGATCGCGTGCGGCGGCTGTCCGTCTGCAGGGGACCCCGAGACGAAGATCTCATCCGGGGCGCCCTTCGTGGAACGGAAGGAGAGGTTGCCGATCGCGTCGTACGCATACGTGACGGCGAAGTCCGTCTTCTCCGACTTGCCCTTGGGCAGCGTCGTCAGCACAGACCCCGACCACTTCTCGAGCCGCTTTACTGCATCGTAGACGTAGTCCTCCGTCTTCGCGACGCTGCGTGGAAGGCTGTCGTCCGTCGTGAAGCGTTCGACGCGCGAGCGCAACTTGCCGTCCCGGTACCACGCGAAGGAGAGCTCGTCGCGAACTCCACCTGCGCCGTCGGTGATGATGGTCCGCGAGAGGCGATCCTCGAGAAGGTCGAACTCGTGCGTGACGGCGAGGCCGTCGCCACCGATCTCCCCCGTGAAGTGGCCGGCGAGATCGTTCGAGGTCGCGCGCCACACCGGGACCCCGAGATCGTCGACCACTCCGGTCAGGTGACCGCTGACGAGCGAGTACTCGTTCTCGACCGCGACACCGTTGGGATACTGCATGCGGCGCACGCGTCCGCGAACGTCGTACGACCAGTGTCCGGCCAGCTCCGCGCTGGCGCCGATCTGCTCGTGTCGTGCGGTCAGTCGTCCAAGGGCGTCGTAGTCGTTCCATCCGAAAACGCTGTCGCCAGCCGCGGGTGAGTACCGCGCGCTGCTGACCTGGCCGACACCGCCGGGAGACGCATCCCACGCGATGCACGCCAGACCGTCCGCGGAGCGGCGCCCGACCAGGCGGCCCGCCGCGTCCCAGCGAAACTCCGTCTCGAGGCCGAGCGCGTTCCGTTCCGCGACTACGTTCGAGAAGGCGTCGTACGCGGTTGTCGTCAGGCCGGAATCCGAGTCGAGGACGGAGGTGCGCCGGCCGAGAGCGTCGTACGTGAGCCGCGTGATGTTCCCGCCCGGATCGATGACGCGCGCCGGTTGGGAGAGTGGGCCGTACGCAATGGACGTCGTCATCCACTTGGGGGTCAAGTCGAAGGCCGTCTTCCCCTTTGTCAGCCCATCGAACCGCTCGGTGCGGACGATCCGGCCAGCGCCGTCGACGCTCACGCGGGTGACCGCACCGGTCGGAGAGGTCGTGGTGACGCGGTTGGCCTCGTATTGCCAACGCATGCTCGCGATTCCGTCAGCTTGGTCGCGATCAAGGCGCGTTGGCCTGCCCGATCGATCGTACGTGTAGCGGGACGACTGCCACGCCGGCGTGGGCGCGTCGGTCACTGCACGCCGCTCCTCTGCCGGAGCGTTCCAGAAGTCCGGATGCCATGAAGTCTCACGAATCGCGAATCGCCCGTCCGGGAGCTGCGACTCGGTGCGGATCACGCGGCCGAGGCTGTCCACGAAGTTGCGCAGCAGCGGCGCGCCGGGCTGGGTCACCACGGTCGCGACAAGGGCTCCTGGCTTGCCGGTCGTCGCGCCCGCATACGAGATGAGCCGGTCTCGTTCGACGGCGGGGCAACCGCCGGTCGTGCATGTCGGCGAGAGCTCCGCGCGTAGCCGGCCGAACCCGTCGTAGCGGAAGCGTTGCAGCACTCCGTTGGGTGACTCGGTCGCGACGACGACACCGAGCCCCGAGTGGTACTGAACGCGTGAGGTCAACCCACTGGCGTCAGTCATCGAGGCTGGGTAAGTGCCGTCGAGCTTGTCCCAGCGAATCTCGGTCTGGCGTGTATTGCCACGCCGATCGAGCTCCCTGGTCGCGATGATCTGTCCGTGGAGATCACGCGTGAACTCACGGCGCAGCTCCTGCGAGTCGCCTGCGCCCTCTTGAATCGCGACTGCGCGAGTGAGACCCGTCGCCTCGTCTACCTCGAAGCGGCGAACGACCCTGCTGCGCGGAACCTGCGGCGCGATCGCCGCCGCATCCGAGACCTCACTGGTGTGGAGGACGACCTCGGGTTGGCCCAAGATCCAGCGCACCTCGTCGTTGCGGTGCGCGAACTGCGTTTGCTCCGTCATCGTCGCGAAGAGCTCGCCGACGATCGAGGTCTTCGTCATCCGGAAGGGGTTTGCGAAGGCGTCGTACTCGGTGGTGAGCACGTGGCTCTTGGTCGTCGCGCCGCCCTCCGTCATCGTCTCGGCGACGGACGCGACGAGGACCTCGGTCGCCCCCGGAACGTAGCTTCGTGTCGTGTACTGGAAGGTCCGCAGGTCGGTGAGCGCGTTGCCGGGCGCTGCAGTCACCCGCCGCTCGATGCGTGTGGGTCGGCGCGCGAAGAACCCCTCCGTGTGTACGCGTCCGCCGAGCCGTACCTGCGGCGGGATGCGCGGCCGCATAGATTCGCGATCGATCTTGCGGGCTACGGCACTGGTGCGCGGACCGCTGCCTCCCGAGATCGCTTCCACGCATCGGGCAGCAGCTCGTCGACCTCGGCCAGCGTGACGCCGTCACGCGCGAGACGCGGGAGCACCTCGGCGAGGTACTCGAGCGCGTTCACGTCGTTGAGCTGACAGGTGCCGAGGATCGAATACGCGATGGCCGCGCGCTCGCCGCCGGCATGCGAGCCGGCAAAGAGGAAGTTGCGTCTGCCCACGGCCGGGCGGCGGTGGAGGCGCTCGACGATCCCGTTGTCGATGGGCACGACGCCGTCGTCGAGGAAGCGCATGAGCGCGACTCGATGGTTCATGAGGTAGCGAATCGCGGCGCCGAGCAGCGACGACGGCGGTTCGAGCGGCCTGTGCGTCTCGCACCAGCGGACAAGCTCCTCGTAGATGGGGCGCGATCGCGCCGTACGCGCTGCGAGGCGTGCTGCGTCCTCCGCTTCCGCGACCACGGCTTCAACGTCGTAGAGCGCCTGGAAAGCCTTGATCGGCACGGCCGCGCGCGCGTCGCCGGCGTCGAGCGCCTTCACGAAGTAGCGGCGCGCGTGCATGTTGCACGCGATCTCGATCAGGTCTGCACGCTTGAAGCTCTTGTCGAAGATCTGCGCTGCGTCGGCCACTACGTAGCCGCGGCGGTGTCGAAGCAGATCTTCGGGGCCGATCTCACCCGGCCGCTGCCCCGCCTTCTTCGCGGTCGAGGTGTAGATGTACAGCGCGTAGGCGCGGTCACCGACGTAGCCCCAGAGCGATCCGAGCACCACTTGCTGCCCGGTCTCCTTGTCTCGCACCGGAAGGCTCGTGCCGTCGACGTGCATCACGGCCGCACCGAGAGTCTTCGCGATCAGCGCGCGCCAGAGGGGACGCAGCAGCTCGGTCGCCCAGGTGATCTGATCCGCCATTGAGCTCGAGGGCATCGAGAGGCCGAGCCGTTCGAGCATCTCGCCGATCCGGTAGAGAGGCAGACCGTTCGCGTACTTGTTGACCAGCAGATCCGCGACCAGATGCGAGCCGTACGCACCGCCGTCGACGACCTTGTCGCCCATCGGCGCGCGTACCATCTCGCCGTCGCACTTGTCACAAGCAAGGATCTCGCGGCAATCGCGCCGCACCACGACCTCGGCCGGGATCAACTCGATCACCTCGGTGGTCTCGTGCAGCACGCAGCGACGTTCGGCGCCGCACACCGGGCACGCACGCTCCGCGGCCGGCACCGCGATCGGATTGTCGATGCGACGAAGCCCGGCCGGCGGCGGTTTGCGCACGGCCGGCTGCTTCGGCGGTTTGAAGTCTTCCGGCCGACCTCCGTGTTCGTCGGCGATGTCCTCGAGCGCCGCGTTCGCGGTCGCCAGATCGGCGTGCTGCTCCTCGCGCACCTTCGCGAGAAAGATCTCGAGCTGATCGACCGAAATGTGCTCGCCGCGGTTCTTCGCGGCACGCATGCTCGCGATCATCTTCTCCAGATCGCTGTTGCGCGCGGCGAGCTCGGCGACCAGTGCAAGCACTTCGGTCTTCCGATCCTCGTCGAGGAGCTTGGCGGCAACGTCCGCCGGCGCGCCGCGAAGCTCGCGCTTCTTCGCTGTCTCGGTGCTGCGCGCCACACGCACAACAAAAGGCTTCGGCGGGCGCTCGTCAAGCCTCTGGTCGTTCGATTTCGTTCGAGGACCTCATCGGCGCAGGGCTCCATCGCGCCGACGATGCCCGCGTCGACAGATCCAGGCCCTCGAGCAGCGCCGACAGCTCGTGAGCGCCGATCTCCACGCACTTCACTCCCGCAACGATCTTCGTCGGGAGAGAGAACAGGCCGCGCTCGAGACGCTTGTGCACGATCGTGAAGCCACCGCGCGTCCACATCAGGATCTTCACCTGCGTGCGGCGACGGTTCAGAAAGAGGAAGACGTGACCCGACAACGGGTCGCGCGACAGCACCATCCGCACCTCGTTGGAGAGGCCCTCGAACGACTTTCGCAGGCTCGCGGGCTCCACCGCGAAGTAGATGCGCACGGCGCGCGAAAGGAGGATCACTCGCGACTCCCGCGGAGTAAGCCCTCCGTCAGCGGGGTCTTGCTCTGATCCCGTCGCTGTCGTAGCGCCGCGCGGCGCGCGGTAGGCTGCGCGGCGTGTGGGATCAGGCAACTCTCGAGCAACGGCTGCGGAAGA
>JALHOE010000231.1 GCA_022843175.1 Deltaproteobacteria bacterium
GCCCGCGCCGACCAAGCCCAACGCGCCGCCGCCGCGCGTCGAGGCCAAGCCCGCCGCAGCCCCGCCTGCCGTCTCCGCCGACGGCACCGGACAGGTCGCCGCGCTGCAGAACCCGGAGATCGAGCTCCGTCGCCAGATCCACAAGATGCTCCTCGAGAACCTCGACCTCGCGACGCTCGACGCCGCGAAGCTCGACGACCCGTCGATGCGCCCGCGCGTGCTCACCGCGCTCCGCCGCATCGTCAAGCAGATGGAGCACCGCATCCCGCCCGGCGTCGATCGCGACGCGCTGGTCGGCGAGCTCGCCGACGAGGCGCTCGGCCTCGGCCCGCTCGAGCGGTTCCTCGCCGACCCGAACTGCTCCGAGATCATGGTCGTCGATCCCGAGACGATCTACGTCGAGCTCGGCGGCAAGCTGCGCCGCACCGACGCCCGCTTCACCGACGACGAGCGCGTCCGCGCGGTCATCGAGCGCATCGTCACCCCGCTCGGTCGCCGCATCGACGAGTCGTCGCCGCTCGTCGACGCGCGCCTCAAGGACGGCTCGCGCGTGAACGCGATCATCCGCCCCCTCGCCCTCCGCGGGTCGTGCATCACCATCCGCAAGTTCGCGAAGGTGCCGCTCACGCTCGACAAGGTGATCTCCTACGGCGCACTCACCGAGCAGATGGGCCGCTTCCTCCAGCGCACCGTCCTCGCCAAGAAGAACGTCGTCATCTCCGGCGGCACCGGCTCCGGCAAGACCACCCTCCTCAACATCCTCTCCGGCTCGATCCCCGGCGACGAGCGCATCGTCACCATCGAGGACGCCGCCGAGCTCCAGCTCAAGCAGCCGCACGTCGTCTCGCTCGAGACCCGCCCCGCCAACATGGAGGGCCGCGGCGAGTACACCATCCGCGACCTCGTGAAGAACGCGCTCCGCATGCGCCCCGACCGCATCGTCGTCGGCGAGTGCCGCGGCGGCGAAGCGCTCGACATGCTGCAGGCGATGAACACCGGCCACGACGGCTCGCTCACCACCACCCACGCCAACTCCCCGCGCGAGGCGATCGCGCGCCTCGAGACGCTGGTGCTCATGGGCGGGCTCGATCTGCCGTCGCGCGCCATCCGCGAGCAGATCGCCGGCGCGGTCCACGTGATCGTCCAGCAGTCGCGCCTCAGCGACGGCAGCCGCAAGGTCACGTCGATCACCGAGGTGATCGGCATCAGCGAGGAGGGCGAGGTCGAGCTCCGCCCGATCTTCGAGTTCGTCCGGCTCGGCACCGACAAGGGCGGCAAGGTCCTCGGCGAGTTCCGCGCGACGGGCTACCTCCCGTCGTTCCTCGACACCTTCATCGTGATGGGCCTCGTCAAGAAGGGGGAGCCCTTCCTATGACTCCGCGCGAGCGCAGGCGTAACGACCAACACCGCAAGCAATGCCGTCGTCCGGCTGGTGCGGTTCCTTGCTTCGCCGGTCCGGCACCACCCTCCGCCCACGCCGCGTTCGTGTGCAGAGCTAGTTAGCCAGTTCCCCCGAGCGTTTTCCGACGTCTCGGTTGCGCAAGCATACTGGGCATGCTCTCTCTAGTAGAGATGACTTCTCGAACCGCGATGGTGCTGGTGATCTCCTCAGCGTGCAGCGCCGAACCCTACGGGGGCAATCATCAGGTCGGTGAAACGCGCCAGCCTGTCGCGGAGTTCGTGCCGAGCGAGGGCGCCTTCAAAGCCGTCGCCGGGTGTAGCGAGTGCGCCGTCTATGCGATTACACGGCTGAACCTCCCTGATCTGGCGCGGACCGCTTACAGCGCCAAGGTCAGTTCAGCAACCGGTCCGGTTCGCATCGTCACCATCAACGATGCCGGGGTCGCTGATGATGAGGAAGCCCTTTTCCGAACACAGGACGACGTCTATCGCTCCAAGTTTGGTCGGCTGTCTCGGGAGCTTGCCGCCCGGTCTCTGTCGACGGCCGAAGACCAGACATTTGATGTGAGTATCGTGCTGGACGTGCACCACACGTACCGCGCGAAGGAAGAACTGCTTGCCAGCGCCAGTGTGCAGGCCGCAGACGATGCACGGCTGGATGCAGAACTGGCAGCGGCGGCTGCACCGGTGGAGGCAGTCCTGCGAGCGCTCGGCGTCGTCTTCGCACGAGCTCCGCGCGCCCGAGTCATTTCGGCGACGCTGACCAAGTCGGCGCTAAAGGCCCTTCACGATATCGACGGCGTCACCCTGATCGAATCACGCGGAGACTGGAAGCTGTCTGGTGCGCACTGGCACGACGTTGTTCGCGCGCCCGCCGCCCAATTGCTTGCGACTGGTGCTGGTCGGGCCTGCATTTACGAAGACGGCCGTCCCACATCGGCCTCCAACCTCGACATCGAATATACTTGGAACGGCACAGCTCTTCTTGATGACCATACGCAGCTCGTAGCCGCCATCATTCGGAACAACGCTGCTGGCGGAAAGCAGATGGCGCCGAGCAGCAGAATCCAGATGGCCGACGTAGGCACGGGAAACGCGACCAACACGACGTGGATTGCAAATATGGCTTCGTGGTGCACCTCTTCACCAAGGTCGGCGCGTGCGGTCAATGTGAGTATGGACCTCTCGGGTGACAGTGGCACGAGCGGCTCGGCAAAGGCGACGGATATCTCGAGATCGACTATCAGACAAAGCGCTCGCCATTTCCGTTATTTGTGCTTGCCGCGGGGAACAGCGGAACGTCAACACAGTACGTCCAGGCGAAGAGCATGAACACGGTCGTCGTCGGCGGGATGGACGACAAGAGTACGACCACGCGCAGTTCACACACTCTCTACTCGTCCTCGTCCTGGAAGAATCCAAGTACTGCGCACAACGATCAGGAACTCCCATACGTCGTCGCCCCCGCCGTCATCGTGACGGCAGATGGCAAGACGGACACGGGGACAAGTATGGCGACACCCATGGTCACGGGGACGGCGTTGCTTGCGACCTCTCGAAACTCGAGCCTCGCGAGTTGGCCTGAAGCCATCCGCGCGATGCTGCTGGCCACCTCTGCGCAGAATGTCGATGGTGCCGCGCTGCCTTACCTGCCCTACGGGGACCACAAGGACGGTGCCGGCGTATTGAATGCAGCCTTCATGGCTCGCTTGTCGGCGACGACCTACGCGTCGCCTCCGGGTGGCAACTACTCGTCGCGCGGCCATGATATGCGGACTCTCAACTTCGCGTCCGACTTCAATTCGTCGACGGGTTACTTCAACAATCAATGGCAGGTGTACACGAGCGCTGGCTGGACACGCGTGGCGATCGCTTGGGACGGCGTCGGCGACCGCACGAACCATATGCTCGATGGGGATCTGGATCTCGAAGTGCGTTACGCAAGCAATGGGAATCTAATCTGCAGCTCTGCTTCGTACGACAATTCGTGGGAGGTGTGTGAATGGTACGGGTCCGCAACCTCCGTGGTGATCAAGGTGCGAAAAATAACAGCGACGAGCACCGGCACGTACTTCGGCCTCGCGTGGTATTCTTGGACGTCGCCAGACGACTAATAGTTGTCACGCTGGCTGGTTGCCTGTCCGCGTGCACGGCGTCTGCTCCGGCCGACTCACGGGACGCAGCAGCAGACGGTACTGCCTCCGTCGAGCGGCAATGCGGGCCGCAAGTCGATGCTTGCGAGGATGTTGCACCACGCATCGTGCTGGCCCGCGTGGACCGAACACGGCGCTGCATCGAGCACGATGTCGGAATCAATGCCTGCGTGAGCGTCTGCAAGAGCGCCGAGGGTTGTTGGATAAAGGTCACGACGGGGGAAATGTTCTTCGGGACTTGTACTCCTCCGCGGTTGGAGGGCTACTGCAATTGTTTGGAATCAGAGGAGGCTGAAGTTCGCCTGTTTCCGGCATGTCCAAAGTAAATGCCGAACGGCAATCGGTTCGCGAATGAAGATCGATCTCGCGACAATGAAGCTTCTCGGCGTTCCGCTCGCCATTCTCGCGATTGCGGTCGGCACGTTCTCGATCGTCAACGACCCGTCGGGGCTCCCACGTCGCTACTGGGGCCGCTACATCGCGTTCCTCGGGCGCCAGCTGCGGCGCATGTTCATCTTCAGCCCGCCCGAGACGATCGCCTACGGGCAGATCGCCGGCGTGTTCCTCTGCTTCGCGCTCGGCCTGCTCATCGAGCTGCCGGCGTGGTGGCTCTTCGCCGCCGGCGTCCTCGCCCTGCCCGTGCTCTACATCGAGCAGCTCCGCAAGAAGCGCATCGAGGCGATCGAGGAGCAGATCGACGGCTTCATCCTCGCGCTCGCCAACGCGCTCAAGGCCACGCCGAGCATCGGCGACGCGTTCAAGTCGATCGCGGTCGTCATCCCCAACCCGCTCAAGCAGGAGATCGAGCTGGCGGTGAAGGAGATGCGCGTCGGCAGCACGCTCGACCAGGCGCTCCTGCTGATGGCGAGCCGCGTCGGGAGCCGCCAGCTCGACACCGCGCTCTCGGCGATCCTCGTCGGTCGGCAGGTCGGCGGTAACCTCCCCAAGATCCTCGACACCATCGCCGCGTCGCTGCGCGAGATGAAGCGCCTCGAGGGCGTCGTTCGCACCAAGACCGCCGAGGGCAAGATGCAGCTCTGGGTGCTCGCGTGCTTCCCCTTCATCCTGATGTTCCTCATCAACGCGGTGTCGCCGGGCTACTTCTCGCCGCTGACCGAGAGCTTCGTCGGCTACGTGCTGGTGGTGATCGCGTCGGTGTTCTGGATCGCGTCGCTGGTCGTGGCACGCAAGATCCTGGCGGTGGATCTATGAATATCGACTACGTCACCTACCGCTCCGCCGTCGCCGGCGCCGCTGGGCTCGCGGTGTCGCTGCTCGCCTATGGGCTCGTGTCGGCGCCGACGCGGGTCGCGTCGCGGCTCGGCATGCGCGGTCTCAAGCGCCGCCGCGCGGTCGAGAACAACCCGGCGTGGGCGCAGATCGAGCCGCTGGTGCGCTGGTTCGGCGTGCGCGTCAGCGGCATCATCTCGGACGACTTCCGTAACAGCCTCGATAAGCAGCTCGCGCTGGCCGGCGACTGGCTCGGCCTCACGCCCGAGGAGTACATCGGCCTCTCGATCGTCGCCTTCCTCGGGGGCCTCTTGTTCGGCGCGGTCGCCGGGATCATCACCGGCATCGGCGGCCTGATGGTCGCGATCTGCGGGCCGCTCTTCGCGTCGTTCCCCTACCTGCTCATCAGCGGCGAGGCGCAGCGCCGCCTCAAGCAGGTCAACCGCGGCCTGCCGTTCACCATCGATCTCATGGCGCTGGCGATGAGCGCCGGCCTCGACTTCCCGGGCGCCATTCGCCAGGTGGTCGAGAAGTCGAGCGACTCGACCGACGCGCTGGTCGAGGAGTTCACCCGCATCCTCCAGGAGCTGCAGCTCGGGCGCACGCGCAAGCAGGCCCTCAGCGACTTCATGCAGCGCGTCCCGACCGACCAGGTGATCGAGTTCGTCAACGCGGTCATCCAGGCCGAGGAGCGCGGAAACCCCGTCGCCGACGTGCTCCAAATCCAAGCCGGCATCGCGCGCATGCGCCGCTCGGTCCGCGCCGAGGAGCTCGCCGCCAAGGCCGGCGTCGCCATGGTCGGCCCGCTCTTCCTGCTCTTCGGCTGCATCATGCTGCTCGTGGTCGCGCCGATGATCCTCAAGCTCGCGGCCGCCGAGTAGCCGGGCGAGGTCGAGCGGTCGCCGACGCCACGATATCCTCCGCAGTCACCACCGATCGAGCACGCTCGGCGTTCGCCGCGAACACGACATGGTGGATCGTCTTGCCCTGCAGGGCCGGGCACTGCGCGCTTTTGCGCGCGAGACTCGCGAGCGCTCGTTCGACCTCGCGCGCCGAGCACCGCAGCTTCGCCTCTCCGACGAGCAGCGTCCCCGGATCGCCGACCGCGCTCGCCACCACATCGAGCTCGAGCGGCTTGCCGTCGAGCCCTCCGCCCCACCAACGCGCGCCGGCCTCGAAGCGCCTCCCGGCGATCTCGAGGCGCGGGAGGCGCTCGCGCACGAGCTGCTCCCAGATCTCCCCGACGTGCTGCTCGAGCTCGCCGCGGACGTCGCGCATCACGTCGGTGAGGCCCCCGGCCTCGAGGCGCGAGGCGTTCGGCTGCACGAACCGATACCAGAGGCGGAGGAAGGGATCGGCGACGCGGTAGAGCGACTTCTTCGAGTCGCGCGGAGACGCGCCGAACGGAACCTCTCGCGCGAGGAAGCCGAGCTCGACGAGCCGCGCGAGGGGCCGGGAGAGCGAAGTCGCGGGGACGCCGAGCCGGCCCGCGATCTCCGACGAGCGATGACACCCCTGCCCGACCAGTGACAAGACGGACGCCGCTTGCACCTGGTCGCGCAGGTCGTCCGCGAGCAGACGCTCGGGCTCGCGGTGGAGCACGCCGAGGGGGTCGAACACGTGTCGCTCGAGCGCGGCGAGCGCGTCCCGCTCCTCCCGCGCGAGCTCCCAATACCGCGGAACACCCCCGTAGAACGCGTACAAACGCAGGCACGCGTCGGCGCCGCGGACGCGAAACGCCCGCGGAATCTCCTCGATGCCGAGCGGGAGGATCCGCATCAGCTCCTGCGCGCGCCCGTACAGCGGCGCGCTGGCGTCGAGCGTGAGACCGAGCATCATTCGCTGCGAGGACCCGCACAGGATCAGGTGGAGGGGCGTGCGAACCGAGTCGACGTGCTTCTGCAGGATGCTCGGGAGCTCCGGTGCGCGCTCCACGAGGAAGGGGAGCTCGTCGAGCGCGAGCACCATGCCGCGCGGCGCGTCGGCGCGAAGGCGCTCGAACAGCTCGTCCCACCCCGGATACTCCACTCGATCGAAGCCGGGAATGAGGCGCGCGATCTCCCGCGCGAGCGCCCGGCGCTGCAGCGGCGATTCTCGCTGGTCGGCGAGGAAGTACACACCCGGCAGGGACCGCAACACCTCTTGGACCAGCCGAGACTTCCCGCAGCGACGTCGCCCGTAGAGGACGGCAAGCGACGCGCTCCGCGCGCGAAGCCGCTTGCGGAGTCTGCCCAGCTCCGCCGCGCGGTTGAGAAATGGCAGCCGACCCATCCGCATATTATGCCTGCCAAACATTATGTTTCGCAAACATCATCGGCCACGTCCCGCCGCGAAGCCCCCTGGGCACCTTGCCAAGGTAGACGTCGCGGGTTCAACTTCTTCGCGCCGAACAGCTCAGTGACTGCGCGGCGGCACTCGAGGGCGAGCATGAGCACCACACCTCCGAAGCTGGTAACCGAGAGCGGAATGCCGGACTGGCGGGTGATCTACGAGCACATGCCGGTGGAGAGCATGCCGTGGTTCAATCCGCACCTCGATCCCGACCTCGCTCGAGCCATCGATGCGCTCGGCCTCCGGGGCGGAACCTTCCTCGACCTCGGGACGGGGCCGGGGACGCAGGCGATCGAGCTCGCGCGGCTCGGGTTCGTGGTGACGGGCACCGACGTCTCGAGCGCGGCGATCGCGCAGGCCGCCGTGCGCGCTCGAGGCGTGAGCGTGCGGTTCGTCGTGGACGACCTGCTCGCCACGACGCTGCGCGAGGAGTTCGACGCGATCTTCGATCGCGGGTGCTTTCACGTGTTCGACGAGAAGGAGCACCCGCGCTACCTCGCGAGCCTGCTCTCGCTGTTGAAGCCCGGCGGGCTCTTCTTCCTCAAGTGCTTCAGCGTGGCGGAGCCGGGGGACGTGGGGCCGAGGCGCTTTGCGCCGGAGGATCTGCGGCGCATCTTCGGTGGCGCGCTCTCGATCGAGTCGATCGAGGAGACGGTCTACTACGGCAACGTCTCCGAGCAGTCACCCATCAGGCACCAGCCGCGCTCGCTCTTCGCGGTGATGCGCCGGGCCGGTTGATCCCGAGACGTCAGTCGACGAGCACGCTCTTCACCTCGATCACCGCGAGCTCGCGCCGCTCGTTGCCACGGTAGCCGATGAGGTGGCTCCGCGAGCGCGCCTGGACGGCGAGCTGCGCGAGGCTCGCCTCGCAATAGGCGTAGATGGAGCGGTTCTCGCGGTCGAACGCGATGTCGCGGATCGTCTTCACGATGCCGTGGCCGGGGATTTCGATCTCGCAGTCGAGCCGCTCGATGTCGCCGAAGTCGCACTCGACGCGGGTGATGATCTGCTCGGCCGAGCGGGGGAATTGCGCGACGACGTCGGGGCCGCCGCGACCGAGGTCGACGAACGCGACGCGGCGTCCGGAGCGCATGGCTGCGTCGACCGCAGCCCGGGTGATGCCCATCTCGTAGGTCCCACGCGACTCGATGTGCGCCGCGAGACGCGCCATCGCATCGAGCCACAACACCTCGGGCGCGTCGGGGGCGGCGAAGAGCTCTTCTTCGAGGCGCGCGGCCTCGGCGTCGCTCATCGCGCCGGAGACGTAGTCGTCGAGCTCCGCGAGCCGGCTCATGAGACCTCCCACGAGATTTGCCTTCCCATGCACTCACGCAGCGCCGCCAGGCTACATCACCCCCGACCGCGAGACCGGCATCGGCAAGCTGACCGACGGCGAGATCGCGCGCACCCTCCGCTACGGCGTCAGCCACGACGGCCGCGCGTTGTTGCCGTTCATGCCGTTCGCGAACCTCAGCGACGAAGACCTCACCGCGATCGTCTCGTTCCTTCGTTCCGGGGCGCCGATTCGCAACGCGGTGCCGAAGCAGGAGCTGACGCTGCTCGGGCGCGCGCTCTTGGCGCTTCTGATCCGGCCGCGCGGGCCCGATGGCCCGCCGCCCGCGGTCTCGCCGAGCGGGCCGACGATCGAGCGCGGCAAGTACCTCGCCAACCACGTCGCCAACTGCTTGATGTGTCACACCAGGGTTAACGACCTCGGCAAGACGATCCGCCCGAGCTTCGCGGGCGGGAACGTGTTCGAGGAGGAGAAGGGCACCTTCGTCACGCCCAACCTCACTCCCGACAGGGACACCGGTCGCATCACCGCCTGGACCGAGGACGCCTTCGTCCTTCGCTTCCGGTCCGGCGTCGGACCGGAGGGTTCGCCGATGCCGTGGAAGTCGTTCGGGAACATCCGCGAGGACGACGCGCGCGCGCTCTATCGATACCTGCGCACGCTCCCGCCGGTGCATAATCCGATCGATCCCCCGAAGAAGGAAGTGGTGGCTGCCCAATGAAGACGCTCCTCGTCGGAGTCACCGGGACCGTGGGAGAGGCCGTCGCGCGACGGCTCGTCGCCGCCAAAGCCGACGTGCGCGCGCTCGTGCGCAAGCCGACAGCGATCGCCGGCGTCGAGACCGTCGTCGGCACGCTCGAGGACCGCGCCTCCCTCGCGCGGGCCCTCGACGGGGTGCAGCGCGTCTTCTTCGTGACGCCGCACGCCCCCAACGAAGAGGCCATCGGCAACGCGCTCGTCGAGGCCGCCGAGGCTGCGCGGGTGAATCGAATCGTGTTCTCCGCCGCCTATTCCCCGCCGGTCTGGAATCGCGCCGCGCTGTGGCTGCTCCACGCCGCGCTCGGCGTCATCGGCCCGCACTACCGCGCCAAGCTCGCCGTCGCCCGGCGCGTGCGTCGCTCGATCGATCCGGTGCTGCTGTTGCCCTCGAACTTCTACCAGAACGACGACCTCTTGCTGGCGGCGATCCGCGGCGGGCAATACCCGCAGGCGATCGGTGCGCGAGGCGTGAACCGCGTCGATGTCGAAGACATCGCGGTCGCCGCCGAGCGCGCGCTCCTCGGCGACGTCCGCGCCGGCGCCTACGTCGTCGTCGGCCCGCGCTCGTACACCCAGGCCGAGTGCGCGGAGATTTGGAGTGAGGCCCTCGGGAGGCGCGTCGTCGCCGGCGGCGAGTTCGGCGCGGCCGCGAAGCTCGACGAACAGAAGACGCGCGACTTCGAGAGGACGTTCCGAGTGCTCCAGAAATACGGCGTCCCGACCAAGGTGCACGAGGTCGAGGCGACCACGAAGCTGCTCGGCCGGGCGCCGCGACGCTACGAGGACTACGTGCGCTCTCGGTGCGCCGTCGAAGAACGCCGGGAGCACGCAGTCTGACGGCGCAAGGGCTCGGCGGAACTCTGGCCAGAGGTTCTGCCGAGCTGATCGGCCGATGCGTGTCCGAGCGGCTCGGTGCGACGGTTGCTTGCGCAGCTGAAGCGCGAGCCGATCGTGCCCGTGCCCGTGCCCGTGCCCGTGCCCGTGCCCGACCACGACCACGACCACGGATCACGCGCACGACCTCGGGCGGAACCTCCGCCGCCCGGTACTAGCCCCGCCGGCGCTTCTTCGGGGCGACGGCGCTCTCGAGCTCCTCGACCAGGAGCTCGGCGATCGCGCGCACGCGCGGGATCGCGAGCGCGCTCTTCGCGCACGCGAGGTGGAGCGTGCGGCGCAGATCGCCGAGGTCGAGGTCGAGCTCGACGAGGTCGGTCGGACCGGAGAAGCGGCGGGTCGCCGGCGTCTTCCTCACGCACCTGCACGGAGATCACATCTCGGGCATGCGCGACGTGCCGAACGACGCGATGGTGTTCACCGGGCCGGGCGAGTCGGCGGGCAAGAGCCTCATCCACCGCCTGGTGCAGCCGATGACCGACAAGGCGCTCGAGGGGAAGGGCGCGCTTCACGAGTGGCGGTTTGCACCCGATCCCGACGGTGCGTTCGAGGGCGTGCTCGACGTGTTCGGCGACGGGTCGATCTGGGCGTTGTACGTGCCCGGACATACGCCGGGGAGCACCGCGTATCTCGCGCGAACGCCCGACGGGCCGGTCCTCTTCGCGGGGGACGCCTGTCACACCGCGTGGGGTTGGCAGCACGGCGTCGAGCCCGGCACCTACTCCGAGGATCGGCCGAGGAGCGCCGACAGCCTCGCGCGACTCCGCCGGTTCGTGGCCAAACACCCGCGCATTCGCGTGAAGCTCGGGCACCAGGCGCTCCCCGAGGACCCGCCCCCGGTTCGCGCCACACTCTGACACAGCGGTCGTCGCGGCCCGCCCCTCCGGCAGCGAGCTTTTCCAGCGATCGTGCTTGGCCCGGACCATGCTTCGCTCGGGCGACGATGCGCACACTCCTCGCCGTCCTCCTCCTCGGCTGCAGCGCCGCCGACGACCGTGGCAGCTGCTCCTATTCGCACTGCGACGACTTCGTCGTCGAGGCCTCGAAGGTCATCAAGAACCCAGCGGTCAAGCTGCGGCGCGAATATTGGGTCACGTTCCAGAACGGCGATCGCGTCGCGATGTTCCCGCGCCCGGACAACGCGACCGAGGCGATGTCCGAGTGTGGCAAGGACAGCGCGACGGCGAGCCTCCTCTCGCGCAACGGGATCTGTCCGCCGGCCGACATCGGAAAGGTGAACGCGATGAGCCGCGAGGACGCCCTCGCGGTGTCCACGTTCCTCCACGAGCGCCTCCGCTTCGTCGCGCGCGCCAACAGCGTGCAGCCCTTCCCGTACACCGACGACACCCTCGGCGTGTGCGACGAGAACCCGACCGCGCGCACGGGCGTGCTCAAGGCGGTGTGCGATCGCGCGTATCAACGGCGCTCGGGCGACGGCGCGGAGCTCGCGGTTCAGCTCACCGAGGCCGAAGCCGCCGCGCTCGCGCCCTTGCTGAACAAGCTGTACGGCGTCCCCTCCTGAACCCACAGAAGTGCTCTACGATCGTCCGACCATGGGGGACGACGCGAGCCGAAAGGTCTTGGCGCGCCGCGCGCAATTCATCGCGGCCAGCGTTGCGCTCACGCTGTCGGGCACTGCGTTCGGTGCGGACGCGACGGTCGACGACGCGGCGACGGACGCCGACGCCGATGCCGACAGCGCGCCTCCCCAGCCGTGCCTGTCGGTCGCGAGGGAGCCGGAGCCGCAAGCGTGCCTGTGCGGGATCGCACCGCCCGAGGTCGCGGCGGAGCTGACGCCGGCGCTCCTCGCGGCGGCCGGCCTCCTCGCGGTGCATCGGCGCTCGCGTCGCGTGAAGTAAACGGCGCGCGCTACTTCCGCTTCATCATGAAGAACGCGATCGCGGCGATGACCAGGATCGCGAGGATCACGTACGTCATCGCGCTCGACTTGGTGGGCGGGGGCGGCGCGGGCTCGGAGGCGGCCTTCTTCTTGGGCGCTTCCTCGGCCTTCGCCGCCGGCTTGTCCGCCTTCTTCTCGGCCTTCTCGGGCTTGGGCTCGGCCTTCTTGGGCTTGGGCTCGGCCTTCTCGGGCTTGGGCTCGGCCTTCTTCGCTTCGACGACGGGCTCGGGCTTCGCTTCGACGACGGGCTCGGGCTTCGCTTCGACGACGGGCTCGGGCTTCGGCTCCTCGACGACCTCGAGCTTCGACTGCTGCGGCATCGTGGACGAGAGCTCGGGCGGGACGCCCACGCCGAGCACCGTCTGCTGGCGGATCACCTGAACCGCCGAGGGCTCGACCCTTACGGCCTCGGGCTTCGACTCGCGCACCGGCTCCGGGCGCGGCGCCGAGATCGGCTTCGACTCGGCCGGCTTCTCGGCGGGCTTGGCCGCGAGCACGTTGGGGATTTTCCCGGGGGCGGGCGTGGCCAAGCGGGGCGAGGGCGTCGGCAGGCGCTCGGCCCTGGGCTTGGCGGACGCGGGCGCGGGGCTCGGCGTGACCACCGGCTTCGACGCCGCGGCCGCAGCAGGCTTCGGGGTAACGGCGGCGGGCTTGGGGCTCGCTGCCGCAGCCTTGGGGGTAACGGCGGCGGGCTTGGGGCTCGCTGCCTTCTCGACCGGCTTCTCGACGACCTTCTCGACCGGCTTCTCGACGACCTTCTCGACCGGCTTCTCGACCGGCTTCTCGACGGGCTTCGCCTCTTCGCGGATCGCGCCGGACACCGTCCAGCGGGTGCGCGCCGGCAGCGTCTGCGGCAGGCCGTCGACGACGATGTCCATCGCCGGCTGCGTGTGCGCCGTGGCCTCGCCGAAGAGCGGCACCGGCACCGGGCTCCCGCCGTTGGCGTGCGCGAGCGCTTCGGCGAGCTTCTTCGCGCCCGCTTCATGGCTCCTCGACTTCTCGGCGTTGGCGGCGGCCTCGGCCTCGAACGCGTCGAGGTCGACACCGGCGAGGCCGCGTGCGTCGGTCGCGAGGCGGGGGAGCGCGTTGGCGAGCTCGACCGCGCCCTCGGTGAGCTGCCCCTTGGAGAAGTGCTGGAGCACGCGGTCGATGAGGCCGTCGAGGTAGCGCTCGATGTCGGCGTTGGAGCTCCCGCCCTCGAGGGCGGGCGCGATCATCTCGAGCAGATCGCCGTGCACGCGGAGCGCATCGCCGGAGCCGCCCTCGGCGAAGTACATGAAGCCGCCGGTGACGCGGTCGTAGCCGACGGTGTGCACGCGAACGCCCTTCTCGACCAGCTTGGGCGCGAGCTCCGAGAGCACCGCGACGAGCGGAGACTCGGCCGAGGCGCGGAAGGCGTGCGGGTGACGGCTCTTCGCGATGCGGTTCTCGGGCATCGTGACGCCGAGCTCCTCGCGGATCGCGTCGGTCAGGTCCCTGCGCGCGATGAGCGACAGCTCCTGCGACCACTCGCGGATGCCGCTCGGCGAAATCCAACCGACGGCCGGCCCGGTGGTGACGACACTGCCGGCGGTGCCGCTTTTGTCGACGTGAACAACACCGGGAACGGCGAGGGTCGGGGAATCGGTGGACATGGGCTGAGAGCCCTCTTGTACCACGACCAGAGCGGCCGCCGCCGTCCCGTTTTCGCGCGTTTCCTACGGCGTTTTACGTGAGCTGCGGCGGGTTCGGCTTGGGGGCTTTGGCGCCGAGCTTCGCCGCGTCGCCGTCGCACAGCTGACGCACGATCTCGTCGTAGAGATAGTCGTACCGCGCGCGGACCTCTTGCGGGACGCGCTGCTCGAAGTTCTGCCGCGAGAGCGCGATGTCCTCGTAGAGGCGCTCGTAGAGATCGCCGTTCTGCTTGCCGAGCTTGCACTCTTCCTCGTGGTAGAGCTTGATCTCGGAGACGAAGAGCCGCGCGAGCCGACGCGCGTTGGCGTGCGCCGGGTCGTCCTTCTCGAGCTGCGCAGTCGGCGTGTTCTGCGCTTGCTTGAGTCGCTCGAGGAGACGGTTCTTGGGCTTCGCCTCGGCGGCGGGCGCCTCGGGCGCAGCAGCGGCAGGCGCAGGCGCAGCGGCAGGCGCAGGCGCAGGCTCGGGCGCAGGCGCAGGCGCAGGCGCA